>NZ_JBIVGN010000002.1:393460-415279 GCF_044748705.1 Pseudomonas sp. NPDC089758
CACGCCTACCAGTACTGCATCGAGTCGCTGGGCATGGATGAAGGCGAGATCTTCAACATGTACCACGAGATCCCGTCGGTCGCGAAGAAAGCCGCCTGGGGCCTGAAGTACACCCGTGCCATCTCCGACCCAGAGTTCAACACCGGCACCGTCGAAACCGACAAAGAGCTGCTGCGCAACCTGATCGCCTACTACTGCGTGCTGGAAGGCATCTTCTTCTATTGCGGCTTCACCCAGATCCTGTCCATGGGCCGCCGCAACAAGATGACCGGCGTTGCCGAGCAGTTCCAGTACATCCTGCGTGACGAGTCGATGCACCTGAACTTCGGTATCGACGTGATCAACCAGATCAAGATCGAGAACCCACACCTGTGGGACGCGGCGATGAAGGAAGAAGCGACCCAGATGATCCTGCAAGGGACCCAGCTGGAGATCGAATACGCCCGTGACACCATGCCACGCGGTGTATTGGGCATGAACGCTGCGATGATGGAGGACTACCTCAAGTTCATCGCCAACCGTCGTTTGACCCAGATTGGTCTGAAGGAAGAGTACCCTGGGACTACCAACCCGTTCCCATGGATGAGCGAGATCATGGACTTGAAGAAAGAGAAGAACTTCTTTGAGACGCGTGTGATCGAGTATCAGACTGGTGGTGCGTTGAGCTGGGACTAAACCTCCGCAGTGCCAGGAAGGCCGCCATTTGGCGGCCTTTACTTTTTAGGTATTCGTCAAAAACTTGAAGGTGGACACCCAAAAGACGTGATGGTACTTTGCAATCAGCGATGTGATTGCCCCAGCTCCATTGACAGCCTGGATCTATAGCTCACCGAGCTAATATTTGGATTCATTATGATTTTTGATATAAACACACACCGTTCATTTTCAAAAATTTTGAGTAGATCAAAATTTTTGTCTTTAGCAAAAGGTTCACACCCCGCTGACATCTTCAAAGACATTAAGGATTTCGTTCCAGCGGACGTAACGACTGTGTCAGATCTGTACGAATTTGCTTTCAAGCTCACTAAGAAAGCTTACAGAAACGAATACATATACAAAACAGCAATCGCAAACCGAGTGGTTTTTGGACGACATAGCCCAAAAACTTCTTCTATCGCCGTAGAGCTTCCAATTGAAGATTCCGTTGTTGATCTAGCAATTTTCAACGGAACCTCAACAGCATATGAAATCAAAACAGAGCTTGACTCACCTCGACGACTTACGACTCAGACTCCAAACTACCTCAAAGCTTTTGACAATATATACATAGTCACCGCCCCAAGGCTGGCAGCCACTTACGAAAAAGCATGCCCAAAAGAAATAGGAATTATAACCCTGACATCAAGAGATTGTCTCTCAATCGTCCGACCAGCTCAAAGTAACAAAGCCAACATAAATCCGGCAACAATTTTTAAAACGCTGCGGAGAGACGAATACGTCACAGCTCTCGAGGAAATTTTAAAAACAAAAATCTCGCTACCCAACGGCATAATCAGACAGCACTGCGAAAAAGTTTTCTGCACCTTAGACCCAACCCAAGCACACGAAATTTTCGTGAACTCCATGCGCCTAAGAACGACCAGCATCGAGTCGGCATCCTTCCTCTTAAGGCTTCCCGAGCATCTTCGTATTCTTGGTTATGCCTCAAGTTTGTCACGCCCTCAAAGAGAAAGACTTTTAATAGCGCTTGAGAAAAACCTACACTAATACATGATGCAAGGAAAGCTATATGTACAGCCCCTACCTATATGCAAGACAATCCGAACTTTTGGCTCTTAGGGCTCTGCTTAAGGATGGACTTGATCTTTCAGGCCTAGTCCCCGTGCTTGAACCTGTAATCATTAACACGAAGGGCTTGAAAGCTTGCACTGAGGCGTTCGCGGATGCAGGCCACCCATTAATTATCGCTACTAATCCTTCACATAATGAGTTCAAAGGCATTTCAAACCCCCAGGAAGAATTCTACAAACACATAAAAGACTTCATTCACAGCTCCCCTTCGATAGTGCCCGGCTTCAATCTCACCAAAAACACAACAAAAAACGAAGTAGATGCCTTCTTAAACAAGTACAGCCAACAAAACGTAGCCCTCATCCACAATAACCCCAGCATCAGTTTAAATGAGTTTGGGACACACCCTCATTTCCCCAACATTAAATACAATATCATTCTAAGCAATAAAATCACCTCCGCACATAAAGGAGCTCTCCCTACCCTAAGCCTGATAAGCGTAGAAGATAGCTTTATCAAACAAGCTAAAAACGCTGATTATTCAGGAAAGGAGCACTTCACGGATAAGCACAAGACAATAGGCTTAGACAAGCTTGCATATGGAGATTACACAATAACTGGGCAAAAACTCGAAATCGGCGGAGGGAAGCCCGGCGCCGTGACAATTCATGCAATTTACAAAGACAAAGCTACCCAAGACATCTGGATCGAACACTTTGTCTCCGAAGAGACTGATAGAAACATCGGCAGTGTCGAATCAAAATTCCTCGATGCCGCCAGGAAGCTTGTCAGAGAAACTACCTCCCGCCCCGGCGAATTCAGCGATAACAGCGCACTTCAGTCCTATAAATACCACGTGGCAAACAATACATGGCCCGGGCTACCAAAAAACAAAGAGCTTCAAATCAGACATCACATCTGCTTAATGCTCGATGTAATTAGCGGTAAGATTTAACATGTTGAAATAATCAGTTCCTGTATGTGGTTGCTTGTGGGAAAGAACGGGAATACTCTTCAGAAGCGCCTAAGAAACGCTCACGCAGCGGGTTCCCGTTCCCGTAAGTAACGGCTCTCCTAGCTTTGGAAGGCCAATCATGGACAAATACTACTCATCCACCCTCTTCACACGCCACAACCGCCCCCTCCACACCCTCTGGCTCGAATCCCAAGCCTGGTTCTGCGCTCACGAACTAGGCCGGCTGAGCGCTCGCTTCTTCGATGAACACTGCATTCGCAAACTCGACCCGGACCAGTACCGCAACGTGCAGCTGCTGCGCTATGGGCAGTGTCAAGAGACCATGATGGTCAGCGAATCCGGGGCCTACACCTTATTGGCGCATCATCACATTCCGGAGAACCGCCATCTGCGCTGGTGGCTGACGCATGAGGTGGTGGCGGTTCTGCGCGATGGGCAGTCGGCAGCATTCGAGGATGTGCCGCGACTGGGACAGATGTGTTGGCCAGGCGGGCGTACGGCGACGCTGTTGTATTGGCAAAGTGAGCCCTGGGTTAGGATGCGGGATATGCCGGTAATGATGGCGGGGGAAGCGGCCGGACACTCGCCGATGGCGAAGCGCAAAATGAGCTGGCGCGAGTGCGCTCAGCGGGCATTGCGCATGCATGGCGTCTAAAAAGCTGCTGTGAGCACCACGTAGCGAATGCCGATCAACTCTCTTCATAAAAGCCTCTATAAGCATGCTTAAGCCACTTAAGCATGCTTATAGAGACGTTAAATGCTGAAGTCTTACGGGCTCGCCGCCTACCTCGAATGCTCTGCAGAATCCAGTGGAAGACGTATCCTCCATGATTCGCCTGCCCATACACTCGGGTCGGCACTCGGGTTTTCAGTACATATAAGCAGTGCTATAGTCATGCTTACCTTCGATAAAAACGCTTATAGAATATCTTAAAATGCTCGCCTTCCCCTTGATGTGTGCAGACCGGCTAACGAAAATCGGGCTTCTGGTCAAAACCAGACGGCTAGAACGTCGAATGCGTCAGAAAGATCTTGCAGCTCAATCCGGCCTGTCTACCACCACGCTGAGCAAAATCGAAGCAGGTACGCCGACTGTGGAAATGCGCAGCTATATGACCGCACTGTGGCATCTCGGCCTGCTTGACGATGTCTTCAAGGAAATCCCTGAGGCCTCCCCCGCGCCCTACACCACCGAGCATCGCGTGCGGCTCAAGCGTATCTCCGAGGATGATTTCTAATGCCTTCACTGTACATTTACATCCAGCAACCTGGATCGCTTGAGGTCACCACGCTCGGGCGCCTTACCGTGGAAAAGGGTGTAGGTGAGTTCGTCTACAGCCCTGACTATTACAAGGCAGGGGGCTGGGTGCCTGATCCACTGCACTACCCTCTGCGCGCGGAGCCCTATACCAACATTACCAAGAACGGCGGCCTTCCTGGCTTCATCAGGGATGCCGCGCCGGATGGCTGGGGCGAGCGGCTGGTCATCCGCGAGCATGGCGGCGAGATGGACGCTATCAGTTACCTGCAGAAGTCGCCCAACCATGATCGCGCCGGCAGCCTGATGGTGGGCAGCAGCAAAGTGCCACCTGAAGGCATCGGCCAGGCAGGTCTGGGCACACTCACTCAATTGGATGCGTTCATCCAGTTTGCAGACGGAGTCCAGGGCGGCTTCCCACCTGGCACGGATAGAGCGACCAAGGCTACGTTGCAGCAACGCTCCTCGCTCGGTGGTGCGCGCCCCAAATGTACCTTGGTCGAGGCAGGCAGATTCATCCTGGCCAAACCTCGGGATCGCCACGACAACTACGACATCCCTTCGCTTGAGTATGCGTGCATGGTATTCGCCGCCAACAAAGGCTTGAATGTTGCCAACGTTCGCTTGCACAAAGGGCGGGTCAACACATTGCTGGTCGACCGGTTTGACAGAGCGCTGGCAGCTAACGGCCAATACTCACGCGTTCCGATGCTAAGCGGCTTGACCTTGCTCGACAGCAACTGGCTCGGGCAGGGGGATTGGAAGAAATGGCATTACGGGGTACTGGTAGACGAAATGAACCGCCGTGGCGTGCCGGAAGCGGACCGCCAGGAGCTGTTCAAGCGGATCTGTTTCAACATTCTCGTCGGTAACGATGATGACCATCCTAAGAATGTGGCAGTGGTGTTTACGAACGACTGCTGGCGATTGTCGCCGATGTATGACGTAGTGCCGACTACCGATGGGGCCCCGCCTTCACGCCTGGCAATGGCTATCGGGAGTTATGGGCATGAAATTTCACGACGAAACCTGTTGAGCCAAGTTGAACACTATGGGCTCTCCCAGGCGCAGGCCATCGAGGTAATTGATGAAGTGGCGAGCTGGGCACCGGATCTCGAGGAGCATTATCGTCGCAGCCTCGAAGTGCCGGAGCGGGACCTTGCCATAATGGCCATGGGTGCAAGCAAACTGCTTGAATGACCTGCAAGCACAGCATTCGAGCGTGGACCGGGGGGGGACAACTGGATAAGGGAGAGGCCTCGCCCACGCCGACAAGGGGCAGAAGTGTGCCCGACATGGAACAAGCCAGTCACGTGGTCGAGGGCGAGGCCGTGGAGGAGTATAAGGCCGGTTGGCGGAGACACCAACCCCCTCGAAGCGCTTCAATTCAGGTTTGACTCAATCAGGAGCCGCCAAGCGGCTCCGATGCCTGTCGTCAGGCAGTGACGGCGTTGTCCGCCTGCGCTTGCGGTGCGTCTAGCAGGTTGTGCAGGGTATTGAGGAACAGATCGAAGCTCATGATCCCGTTACCGACGGTCGACAACAGTGTTTGACCGCTCTCGTCCTTGATAACGACCAACTCTGTCCACTGATTGAGGTCGACATTGGCCAGGCTGCTCAACGCGACCTTACGGCCATCGATGTCGAGCGCGTCGCGGGTGACGGTCAGGGGCTTGGTGGTGACGTTAATGAAGTCGCCACTGATCCGCTTGCCCCATACCTGTTTGGTGTCGAGATAGTTGAACTGCACCCCGCCACCGTTTTGAAGCGTGGCGTATACCGCTGGCAGCCGTTCGTTCAGATGCTGGTCGCGCACCTGTTCGATAAAGGCGAACAGGCCCTTGAGGTGCGGATTGACCCGGCGGAAAGGCTCGCTTGCGTTGCGCCGATAAGCCAGGTTGTTGATGAGGCCTGCGAAGGCTGTCTGGCCAGAGGCGAACAGGTACACGTCATTCATCTCGCTGAAAGGCACGTAGTCACGTTCGCTGCCGATGATCTGACAGATGCCTTTTTCATAGACCTCGTAACGCGCTTTGCGCAGCTTTATCTGCCACAGGGCCAGGGCGAACATGCTCAGCCCGAGCACAGCCAGCAAGGCGACGGTGAAGTAGAAGATGTGCTTGGGTCCGTTGAATTGCAGGTCGCTGGCGATACTCTGGTAGCCGACGAAAACGGCCAAGCCGAAGAAGATGCTGCCCAGGATGAGCATGCTGATGATCAGCGCCTTGCCGTAGCCATAGGTGCCCAGCAGCTTACCGGTGGATGTAGGTGGGGTGTATTGCATGATGGAGCCTCCTTGCGTGTGAAATGACATCATGTCGATGGTGGCAGTAAGACATGTCCTGTTAGCAATGGTTCATGGGGAAGGGTGCGCTCGGTACGCACGCTTGCATAGGCGCTCAACAATCTCACCGGGTTTTAAATCCAAGATAACGCGTCTTAACCCCCCTGATCCGGTCCTGATACACAAAGTTCCAGGGTTACCGGCCTATCAACGCCCTTCACACCGACTTTAGTCGTAGTATCTCTTTCAAGGCAGGGGGATGCCCGGGCTAGAGCTTCTGTTGATCAAAAATGCCTCTCAGAAAGCTACTACACCAGGCGTTATTGGCCTCGGTAGGCGTTGACATTACCGCCCGCGCTTGCTAAAAAATCGCCATAGTTGTACGACAACACATAACAAAAACAACAATCAGTGGACACTCTCCCCATGTCGACCCCCATCGCGCTACACCCAAGCCTCGCACCGCCCTCCATTGCATCACGCACGGCCACCTAGTGCCGTAAACCCGGTTCACCCTACCCGGCCTTCACCGGCCCGTACCCACCCGCTCCTGCCGCAGGCCGCTTTCGCGTGCCCGGTGGACGGGTTGCCTCACCCTTTTGTGGAGCACAACAATAATGAAAATCTGCCAAACCCTTCCCCTCGCCCTGCTGGGCGCCGGCATGATCGGGAGCTTGCCGGGCACCAGCGTGGCCGCAGGCTTCATCGAGGATTCCAAAGCCACGCTTGGCCTGCGCAACTTCTACATCAACCGCAACTTCACCAACCCCAGCAACCCGCAGAGCAAAGCCGAGGAGTGGACGCAGAGCTTCATCCTCGATGCACGCTCAGGCTTCACCGAGGGGCCGATCGGTTTCGGTGTGGATGTGCTGGGGATGTGGTCGGTGAAGCTCGATGGCGGTGGCGGCACCTATGGTACCGCCCTGCTGCCACGGCATGACGATGGCCGGCCGGCGGATGACTTCGGGCGCCTGGCGGTGGCGGGCAAGGCGCGGATTTCCAAGACTGAGCTGAAGATCGGCGAGTGGATGCCAGTGCTGCCCATCCTGCGTTCCGACGATGGCCGCTCGCTGCCACAGACCTTCCGCGGTGGGCAAATCACGTCCAATGAAATCGCCGGGCTGACGCTGTACGGCGGGCAGTTCCGCGGCAACAGCCCGCGCAACGACGCCAGCATGGACGACATGAGCTACGCCGGCGCCCTGTCGGACCGGTTCAACTTCGTCGGTGGCGAATACAAGTTCAACCAGGACCGCACCCTGGTCGGGCTGTGGAACGCTGTGCTCAAGGACGTCTATGAGCAGCAGTACCTGCAGCTGAGCCACAGCCAGCCGGTGGGCAGCTGGACCTTCGGCGCCAACCTCGGTTACTTCCACGGCGGCGAAGACGGCTCCGAGAAGGCCGGGCAACTGGACAACAAGACGTATTCGGGGATGTTCTCGGCCAAATATGGCGGCAACACGTTCTGGGTGGGCCTGCAAAAGGTCGATGGCGATACCTGGATGCGGGTCAACGGTACCAGCGGCGGGACCTTGGCCAACGACAGCTACAACTCCAGTTTCGACAATGCCAACGAGCGCTCCTGGCAGGTGCGTCATGACTTCAACTTCGTCACCGTTGGCGTGCCGGGGCTGACGCTGATGAACCGCTACATCAGCGGCAAGGACGTGCACACCGCGTCGGTCAGCGACGGCAAGGAGTGGGTGCGGGAAACGGAGCTGGCCTATGTGATCCAGAGCGGGGCGTTCAAGGATCTGAGCGTTAAATGGCGCAACTCCTCGATTCGGCGCGACTACAGCAACAACGAATTCGATGAGAACCGGTTGATCTTCAATTATCCATTGTCGTTGCTGTAAGGCAGGCACGTGGCGGCCCATCGCGCCGTGGCTCGCGATGGGCCGCAAGGTCACAGAAATAACATTGACAACCCCGGAAGTCACTGCCGATAATTCAGGCAAGTCATACGACAACCTACAACAATTAACAAAAGAGCCGGCCATGACCACTACCCCCCTCAAGCGCCTGCTGCTCACCGGAGCCGCAGGCGGCCTGGGCAAGGTCCTTCGCGAACGCCTGCAAGGCTACGCTGAGGTCCTGCGCCTTTCCGATATCAGCCCGATGGCACCTGCTGCGGGCCCGCATGAAGAGGTCGTGACCTGCGACCTGGCCGACAAGGCCGCCGTCCACGCACTGGTAGAAGGTGTCGACGCCATCCTCCATTTCGGCGGCGTATCCACCGAACACTCCTTCGAAGACATCCTCGGCCCCAACATCTGCGGTGTGTTCCACGTTTACGAGGCGGCGCGCAAGCATGGGGTCAAGCGCATCATCTTCGCCAGCTCCAACCACACCATCGGTTTCTACCGCCAGGACGAACGCATCGACGCCCACGCCCCGCGCCGGCCCGACAGCTACTACGGGTTGTCCAAGTGCTACGGCGAGGATGTGGCCAGCTTCTACTTCGACCGCTATGGCATCGAGACCGTCAGCATCCGCATTGGCTCCTCCTTCCCCCAGCCACAGAACCTGCGGATGTTGTGCACCTGGCTGAGCTACGACGACCTGGTGCAGCTGATCGAACGCGGGCTGCACACCCCCAATGTGGGCCACACCATCGTCTACGGTGCCTCCGACAACCGCACCGTATGGTGGGACAACCGCTATGCCGCACACCTGGGCTACGCGCCGAAAGACACCTCCGAGGTGTTTCGCGACGTGGTAGAGGCCCAGCCGGCCCCTGCCGCCGATGACCCGAGCATGGTCTATCAGGGCGGCGCCTTCGCCGTTGCCGGACCGTTCAACTGATACCCAGTGCTTCAGGAGGCCCGGCCATGAACTGCGAACTGATCGTCGACGCCCGCAACGGCACCGGCGAAAGCCCCGTGTGGCACCCCACCGAACAAGCCCTGTACTGGGTCGACATTCCTGCCCGCACGCTGCATCGCTGGCAGCCCGATGGTGCGCACCAGAGCTGGCAAGCCGACGAGATGATCGCCTGCATAGCGCGCACTGAGCAGGGCTGGATCGCCGGCATGGAAAGCGGCATCTTCCAGCTTGAAACCAAGGCCGATGGCAGCCTGGCCAGCCACTTGCTCAGCGCCGTCGACCATGCCCGCAGCGGTATGCGGTTCAACGATGGGCGCTGTGACCGCCAGGGCCGCTTCTGGGCCGGCACCATGCTGATGGACATGCAGCAAGGCGCCACGGTCGGCGCGCTGTACCGGCATGACGGCAAGGGCCGCTTGCACCTGCAGCAGAACGGCATGATCGTGCCCAATGGCCTGGCCTTCAGCCCCGACGGCACGCGCATGTACCTGTCGGACTCGCACCCTGACGTGCAGAAAATCTGGGTGTTCGACTACGACATTGACAGTGGCACACCCCACAACAAGCGGCTGTTCGTCGATATGCATGCCTTCCCCGGCCGCCCGGACGGCGCTGCCATCGACCAGGACGGCTGCTACTGGATTTGCGGCAACGATGCCGGTCAGGTCCATCGGTTCACACCGGATGGCCGCCTGGACCGCTCACTCAACGTGCCGGTCAAAAAGCCAGCGATGTGCGCATTCGGCGGCTCCAACCTGGACACCCTGTTCGTCACCTCGATCCGCCCCGCAGGCATCGACCTCGGCGACCAGCCGCTGGCCGGGGGCGTTTTTGCTTTCGAACTCGGCGTCAAAGGCCTGGAGGAACCTGCCTGCCGGGGCTGAACACCCGTACTGCCAACCACACTCGCACGCCCGAAACCAGATAATAAAAACCACGGAGTTTCATCATGACGTTCAAACGCAAGCTGCTTCTTGCTGCACTCCCGTTCGCTTTCAGCCTCTCCCTGCCAGCCCACGCGCTGGACATCAAGTTCGCCGAGATCCACCCGGCCGGTTACCCGACCGTGGTCGCCGAGCAGAACATGGGCAAGAAGATCGAAGCGGCCAGCAATGGCGAGATCACTTTCAAGATGTTCCCTGGCGGCGTCCTCGGCTCGGAAAAGGAAGTCATCGAGCAGGCGCAGATCGGTGCCGTGCAGATGACCCGCGTCAGCCTGGGGATCGTCGGCCCGGTGGTGCCTGACGTGAATGTGTTCAACATGCCGTTCGTGTTCCGCGACCATGACCACATGCGCAAGATCATCGACGGCGATATCGGCCAGGAGATCCTCGACAAGATCACCAATTCCGAATTCAACCTGGTGGCCCTGGCCTGGATGGACGGTGGCTCGCGCAGCATCTACACCAAGAAGCCGGTGCGCAGCCTGGAAGACCTCAAGGGCATGAAGATCCGCGTGCAGGGCAACCCGCTGTTCATCGACATGATGAACGCCATGGGGGGCAACGGCATCGCCATGGATACCGGCGAGATCTTCAGCGCCCTGCAGACCGGGGTAATCGACGGCGCCGAAAACAACCCGCCAACCCTGCTCGAGCACAACCACTATCAGAGCGCCAAGTACTTCACCCTCACTGGCCATCTGATCCTGCCAGAGCCGGTGGTGATGTCCAAGACCACCTGGAACAAGCTCACCCCTGAGCAGCAGGCGCTGGTGAAGAAGGTCGCCCGCGAAGCGCAGATGGAAGAGCGTGCGCTGTGGGATGCCAAGACTGCCGCCAGTGAAGAGAAGCTCAAGGCTGCTGGCGTGGAGTTCATCACCGTCGACAAGAAACCGTTCTTCGACGCTACCGCTTCGGTACGCGAGAAATACGGTGCACCGTACGCCGACCTGATGAAGCGTATCGACGCCGTACAGTAATACCGGCCCCTTTCCAAGTTTGACCTCGGCAGTGCGACGCCCGTCGCCCTGCCGCTTTGGTGATACCTATGAAATCGCTTTTCCTGAGCGTCAACGACACGCTCTACCGCAGCTGTATCTGGGTCGCGGGCCTGTCGATCCTGGCCATGTCGCTGATCATCCCTTGGGGCATCTTCGCCCGCTATGTGCTGGGTACCGGCTCCAGCTGGCCGGAGCCGGTAGCGATCCTGCTGATGGTGGTGTTCACCTTTGTCGGCGCTGCCGCCAGCTACCGGGCCGGCGCGCACATGGCGGTGGGGATGATCACCGACCGTTTGCCACCCCTGCAGCGCCAGCTGGTTGCACTGCTGGTTCAGGTGCTGATGATCCTGGTATGCGTGTTCATGACCTACTACGGCGTCAAGCTGTGCATCACCACGTGGAACCAGTCGTTGGCCTCGTTGCCTGGGGTGCGGGTGGGCATGACCTACGCGCCGATCCCCGTCGGTGGCCTGCTGACCCTGGTTTTTGTACTGGAAAACCTCCTGCTGGGCGATCAGAGCAACCGCAAGGTGGTTCGTTACGATCTGGCCGAAGAAAACGAAGGAGCTGCGTAAATGGATGCGTTCATTCTGTTGGGCAGCTTCATCGTGCTCATCCTGATCGGTATGCCGGTGGCCTTCGCTCTGGGCCTGTCGGCGCTGATCGGCGCCTGGTGGATCGACATCCCGCTGCAGGCGATGATGATTCAGATCGCCAGTGGGGTTAACAAGTTTTCGCTGCTCGCCATTCCGTTCTTCGTGCTGGCTGGCGCAATCATGGCCGAAGGTGGCATGTCACGGCGTTTGGTGGCCTTCGCCGGCGTGCTGGTGGGCTTCGTACGGGGCGGTTTGTCGCTGGTCAATATCATGGCCTCGACCTTCTTCGGCGCCATTTCCGGCTCGTCGGTGGCTGACACCGCATCGGTAGGCTCGGTACTGATACCCGAGATGGAGCGCAGGGGCTACCCGCGCGAGTTCTCCACGGCGGTAACCGTCAGCGGCTCGGTGCAGGCATTGCTCACCCCACCCAGCCACAACTCGGTGCTGTACTCGCTGGCGGCGGGCGGCACGGTGTCGATTGGCTCGCTGTTCGTTGCGGGGATCATGCCGGGCTTACTGCTGAGCGCGGTAATGATGGGCCTGTGCCTGATGTTCGCCAAGAAGCGCAACTACCCCAAAGGCGAGGTTATCCCGCTGCGCCAAGCGCTGAAGATCGCCGGCGAAGCACTGTGGGGCCTGATGGCGATGGTGATCATCCTCGGCGGTATTCTCTCGGGTGTGTTCACCGCCACCGAATCAGCGGCCGTGGCGGTGGTTTGGTCGTTCTTCGTGACCATGTTCATCTACCGTGACTACAAATGGCGCGACCTGCCCAAGCTGATGCACCGTACGGTGCGGACCATCTCGATCGTGATGATCCTGATCGGCTTTGCCGCCAGCTTCGGCTACGTGATGACGCTGATGCAGATCCCGTCGAAGATCACCACCTTGTTCCTGACCTTGTCAGACAACCGCTATGTGATCCTGATGTGCATCAACTTCATGCTGTTGCTGCTGGGCACGGTGATGGACATGGCGCCGTTGATTCTGATCCTGACGCCGATCCTGCTGCCGGTCATCACCGGCATAGGTGTGGACCCGGTGCACTTCGGCATGATCATGCTGGTGAACCTGGGCATCGGCTTGATCACACCACCGGTCGGTGCGGTGCTGTTCGTCGGCTCGGCCATCGGCAAGGTGAGTATCGAATCGACGGTGAAGGCGCTGCTGCCGTTCTACATCGCGCTGTTCCTGGTGCTCATCGCGGTCACCTACATCCCGGCCATCTCGCTGTGGCTGCCGAGCGTCGTGCTGTAACAGACCTCATCCGGGGCCGCTGTGCGGCGCATCGCCGGTATGCCGGCTCCCAGGTACCGCGCCGATCTGATGGATCATGCGAAACCTGTGGGCGCTGGCTTGCCGGCGATGGGCTGCGCAGCAGCCCATGGACACTCCTGCAAATGGACCCTGCACATGGCTGTCGCTGTTTCTACCTCGCTTTTCCCACGCAAGCTGGCGGTCGCGCTACTGGCGCTGCTGGCCTGCTCGTTCGCCGGCAACCACATTGCCGCACGCATCGCCTTCGATGACGACACCGGCGTTCTGTTGGCCATCCTCTGTCGTTCCGGCATCACCTTCCTGGTACTGGCCAGCCTGGTGCTATGGCAGCGCCAGCCACTGAGCCTGCCGGCTGGCACGCGGCATTGGCAACTGCTGTTGGGCCTGCTGATCGCCACCCAGAGCCTGTGCCTGTACTCGGCCGTGGCGCGCATCCCGGTTGCCTTGGCGCTGCTGGTAGGCAATACCTTCCCGATGCTGCTGGCGCTGCTGACCTGGGCGCTGGGCGGCGCTCGCCCGACCGGGCGCACCGTGCTGTTCATGGGGCTGATCCTGTGTGGCCTGGTGCTGGCGCTGGATGTACCTGGGCGCCTGAGCAATGAGGGTGAGGCCAACCCGCACTGGCTTCTGGGCGTGGGCCTTTCGTTCTGCGCCGCCTGCGTGTTCGCCTGCGCGTTGTGGATCACTGACCACAAACTGGCGGCGGTTCGCGGCCCGGTGCGTAGCTTGCTGACCCTGTTGATCGTGTTCGCCAGCATGCTGGTGGCCGGTGCCAGCGGGGTGATGCCATCCGGGTTGTCGCTGCCGGCCAGCGCCAGCGGCTGGGCAGCGTTGGCCAGCCTGGTGGTGCTGTATGGCGTGGCCTTCACCTTGCTGTTCGTCTGCGTGCCACGGCTGAACATGGCGCAGAACGCGCCGGTGATGAATATCGAGCCCATCGCTACGCTACTGCTGGGTTGGGCTTTGCTGGATCAACGCCTGGGCACCTGGCAGTTGATCGGCGCCGCCGTGGTGGTGTGCGGCATCGTGCTGCTGACCTATCGCCGGGCCAACTGACCCACTTTGTAAAAGGAGCCGCTGATGGCTGTCACCGAACTGCAGCTGCAAGACCGCCTGACCCGCCTGACCCTGGCGCCCGAGCTGGGCGCCAGCCTGGTCAACTGGGAGGTGAAGGCGACCGGGCAGGCGCTGCTGCGCCATACCGACCCGGCGACGCTGGCCAACGGTACACCGCGGCAGTTGGCGTGCTACCCCTTGGCGCCGTGGTCCAACCGCATTGGCGAAGGTGGTTTTGCAAGACCCGAAGGTTGGCTGGCCCTGGCGCCCAACACCCCACACGATCCGTATCCGATTCATGGCACTGCCTGGCAGCAGGCCTGGCAGGTGGCTCACCACACTGAGCGAAGTGCAAGGTTGACCCTTCAGAGCAGCGTGCCGTTCGCCTACCGGGCGGTACTGGATGTGCATGTGCATGAAGGTTGCCTGAGGCTTGACCTGCATGTGACGCATCTGGATGAGCCCGCTACCTGGTACGGGCTGGGCTTGCATCCTTACTTCCCGCGCTACCCAGACACCCGGCTGCGGGCAGCGGCGCAGCATGTGTGGCTGGCCGAAGAGGGTCGGTTGCCGTCGTACAAGGCAGCGGTGCCTGAAGCGTGGCGCTTCGATGCGCCGGCCGGCCTGCCGATCACCGTGGTCGACCATGCGTTCGGCGGCTGGGCCGGCGACTGCGTGATCGAACAACCCGCGGCCGGTTATCGCCTGGCATGCAGCGCCAACGGCGCCGAGCATTTCTTGCTGTTCTGCCCCCAGGACAAACCGTTCTTCTGCTTTGAGCCGGTCAGCCATCCAATCAATGCCCATCACCTGCCGGGGCAACCGGGGCTGCGTTTGTTGCAGCAGGGTGAAGAAATGAGCCTGGGGTTCAGCCTGGAGTACCAGGCGATCCAGGCGGTTGTCAGCGAGCGTGGCCCGAAGGCAGGATGACGTCAGTCCAGCCCTTGGGCCCGCAGCTCATGCGCCAGCATGTCGACGAACGCGCGCACCTTGGCCGAACCGTGCTTGCTTTCGCGGTGCAGCACATGGATTGGCCATGGGGCTTCTTCATAGTCGGCAAGGATCACCTGTAACTGCCCGCTGGCGATCTCGTCCACCACCTGATAGGACAGCAACCGGGCAATCCCCAGCCCACCCACCGCCGCGGCAATCGCACCGTCGTTGCTGGTCACGGTGAGCCTGGGTTGGATGCGCACCAGGGTCGGTTCGTCCGTCACGCCGAAGCGCCAGCCCGCGCGCGGTGACAGGTTGGTGGTGGCGATCACCGCATGCGCCGGCAAGTCCGAGGGGTGCTGCGGCACGCCATGGCGCAGCAGGTATTCAGGCGAGGCGCAGAGCATGCGCCTGACCCTGCCCACGCGCAGGGCCTTGAGGCCGGAGTCAGGCAGCGGACCGATACGCACGGCAACGTCCATGCCCTCCTCGACCATGTTGACGATGCGGTCGAGGAAGTAGGCAGAGACGTCGACTTCGGGGTACTGCTGCAGATAACGCACGATGCTCGGCATGACGAATTTCTTGCCGAAAAGGATGGGCGCAGTGACCGCCAGCTCGCCTTTGGGCGTGGCGTTGATGCCGGCGGCGGCCTCGTTGGCCTCAAGGATGCTGGCGAGGATATGGCGGGTGTCCTCCAGATAGCGGCCACCCGCCTGGGTCAGGCGCACGCTGCGCGTGGTGCGTAGCAACAGTTTGACGCCGAGCATGTCCTCAAGCGCACTGACCGCGCGGGTTACGGCAGCGGGCGAGATATCCAGGCGGCGGGCGGCGGCTGCGAAGCTTTCCAGCTCGCCTACCGCAACGAACACCTTCATCAGGTGAATCTGGTCCATGTCAGCTCCTGGGGACGGGTGTCGAGTGATTATCAGCCATCTGCAGGCGGCATCAAATGTCCAGTACCAACGCTTGCCCGCCCTCGTGCGTTTTGCCCGGCACCGCGCAACAGATCAGCACTGTCCCCGCGTCCGGCATCTGCGCAGGCGGGTTCGGGTAATGCACCTGACCGCTCACCACCTTGGTCTTGCAGGTGCCGCACGAACCGCCCCGGCAACTGAAGTCCGGCGATAACCCTCGGGCCTCGGCAAGTTCCAGCAAGGTACCACCGCCCGGCGCCCAGCGCGCCTCCTTGGCCGAGCTGGCGAAGTACACCGGCACTGGCTCGCCGGCAGCCGGTGGCTGCTGCAATGTCGGCTGGTTGTCATCGGTATGACGCTTCAGGGTCGACGGGCCGAAGGCTTCTGCATGGATGCGCTTGTCGGGCACATGAATGGCGCGCAATCCTTCATACAGCTCCTGGGTAAAACTGGCGGGCCCACACAGGTAGAAGTCGTAGTCATCCAGCGCCAGCTTCGCTTTGACCTGCTCGATCGCCAGGCGCCCGGCATGGTCGTAGTCGCGTCCTGGTAGTGCATCGTCCTCGGGCTGGCTAAGGAAACGATGCACACTCAACAGGCCGCCTGCCTGCTCGCCCAACGCCGCCAGTTCCTGCTGAAATGGCAAGTCGGCGAGGCGGCGGGCGCCGTGGAACAGATGGATTCGCCGCGCCTGCTGCCGGGCCAGCTGCTCGCGCAACATGGCGATCAGCGGGGTAATGCCCACGCCTGCACCCATCAGCACGATGGGCCTTGCGCTGTCGCCATCCAAGGTAAAACTGCCCATGGGCAGCCGCACGTCGAGCAGATCGCCCACGCCGACCTCTTCGTGCAGATACCGCGAAGCCGCCCCCTGGGCCTTCACGCTGATGCGCAGGTAGCCGTCCGATGGCGCGCACGACAGGCTGTAGGTGCGAATCAACGGCGTCTCGCCTCCCAAGGCCAGGCGCACCGGAATGTGCTGCCCTGGGGCGAACGTTACCGGCCTATCTGGGGCGAGGTAGAACGAGCGAATGTCTCGGCTTTCCTGCTCCACCCGCTGCACACGCCAGGCCAGCCATTGGCGTTGCCGTTCGCGCTGCTGCAGGCGCTGCTCGGCCTCGGCCCAGGTGCCGGTCATCAGGCTGGTAGGCGCGTACTCCTGAAAGGCCCAGCGCAATGACACGCCAGCCCGGCGCAGCACGATCTGTTCGACCTGAAGCGTCCATAGCCGCTCGGCGCCTTCGAAGTCTTTGATCAGTGGGCTGTCGAGCAGAATAGTGGTGCGGCCAGTCAGTTGCAGGACATCACCGTTGCTGAAATCGACGAACAACAACCCTGCCTGCGGATTTTCCAACAGGTTGCCGAGGGTATTGAAGTGTAGGTTGCCGGCATAGTCAGGGATCGTCAGGCGGTTGCCATCGACCTTGACGAACCCGGCCCGGCCGCCGCGGTGCGAGACGTCCACTGCGCGGTGGCCGTCTGGGTGGTCTATGTAGCTGGCCACGAAAAAGGTGTCGGCCTGCTCGATCATGGTCACCGCATGGGCATCCAGCACGCTTGAATCCAGCCGCCCCTGCGCCGGCTCATGGACACGCGTGTAAGCACGCATCTGGATGTACTGGGGGCAATTGCCGAAAGCATGCTCCACCGCCACCGCCAGCCGCCCATCGCTCCCTTGCTGGACAAGGCCGTTGATGCGATTGCGGCGGCGGCTGTGCAGCTCGATGCCGAGCAGGCCGACAGCACCACCTGGGCCCAGGCCTGGCACTGCCGGGTCGTCACTGGCGAGCAGGGTGTCGATCAGCAACTGCCGAGGGTCGGGCGAACTGACGAAGCCTTCGGGGCCTTCAAGCAGCGTCGCCCAGGGTTTACCGTGGGCGTCCACGGCACCTGCAACCAGGAAGGGCAGTTGCCGGTAGAACTCGCGGTGCTGGTCGGGCATGTAGTCACGAATGACCTTCCGCCCGAACACCTCCATACGTTCCGCCACACCGGCCTGTTCCTGCAGCCGTTTCTCGCCAGCGTGCCAAGGGGAAGTACGAGGGTCTGGTAGTGCTTGCATGGCGGCGTTCCTCGGTAAGGTAGCGGCTCAGGCGCTGGCTTGCAGGCCCACGGCGGTACGTGGCATGGCAACGAAGCCAGGCAGCGCTTCGACACGCGCCAGCCAGGCACGCACGTTGGGGTACGGGTCCAGCGAGACATTGCCTTCGGGGGCATGGGCGATGTACGAATAGTTGGCGACGTCGGCGATGGTTGGCTCGCTGCCCACCAGGAACGGCGTCTTGGCCAGCTCGGCATCCATCACCTTGAGCAAGCTGTGGGCACGGCCGATGACTTCGTCGGTGTTGAACGAGGCGCCGAACACCGTGACCAGGCGAGCGGCAGCAGGGCCGAAAGCAACGGGCCCGGCAGCAACCGACAGCCAGCGCTGCACGCGGGCAGCGGCAAGCGGGTCTTGGGGCAGCCACTGGCCACATTTGTCGTAAGTACCCGCGAGGTAGACGAGGATGGCGTTGGAGTCGGCGATGACAGTACCGTTGTCATCGATCACAGGCACTTGGCCAAACGGGTTGATGGCGAGAAATTCCGGCTGCTTGTGCGCCCCTTTGGCCAGGTCTACGAAGACCAGTTCGGTGGGCAGGTTCAGCAGTGACAGCATCAGCTCGATGCGGTGGGCATGGCCGGACTTGGGGAAGTTGTAGAGTTTGATCATGGTCTGCGCTCCAGGCGTGGCACCGGGGTGGTGCTGCTGGAACACATGCTGCGCTGATTCGGCGGGCAGCAGAATCAGCGCGCAGAGGAGATCATAATTTCGCTAGGCGAAATAATGCCCCTGGGCAGATCAATGTCGTTGCTGCTTCTGATACCGATACAAGCCCTTGGCTGCAGCGACCACGTGGGGCACACAAGCCTGCAGCTCATCGAAGCTCATGGTATCAAGCAGTTCGAAGTTATCTTCCAGCCCGTGCAGCGAAATGGCCTTGAGCAGTTGATCCTGCTCTGGCGGAAGGTCGCCCCATTGCGCGACCTGGGTAGCGCGCATGTAGCCAAAGCACCACTCCTCCATGATGATCGCTGGCCCTTCCTCGCCTTCACTTTCTTCGAACACCGGCTCGAAGCCGTCGACATTCTCCGCAAGCTGTTCCGCCACCTGGTGGGCATAGCGCAGCATCAATGCCGTGTAGGCTTCTTCATGGGCTGGCTTCTTGAACTTCGGCACCTTGCCACCGGCGACCGCAGGTAACCACTGCTCGGGGTTGACCCGACCCGGCGAGCTGGCCAGGCCGGTGAAAAAGCCGTTGAGCTCGGCAAGGTTGAGTACCGAATAGTCGTTACCGTAGGTGATCAGCAGGTCTTCAAGGCGGTTGAGCTCTTTTTCGCTGAGGGGAGGAAGCATGGGGGCACATCCTGAAAAGCCAAAGTGTGTGCACCCTATCACAGCGGCGGGGCAAGGGCTTCACGCAGCCTCAGTGGCCGCAACGTAGCAGCTCACGAGTAGCGGGCAAACCGGTAACACCTGCGCCGATGATGCAGATCCGATGCTCCGGTTGAACAGCACGCGCGATACCACCTTCTTGCTCAATCAGACGGCGATAGTCCAACCAAAGATCTGGTGTGCAGGCTCTGCCGAGTAGCCGCTGGAAAGCCGACACTGTTGCGGTGCCAGCGCAGCCTGATCCCCGCAAAGCGCCACACCCGCAAATCACTGGCCTAAAAGACCAGTGATGTTCCCGGGGGAGGCGGTTTGCCAGGGATAGGACTTTACGGCTTACACCGCCAGCGCGCGCTCACGCAGCTCGCTGTTGAGGATGCGGTCGTTCTCGCTGTAATCGACCGGGCAGTCGATCACGTGCACGCCCGGGGTCTTGATGCAGTGCTCGAGCAGCGGCAGTAAACCTTCGGCGCTTTCTACGCGATGGCCATTGGCACCGTAGGCTTCGGCGTACTTGACGAAGTCCGGGTTGCCGTAGTCCAGGCCGAAATCGGTGAAGCCCATGTTGGCCTGCTTCCAGCGGATCATGCCGTAGCCGTCATCACGCAGGATCACCACGGTAACGTGCATGCCAAGACGGACTGCGGTTTCCAGCTCTTGGCTGTTCATCATGAAGCCGCCGTCGCCACACACCGAGATCACCGGACGGTCCGGGTACACCAGGTGGGCTGCCATCGCCGATGGCAGGCCAGCACCCATGGTCGCCAGGGCGTTGTCGAGCAGTACGGTGTTGGGCTTGTGAGCCTTGTAGTTACGGGCGAACCAGATTTTGTAGATGCCGTTGTCCAGGGCAACGATGCCTTCGGACGGCAGTACGCGGCGGATATCGGCAACCAGGCGCTGAGGGTAGACCGGGAAGCGGTCATCGTCGGCGCCTTCGGCGATCTGGGCTTCGTTGGCTTCACGAATCGCCATCAGGCGGGTGAAGTCCCAGTGCGAAGTGTCGCCCAGGCCTTCAGCGATCTGCCAGACGGCGTTGGCGATGTCGCCGATCACTTCAACCTGCGGGAAGTACACGGCGTCGACTTCGGCGGAACGGAAGTTGATATGGATGACTTCGGTGCCGCCACGGACCATGAAGAACGGCGGCTTCTCGATCACATCGTGGCCGATGTTGACGATGAGATCGGCCGCTTCGATCGCACGGTGCACGAAATCACCGGACGACAGCGCAGCGTTACCCAGGAAGCGCGGGCTGCGCTCGTCAACCACACCCTTGCCCAGCTGGGTGGTGACGAACGGGATACCGGTCTTGTCGACCAGTTGCTTGAGAACCTTGGCAGTCATCTTGCGGTTGGCGCCGGCACCGATCACCAGGATAGGGCTGCGTGCGGTGCGCAGTTTCTCGATGGCAGCTTCGATAGCCACATGTTCGGCCAGCGGACGGCGGTGCAGGCTGCGCGGGATCGGCATGGCATCGGTCTGCTCGGCGGCGATGTCTTCCGGCAGCTCCAGGTGCACGGCACCCGGTTTTTCTTCTTCGGCCAGGCGGAACGCTTCACGCATGCGCGAAGGGATGTTGTCGGCCGAGGCGAACTGGTGGGTGTACTTGGTGATGGGATCCATCATGCCGCACACATCGATGATCTGGAAGCGGCCCTGCTTGGACTTCTTGATCGGCTTCTGGCCGGTAATCATCATCATCGGCATGCCGCCCAGGTAGGCGTAAGCACTGGCGGTTACCAGGTTGGTAGCGCCGGGGCCCAGGGTCGACAGGCTGACGCCGGTCTTGCCGGTCAGGCGGCCATAGGTGGCTGCCATGAAGCCCGCAGACTGCTCGTGGCGGGTCAGTACCAGCTTGATCTTCGACTTGCGCAGGGATTCCAGCAGGTCGAGGTTTTCCTCACCAGGAATGCCGAACACATACTCGACACCTTCGTTTTCCAGGCATTGCACAACGACATCGGCGGCCTTGGCCATCTTGCTTGTAACCTCAGTTGTATAGGACGGTGAAGGTCCAGAAATGCGCAGCACGGCACGCTGGCATCGCTCTATCCGGGCGCGAGGGTGCCCCGAACCTAAGCCTTGACGCAGCTTGGGCAGGGCAAAGTCACGTAAACGAACAGGATTAATTGTCGCACCCTTCGGCGCATTTGCGCAGGTGCGAGACGGACAAAACATCTTTGCCTGGAGAAAGGTGTGCGAATATCGGAAAGACAAAACCCCTACCTGCTCGCGCAGATAGGGGTTTTGCGAAATGAATCTTGACGATGACCTACTCTCACATGGGGAAACCCCACACTACCATCGGCGATGCATCGTTTCACTACTGAGTTCGGGATGGGATCAGGTGGTTCCAATGCTCTATGGTCGTCAAGAAATTCTGTAGCCAGAATGTCCAGATGGACAGCCCAGCGAATTCGGATATGTGATGTTTGTGGTTCGTTGCGAACTTTCGGTTCGTATCATCTTCACCACCACAATCTGCAGAAGCAAATTGCTTGGGTGTTATATGGTCAAGCCTCACGGGCAATTAGTATTGGTTAGCTCAACGCCTCACAGCGCTTACACACCCAACCTATCAAC
>NZ_JBIVGN010000003.1:0-284379 GCF_044748705.1 Pseudomonas sp. NPDC089758
TTTGTTTACCTGCATTGCCATGGGCGGCTCCTCGCGTTATGGTTTTTGAGCTTGAAGGGTTTTCACCAAGAGGCGCTGGCTTGCTTCTATCGTCGCTTGCAAACGATGCATTCTTTATCGGCGCTTTGGTGGAAGGGGTGGGGCGATGTCTCCCACAGTCTGTACTGGGTCAACAGTCAGAATCCGGCATTTAGTCCCACCACCCCTTCAAGTCTAACCATACAAGCCGGCTTGCCGGCGATGGGCTGCACGGCAGCCATTGAACATGATCACCAGACCATCGGCGCCCGACTCTTCACCCGCACCTGCTGCGCCGGCACCCGTGCATGCCACTGCACCACCCCCACCGCCTCCAGCTCAAACGCGCTGCGTATCGTCCTGCCCTGTTCTTCGAACGAAAGCTGCAACTGAAAATGCCCACTGTTGAGCAGCAACCCCTCGCTCAACCGCTCGAATGTTTCGTCGTCCACCGCCCCCAGCGCCTGGCGCAATGCCGCAGCATCTACATAGCCCGACGCCGGCCGACCACTGACGATGCGGCTGAGCAACGAACGGGGATACCGCCCTTCATAAAGCGCTTCGAGCAATGGCAGATGCTCCAGCCCTATGGCATTGGCATTCAGGCGCCAGCCGGTGGTCTGCGGCAACGCACACAACATTGGATAACGGTGCTGGCGCGAGGCATCTGGCTCGAGCAGCAGGTTCAACTCACTGGTATCGAGCATCGGCTGGTTGGCCGCCAGACGAGGCGGCTGCTGGCGCAGATACTGAGCACTTTCGGCCCCCTGCAGGCGCGCATCGCTGTCGCTGTCGAGCCAGTCTGCCAAGGCGTCGACCAGACGCTGGGCGGCCATGTTGTCACCCAGCAAACGCCGTAGCTGGCGTTCGGCACGTTCACCGTCATCCCCCAGCAACGCATTGACGTTGAAACAGGTGTGCTGGTCGTACACCCGCAGCTGGGCCTGGCCGGCGCCAAAGTCGTATTTCAGCGGTTGCCCCCGCAGCGCCTGCCAGAACAGCGGGCTAAGCCGCCAGGCGGGGTCACGCAAGGCCTGCTCGGCATAGGCCAGGCCAGCCTGTTCCATGGCCCGCACCTGTACCCGCTGGCGCAGCAACTGCACGTCATCGACCTGACGCCGCCCATCCTCCACCAGCCAGGCCATCCCCGCCGCGAGCATCGCCAGTACCACCAACACCATCAGCAGTGCGGCGCCCTGCTGTCGCTTGCCACCCATGGCGCAGCACTCCTCTTACCAGACAAGGCGCCAGTCAACAGGGGCGTTGTTGCAGGCAGATTGCAAATACCTTGCAGTCATGTTCGCGTCATCTACGCGAGGCAGGATTGGCCTTTCTTTTCATGGCCTTACAGGAGCGGTCGTAATGGGTGGCATCGGAATCTGGCAACTGGTGATCGTACTGCTGATCGTGTTTCTGCTGTTTGGCACCAAGCGCCTCAAGGGCCTGGGCAGTGATGTTGGCGAAGCGATCCAGGGCTTTCGCAAGTCCATGGGCGGTGACAGCGATGCCAGCACCGCAGCCACACCGCAGCAGGTACAACAGGAGCCACTGACCCGTTCGCCGGCCCCACAACCGCACGCGGATCGGCAGGCCTGATGTTCGAGGTAGGCTTCAGCGAGATGCTGCTGGTAGGCATCGTCGCGCTGCTGGTGCTTGGCCCGGAACGCTTGCCCGTCGCTGCGCGTACGCTGGGCCGTGGCCTGGGCCAGGCGCGCCGGGCAATGCGCGGGCTGCGCGCGCAGATGGAACGGGAAATCGACATGCCCGACCTCGACAGCGCGCCACTGCAGCGCCTCGAGCAGCAACTGCGCCAGGGCATCAGCCTGAAGGCGGAACCGGCACCTGACGCTGCACCCGTTACCGTCATTCGGGAGACCACCTCATGAGCATCGCCTTGGACCCAGCGGCACACATGCCGCTCACCGGGCACCTGCGCGACCTGCGCAAGCGCCTGGTGCGCTGCCTGCTATTGGTCGCGGTAGTGTTCGCCGGCCTGTTCCCCTTCGCCCAACAACTCTACACACTGATTTCCGAACCGCTGCGCCGCTTCCTCCCGGAAGGCGCCAGCATGATCGCCACCAGTGTCACCTCGCCCTTTCTCACACCGTTCAAGCTGACGGCGATGTGCGCGCTGTTCCTGGCCATGCCCCTGCTGCTGCACCAGGCCTGGGGCTTCCTTGCACCGGGCCTTTACCGCCGCGAACGGCGCATCGCCCTGCCCTTGCTGGTGTCGAGCATCGTGCTGTTCTACGCCGGCATGGCCTTCGCGTTCTACCTGGTATTCCCCATGATGTTCGGTTTCTTTGCCAGCGTGACGCCCGATGGCGTGGCGATGATGACGGACATCAGCCAGTACCTAGATTTCATCATGGCGCTGTTCCTGGCGTTCGGCCTGGCATTCGAAATCCCGGTGGCAACGTTCATCGTGGTGTGGGTGGGGCTGGCCGATGTAGCCACGTTGCGGCGTAGCAGGCCCTACGTGATCGTTGGGTGCTTTGGGGTGGGGATGATTCTTACACCGCCGGACGTGTTTTCGCAGACGATGCTGGCGGTGCCCATGTGGATACTGTTCGAGCTGGGCCTGGTGGCCTGCGCGCTGGTCCACAGCAAGGCGGGTGTGCCGACAACGTGAGAGGGGCATCAGCTGCTTCGGTAGCGCTGCCTCGTTAACTTCGTAATGCCTCGTCTACATGCTGCTTGTTCATCCGATCCCATCGCGAGGAACACCATGAACGAGCCCCTTGAAACTTCAGACGTCATTGACGACACCACATTCAGCAGCAGCCTTGCCCTGGAGCAGCTGGGCAATCTCGCCAAAACCCTCGATGCCCAGCTGTTCACCCACCTGTTCAGGTCGGTGTTCGGCAGTGGCTTCGCGCCTGCGGTATTTGTCGAGTTGCAACGGCATCTGGCTGACGACACGCTCGCCAACCCCGCATTCAGGGTCGAGACGGGCCTGCCGACATGGACCGCCTATGACCCGGACGCGGAACAGATCCAGGTACAGCGCGAAGTCATAGATCAGGCACTTGAAAATCCGGAGATCACCGCCACGTTGCTGTTGGCGCTGATGCAGATTTTTGCCCTGCATGTTCACAAGCAGCTTCGTCGATATGAGGGCGCAGCAGGCACCGAACCGGCAACCGAGCCCCCACCAGAAAACCTCGGGGTCGCCTTTGCCCAGACGCTGCTCTTCTACAATGAGCCGATCGAAGCGGGTAGGACGTTCGCGATCTTTACCCACTCAGGCACTGAAACACCGTTGGTTGTGGCGTTCCCGACCCAGGAGCCACCCCACACCGACGAATTCGGTGCCGGCCGGGGCGACAAGAAAGCCAGCCATAGATCCTTCGGCCATGAATCGATTGAGGACGCACTGGAGGTCGCCGGCTTCGACAGCGCCCAGCGCAAGGCCATCTACTTCGGCAACTGGTTGCGGGACTACTCGCAACTGATTGACCCAAAACTGGTTCATCCGGTGCAAGGTGCAGGCGTCGATACCGCTGAAATCATTCAGAGCATCGCCAAAGGCCAACTGCCGAGAGTCTCGCGCAAGAAGCTGACAGCCATTGTCGACCTGTTTGCCCTGAAGGAATTCCATAGCCTGCAGCAGACACCCGAAGACCGCGCACACTACCGGGTGACCCCACAGATGCTTGGGGTCTACCGGGCCCACGAACACATCGACAACCCGACCACGCTGGACCGCAATGCCTTCGACCCGCGCAGCATCGACAAAGACTTCACTGCCCTTGTGTTCCCTGAACACAAGCAGAATGCGGTGCTGCCCAAGCGTTCGATGAAACGTTACATCCGCCGATCGATCGCCTACATGGTCAAACAGCTGGAGGCGGCCAAGAAGGAGGGCATGACTACCGAGGGCATGCGCCACTTTGGCGAGGCCTTGCACGTGCTCGAGGACTACTTTGCCCATTCGAACTTTGTAGAGCTCAGCTTGAAAAAACTGGGGCACGACAAGGTGCTGGTCTGGACCACGGGGATCGAGGCCAGAGAAAACAGCAGGCATGCCTGGCCTGTGGTCACCGGCATGTTCGGCGCTCTGGACATCGTCGGTAGCGTCGCCGACCCGCTGGCCAACTTGCTCTATGGTGATGAGTCATCCCCCACACCCGAGCCTGGCGAGCGCAGCGATTTCGACCAGGTCATGCTGATATTGCTCGAGGATGAGGATCCTCTGCTGCGCAATGCGTATGAGCTCTACCTGAAGGCCCGCGACAACGTACGTAAAAACGAGATCTACCGCTGGATCAACCAGGTGACAAAAGTCGCTCAGTTGCCCAACGAGGCGATTGGCTACGCCACCAACCTGATCAAGAAGCCCCTGCTCAAATGGGCAGGCGATCACATCGCAACCCTGCAAACGCTGCTGGACACTGACCCCAACAGCGATGCCAGCGCCCTGGCAACCCATTCACAACTGGCCAAGGACCACGACACGCATCCCTTCCACACCCTGGCGGTACAGATGGCAACAGAAGCCGTGAAGGTCGTAGGCCAAGCGATGTTCGATCACTGGCACGAAAACAGCGCAGCGTCTGGCGACCCCCGTGTATTGGCTGAGGGCATGATTGTTCACCCCTACGACACCGACCGATTCGATCAGATCGTCAAGGACTGGGCGCTCGCCAATCCACAACGGATCGAGCAGGGGGAGTCCGTCGAAACGCTCAGGCAGTTGCAGACAGACGAATTGGCAGAAGCAATGAAGGGTATAGGGGAGGCGCTGGAGACTGTCGTCAAGCACGTCGAGGAAATAGAAAAGATAACCGATACGAGCTTCTGGAGCATCGTCAACAGCCCGGACGCGGGCCCTTCGCCCTTTGGCTGAAAACCACCGGTTTCAGAAATCCAGCAGGCGCCAGACCTCAAAGGCCGGCGTCTCGTACGGATGGCTCAGCCGCAGCGCAGCGACGACCTGAGCGATCAGGTCATCAGCCACCACCAGCTCCACCTTCCACTCCTCGACCACCTCGACCTGGCCGGTTTGCCCGAGGAACGGCTGGCTGCCGTCCAACGGGCGAAACTGGCCCTGGCCGAGGGTTTGCCAGGCGCAGTGGTCGTAGTCGCCGATACGCCCGCCACCGGCGGCGAATACGGCGGCCTTGACCACGTCGACGTGGCTGGCCGGGACGAAGAAGGCGAGCTTGTACACGCCTTAGTTCACCCAGACGCGCGCGTTACGGAACATGCGCATCAGCGCGGCATCTTCCTGCCACTCATCCGGGCGCCAAGAGTTCTGCACGGCGCGGAACACGCGCTCCGGGTGCGGCATCATGATGGTCACGCGGCCGTCGCGGCTGGTCAGGCCGGTGATACCGCGCGGCGAGCCGTTCGGGTTCGCCGGGTAGGCCTCGGTGACCTTGCCGTGGTTGTCGACGTAGCGCAGGGCCACGCAACCGGACAGGTCGGCTTCCAGCAGTGCCTCTTCGCTAGCGAATTCGGCATGGCCTTCGCCGTGGGCGATGGCGATCGGCATGCGCGAACCCGCCATGCCCTGCAGGAAGATCGAGTTGGACTTCTGCACCTCGACCATGGCCACACGGGCTTCGAACTGCTCCGAACGGTTGCGCACGAAGTGCGGCCAGTACTCGGTGCCAGGGATCAGCTCGTGAAGGTTGGACATCATCTGGCAACCATTGCACACGCCCAGGGCGAAGCTGTCGGTACGCTCGAAGAAGGCCTGGAAGGCATCACGGGCACGGGCATTGAACAAGGCCGACTTGGCCCAGCCTTCACCGGCCCCCAGCACGTCACCGTAGGAGAAGCCACCGCAGGCAACCAGGCCCTTGAAGGCTTCGAAGTCGACGCGGCCAGCGAGAATATCGCTCATGTGCACGTCGATGGCGGCGAAGCCGGCGCGGTCGAAGGCGGCAGCCATCTCGACCTGGCCATTGACGCCCTGCTCACGCAGGATCGCCACTTGCGGGCGCACGCCTTTTTTGATGTACGGCGCAGCGATGTCCTCGTTGACGTCGTAGCCCACCTTGACCGACAGGCCAGGGTTGTCTTCTTCGAGCAGGGCGTCGAACTCCTGGTCGGCGCAGTCCGCGTTGTCGCGCAGGCGCTGGACCTGGTAGCTGGTCTCGGCCCACTGGCGCTGCAGCATGCGGCGGTCGTCGTCGAACAGCACTTGGCCGTTCAGGCTGATGGACACCTCGGCGTTGTTGACCGGTTTGCCAATCACCGCCACGCAACCTTCGCCCAGGCCAGCGGCACTGAACTGCGCCAGCACGTCCGGGGTGGCATCCTGGCGAACCTGGATGACAGCGCCCAGCTCTTCGTTGAAGAGGATGGCCGGCACGTCCTTGCTGTTGTCGGTCAGCGGGTCCAGTTGCAGGTCGAGGCCGCAGTGGCCGGCGAAGGCCATTTCCAGCACGGTGGTCAGCAGGCCGCCGTCGGACCGGTCGTGGTAGGCCAGCAGATGACCGTCGGCGTTCAGGCCCTGGATCACGGCGAAGAACGCCTTGAGGTCTTCGGCGTCGTCGACGTCCGGCGCCTGGGCGGCGATCTTGCCGTAGGTCTGGGCCAGGATCGAAGCACCCATGCGGTTCTTGCCGCGGCCCAGGTCGATCAGGATCAGGTCAGTCTCGCCCTTGTCCATGCGCAGTTGCGGGGTCAGGGTCTTGCGGATGTCACTGACCGGGGCGAAGCCGGTGATGATCAGCGACATTGGCGAAGTGACGCTCTTCTCGACGCCCTCTTCACTCCACTTGGTCTTCATCGACATGGAGTCCTTGCCGACCGGGATGGTCAGGCCCAACTCCGGGCACAGCTCCATGCCGACAGCCTTGACGGTGTCGTACAGACGGGCGTCTTCGCCTGGGTGGCCGGCAGCGGACATCCAGTTGGCTGACAGTTTGATGTCGGACAGCTTTTCAATCTGCGCGGCAGCCAGGTTGGTCAGGGTTTCACCGATCGCCATGCGCCCGGACGCAGGCGCGTCGAGCACTGCCAGCGGCGTGCGCTCACCCATGGCCATGGCTTCACCGGTGTACACGTCGAAGCTGGTGGCCGTGACGGCGCAGTCGGCGACAGGAACCTGCCACGGGCCGACCATCTGGTCGCGGGCCACCAGGCCGGTGATGGTGCGGTCGCCGATGGTGATCAGGAAGCTCTTGCTGGCGACCGCCGGGTGGTTCAGAACACGCTGCACGGCGCTGTCCAGGTCCACCTTGCTCGGGTCGAAATCATCGCCCAGCTCGGCTTCGCGCGTGACCGAACGGTGCATGCGCGGCGGCTTGCCCAGCAGCACGTCAAGCGGCATGTCCACCGGCGTATTGCCGAAGTGGCTGTCGGTCACGGTCAGGTGCGGCTCTTCGGTGGCCTCGCCAACGACGGCGAACGGGCAGCGCTCGCGCTCACAGATGGCCTGGAAGCGTTCGAAGTCGACGGCGCTGACGGCCAGCACATAACGCTCTTGCGATTCGTTGCTCCAGATTTCGTGCGGGGCCATGCCCGGCTCGTCGTTGGGCACGTTGCGCAGTTCGAAGCGGCCACCGCGGCCACCGTCGTTCACCAGCTCAGGGAAGGCGTTGGAAATACCACCGGCGCCGACGTCATGGATGAAGGCGATCGGGTTGTTGTCGCCCAACTGCCAGCAACGGTCGATGACCTCCTGGCAACGACGCTCCATTTCCGGGTTTTCGCGCTGCACCGAGGCGAAGTCCAGGTCTGCGGAGCTGGCACCGGTGGCCACCGACGAAGCGGCGCCGCCGCCCAGGCCGATCAGCATGGCCGGGCCACCGAGCACGATCAGCTTGGCGCCGACGGTGATTTCGCCCTTCTGTACGTGGTCTTCACGGATGTTGCCCATACCGCCAGCCAGCATGATCGGCTTGTGGTAGCCGCGCACTTCTTCACCGTGCGGGGTGTTGATGGCCTGCTCGAAGGTACGGAAGTAGCCAGTCAGCGCCGGGCGACCGAATTCGTTGTTGAACGCTGCGCCACCCAGCGGGCCTTCGATCATGATGTCGAGGGCGTCAACGATACGCTCAGGTTTACCGTAGGCCTGCTCCCATGGCTGTTCGAAGCCCGGGATACGCAGGTTGGACACGGTGAAGCCGGTCAGGCCGGCTTTGGGCTTGGCGCCACGGCCGGTAGCACCTTCGTCACGGATTTCGCCGCCCGAGCCGGTGGAGGCACCGGAGAACGGCGCGATGGCGGTCGGGTGGTTGTGCGTCTCGACCTTCATCAGGATGTGCACCGGCTCCTGCACCGCGCCGTACTGGCGGGTTTCAGGGTTCGGGAAGAAGCGGCCGGCAACGTTGCCGACGATCACCGAGGCGTTGTCCTTGTACGCAGACAGCACGCCTTCGCTGTGCATCTGGTAGGTGTTCTTGATCATGCCGAACAGGCTCTTTTCCTGAGCCTGGCCGTCGATGTCCCAACTGGCGTTGAAGATCTTGTGCCGGCAGTGTTCGGAGTTGGCCTGGGCGAACATCATCAGCTCGATGTCGTTCGGGTTGCGCTTGAGGCCCTGGAAGGCGTTGACCAGGTAGTCGATCTCGTCTTCGGCCAGGGCCAGGCCCAGCTCGATGTTGGCCTTGGCCAGCGCGTCGCGGCCACCGGCCAGGATATCGACCGACGTCATCGGTTTGGGCTGGGCGTGGCTGAACAGGTCGCTCGCCTGCTCCAGCTGGGCCAGCACGCGCTGGGTCATGCGGTCATGCAGTTCGGCGGCGACCACGGCGGCGTCGGCATCGCTCAGCTCACCGGCAACGTAGTAGGCGATACCGCGCTCCAGGCGCTGGATCGACTGCAGGCCGCAGTTGTGGGCGATGTCGCTGGCCTTGCTGGCCCAAGGCGAGATGGTGCCCAGGCGCGGCACGACCAGGAACAGGCGGCCAGTCGGCTCCTGCACCGGCACGCTCGGGCCGTACTTGAGCAGACGGCCCAGCACCTGCTGCTGGTCGGCGGTCAGCTCGCCGTCGACATCGGCGAAGTGGGCAAATTCGGCATACAAACCAGTAACAGCGGGGACTTTCTGGCTCAGTTGCTCGAGTAATTTACCGTGGCGAAAGGCAGAAAGGGCAGGAGCGCCGCGCAGGATCAACATCGTCGGGACAGCCTCAGGAAGGGGTGTGCTTAGAGGCCGTGCATTCTAGCCTAATTCCGCGGCTTGCGGCACCCGCCAGAGGGCAATGCTGCCGGGCGGCGGAACCGGACTTCGGGGTCAAAAAAAGCGACAGGCCGCACGCTGCACGCTGCAGGAAAAAACAGGTGCCGCGCAGGTCGCTTTTTTCCTGCCGCTTGCGCCGTGCTGCCGGGAGCCAGCATCACAGAACGCGCTACCAGACAACCTGGCAGTTGTCGAGATATGGCGCCCCCCGTCCTTTGCGTATACTGCAAGCTATGTTCGCCCATACTGCTTTGCGCCAGCGTTGCGCCAAATGGCTTTTCGCAACCGGTCTCTTTCTGTTGCTCGGTGCCTGCGTTGAAAAACCCAGCACCCTCGAGCGCGTGAAGGAGGACGGCGTGCTGCGCGTGATCACCCGCAACAGCCCGGCCACTTATTTCCAGGACCGCAACGGCGAAACCGGCTTCGAGTACGAGCTGGTCAAGCGTTTCGCCGACGATCTTGGCGTGAAGCTGGAGATCGAGACCGCCGACAACCTCGACGAATTGTTCGACGACCTGGGCAAACCGTCAGGCCCTGTGCTGGCAGCGGCCGGCCTGGTCAGCAGCGAACGGCGCAAGACCCAGGCAAGGTTCTCCCATCCTTACCTGGAAGTGACCCCTCAAGTCATCTATCGCAACGGCCGCTCGCGCCCCACCGACCCTCAGGGCCTGGTCGGCAAGAAGATCATGGTGCTCAAAGGCAGCAGCCATGCCGACCAGCTGGCTGAATTGAAAAGGCGGTATCCGGGCCTGGAATACGAAGAGTCCGACGCGGTCGAGGTGGTCGACCTGTTGCGCATGGTCGATGAAGGGCAGATCGACCTGACCCTGGTCGACTCCAACGAACTGGCGATGAACCAGGTGTACTTCCCCAACGTGCGGGTGGCCTTCGACCTTGGCGAAACCCGCAACCAACGCTGGGCAGTGGCCCCTGGCGAAGACAACAGCCTGCTGAACGAAGTCAACGAGTTCCTCGACAAATCCCAGAAAAACGGCACGCTGCAGCGCTTGAAAGACCGTTATTACGGCCACGTCGACGTGCTCGGTTACGTGGGCGCCTACACCTTTGCGCAGCATTTGCAGCAGCGCCTGCCCAAGTACGAAAAATACTTCAAGAGCTACGCCAAGGTTGAACAGGTGGACTGGCGCCTGCTGGCCGCGATCGGTTATCAGGAATCGCTGTGGCAACCGGAAGTCACGTCCAAGACCGGCGTACGCGGCCTGATGATGCTGACCCAGCGCACCGCCCAGGCGATGGGCGTGTCCAACCGCCTGGACCCCAGGCAGAGCATCAAAGGTGGCGCCAAATACTTCATGCTGGTCAAGCAGCAGCTCGATGACAGCATCAAGGAGCCAGACCGCACCTGGTTCGCCCTGGCGGCGTACAACGTCGGCAGCGGCCATCTTGAAGACGCGCGCACGCTGGCCAAACGGGAAAAGCTCAACCCGAACAAGTGGCTGGACGTGAAGAAGATGCTGCCGCGCCTGGCGCAGAAACAGTGGTACCGCCAGACCAAGTACGGTTACGCCCGGGGTGGCGAGCCGGTACATTTCGTGGCCAACATCCGCCGTTACTACGACATCCTCACCTGGGTGACCCAGCCGCAGTTGGAAGGCCAGGTGGCCGAGGGCAACCTGCATGTGCCTGGCGTGAACAAGGACAAGCCGGCAGAGCAGTCGCCGCCGATGTGACGCTCAAGGCCCTATCGCCGGCAAGCCGGTGCTCATAGGGGCAGCGCCAGTCTTGTCGTAGCGCCGCACCTGTAGACCGGTTTGCCGGCGATGCGGCCAGAACAGGCTAGGCCTTGGCCCGCCGGGCCTTGAAGAAGTCGCTTAGGATCTGCCCGCATTCTTCAGCCAGTACCCCGCCCTCGAACATTACCCGATGGTTGAGAAAACCCTGGTTGAAGAACTGCCCCTGGCTCTGCACGATGCCCGCCTTGGGCTCCAGCGCACCGTAGACCACCCGCGCTACCCGCGAATGCACGATCAACCCCGCGCACATGCTGCAAGGCTCCAGGGTCACGTACAAGGTGCTGCCCGGCAGCCGGTAATTGCTGGCGGATTTCGCCGCCGCGCGGATGGCGACCATTTCGGCATGGGCACTGGGGTCGCTGTCGATGATAGGCCGGTTGAAGCCCTGCCCGATGACCTGGCCGTGCTGCACCAGCACCGCCCCGACCGGCACCTCGCCCAGCGCTGCACCTTGTGCAGCCAGGTCCAGGGCCAGGCGCATGAACGCCTGATCATGGCTGCGATCGATGATCTGTGGGCGCATCAGACCACCGCAATCGCGGCCATCAGGCCGGTTTCCATGTGGTCGATGACGTGGCAGTGGAACATCCAGGTACCTGGATTATCGGCCACCAGCGCCACTTGGGCCCGCTCGTTCTTGCCCAGCAGGTAGGTATCGGTGAACCACGGCTCGACGATCTTGTGCCTGTTGGAGGCAATCACCTTGAAGCTCATGCCATGCAGGTGAATCGGGTGCTGGTACTGGGTCATGTTCTTCAACTCGAAGATGTAGCTCTTGCCTTTTTGCAGCGTGGCGATCGGCCGGTCGGCGCAGGTCTTGTCGGTGATGTCCCAGGCCTGAGCATTGATCTGCCACAGGCTAGGCGGCCTGCCGTTTTCGGTGTTGACCGAAACCTTGCCCACCCATTCGAAATTGAAGTTCAGCTTTTCGGCATTCTCCAGGTCCGGCTCGGCCACCGGGTTCGGTGGCAAGGCAGGCGGCCAGTCGCTGGGCGCATCATTGCTGGGCACCGAGCGCAATGTGCCCAAGCGGACGAAGCCATCGCGCAGGGAAATTTCTTCACCTGCCTGGGGAATGCGGATCGCCAGACAGACACGCATGCCTGGCCCCAGCCAGTACTCGTCATCGAGCACACGCGGGGTGACCGGATTGCCATCGAGGGCATAGATTCTGGCCTCGTGATCACCGCCCTTGAGGTTAAGGCGATAGGTCCAGGTGTTGTCCAGGTTGAGCAGACGCAGGCGCACAACCTGCCCAGCCGGTAATTCGGTTACCGAATCAGCCTGGCCATTGATGGTGATCAGCCGGCCAGCGGTACCATTGCGCGCCGCTTCGCGGGGGATGCTGAACGGCAGCCAGGCACCCTGCTCGTCCACGTGCCAGTTCTTAAGGCTCAGCGTGCGCTCATGCAAAAAACCGCTGGGCTCGCGCTCCTCGACGATCAGTGGGCCGACCAGGCCGCGCCCGAGCTCTTCAGAGCTGCTGACGTGCGGGTGATACCAGTAACTGCCGGCGTCAGGCACGCGGAACTTGTAGTCGAAATACTCGCCCGGCTTGACCGGCAACTGCGACACATACGGCACACCGTCCATCTCCAGCGGCAGGCGGATGCCATGCCAGTGAATGGTGGTTTCCACCGGCAGGTGGTTGATGAAGCGCACCCGCAACCAGGTGCCCTGGCGGACCCGCAGCTCGGTACCGGGTGCCGACGGGCCGAAGGCCCAGGCCTCGGTCTTGAAGCCAGGCACGAGCTCGACCTCCAGAGGCGCCGCGATCAGTTCGTAGTCGTGCCCGGCATTCTCATCCTCGACCTTGCCCAGCCAGTACCGCGCTGCGCCACCGGCGCCCAGGCCTACCACAACCAGGCCAGTGAGGCCCTTGAGCATTTGTCGACGGGTGAAGGACATCGGTGCGGGTACCTCGTTTGAGCGCAATCAAGCTGCCAGCACGGCTGGCGATGAAGGGCGAATACGATACACCTGCAAATGCGAAAGATTAAGTGAAGTCTCGTCGCAGGGGGCTCATCGGCCTTCCCAGATACGACGAGGGCGCCTTGCGGCGCCCTCGTGGCTCAACTCATTCCCACTCGATAGTGGCCGGCGGTTTGCTCGACACGTCGTAGGTGACGCGCGAGATACCGTCGATTTCGTTGATGATCCGGCCGCTGACGGTCTCCAGCAGGTCGTAAGGCAGGTGCGCCCAGCGCGCGGTCATGAAGTCCACGGTCTCGACAGCACGCAGGGCCACGACCCAGGCGTAGCGACGGCCGTCGCCCACGACACCCACCGACTTCACCGGCTGGAACACCACGAACGCCTGGCTGGTCTTGTGGTACCAGTCGGCCTTGCGCAGCTCTTCGATGAAGATGTGGTCGGCGCGACGCAGAATGTCGGCGTACTCCTTCTTCACTTCACCGAGGATCCGCACACCCAGGCCTGGGCCTGGGAACGGGTGGCGGTAGACCATGTCGTACGGCAGGCCGAGTTCCAGGCCGATCTTGCGCACTTCGTCCTTGAACAGCTCACGCAGCGGTTCGACCAGCTTGAGGTTCATTTCCTCCGGCAGGCCACCCACGTTGTGGTGCGACTTGATCACGTGAGCCTTGCCACTCTTGGCGCCGGCCGACTCGATCACGTCCGGGTAGATGGTGCCCTGGGCGAGGAACTGGATGTTTTCCAGTTTGCTGGCTTCGGCGTCGAACACGTCGATGAAGGTACGGCCGATGATCTTGCGCTTCTTCTCCGGGTCGGCTTCGCCTTCCAGGTTGTCGAGGAACTGCTTCTCGGCATCGGCACGGATCACTTTCACGCCCATGTTCTCTTTGAACATGGCCATCACCTGATCGCCTTCGTGCAGGCGCAGCAGGCCGTTGTCGACAAAGACGCAGGTCAGCTGGTCGCCGATGGCGCGGTGCAGCAGCGCCGCTACCACCGAGGAATCGACACCGCCAGACAGGCCCAGCAGAACGTTGGCCGAGCCGACTTGCTGACGCACCTGGGCGATGGCGTCTTCGACGATGTTCGAAGGGGTCCACAGGGCTTCACAGCCACAGATGTCCTGCACGAAGCGGGACAGGATGCGACCGCCCTGCTTGGTGTGGGTCACTTCCGGGTGGAACTGCACACCGTAGTAGCCGCGCGCGTCGTCGAACATGCCGGCGATCGGGCAGCTCGGGGTGCTGGCCAGGATGTTGAAGTTGCCCGGCATCTGGGTGACCTTGTCGCCGTGGCTCATCCACACGTCCAGGCCCAGTACGCCGTCGCCATCGACGTGGTCTTCGATGCCGTCGAGCAGGCGGCTCTTGCCGACCACGTCAACACGGGCATAACCGAACTCGCGCAGGTCCGAACCTTCGACCTTGCCGCCCAGTTGCTCGGCCATGGTCTGCATGCCGTAGCAGATGCCCAGCAGCGGTACGTTCAGGTCGAACACGGCCTGCGGAGCACGCGGGCTGTTGGCTTCGTGGACCGACTCGGGGCCGCCGGCGAGGATGATGCCGCGCGGGTTGAATTCGCGGATCGCTTCATCGTCCATGTCGAACGGATGCAGTTCGCAGTAGACACCGATCTCACGCACGCGGCGGGCGATCAGCTGGGTGTACTGAGAACCGAAATCGAGGATCAGGATGCGGTGAGCGTGAATGTCGAGGGCCATGACTCAATCTCTGGTGCAGCTGCAAGCGTCTAGCTGCGAGCTGCAAGTTGATCGGGGAAAACGCGGTAGCTGCTGCAACGCAACTACCGCTTGGAGCTTGCTACTTACCGCTGGAGGCTTCAGCCGACCCGGTAGTTAGGGGCTTCTTTGGTGATCTGCACGTCATGCACGTGGGACTCGGCCATGCCGGCACCGGTGATGCGCACGAATTCCGGCTTGGTGCGCATCTCTTCGATGGTTGCGCTGCCGGTGTAGCCCATGGACGAACGCAGGCCGCCCATCAGCTGGTGGATGATCGCGGCCAGGGCGCCCTTGTACGGTACGCGGCCTTCGATACCTTCCGGCACCAGCTTCTCGGCACCGGCCGAGGAGTCCTGGAAGTAACGGTCGGACGAGCCTTGCGCCTGCGCCATGGCACCCAGCGAGCCCATGCCTCGATAGGCCTTGTAGGAACGGCCCTGGAACAGCTCGACTTCACCCGGAGCCTCTTCGGTACCGGCGAACATCGACCCCATCATCACGCAGGAAGCACCGGCGACGATGGCCTTGGACAGGTCACCCGAGAAACGGATGCCGCCGTCGGCGATCAGTGGCACGCCGGTACCTTCCAGTGCGGCGGCAACGTTGGCGATGGCACTGATTTGCGGGACGCCGACACCGGCGACGATACGGGTGGTGCAGATCGAGCCTGGGCCGATACCGACCTTCACGGCGTCGGCGCCGGCTTCTGCCAGGGCCTTGGCCGCAGCGCCAGTGGCGATGTTGCCGCCGATCACCTGAACTTGCGGGTAGGTTTCCTTGACCCAGCGAACACGGTCGATCACGCCTTTGGAGTGGCCGTGGGCGGTATCGACGACAACCACGTCAACGCCAGCGGCAACCAGGGCGGCAACGCGCTCGCCGGTGTCCTTGCCGGTGCCGACCGCAGCGCCGACGCGCAGGCGACCCTGGTCGTCCTTGCTGGCCAGCGGGTAGGCCTTGGCCTTTTCGATGTCCTTGACGGTCATCATGCCCTTGAGGGTGAACTTGTCGTCGACGATCAGGACTTTTTCCAGGCGGTGCTTGTGCAGCAGCTCGCGGACTTCGTTCTTGTCGGCGCCTTCGCGCACGGTGACCAGGCGCTCTTTGGGCGTCATCACGTCGCGCACCTTGGCATCCAGGCGGGTTTCGAAGCGCACGTCACGGGAAGTGACGATACCGACCAGATCACCGTTCTCCAGCACCGGAACACCCGAGATGTTGTTCAGGCGGGTCAGGTCGAACAGGTCGCGCACAGTGGCGTCGGCGTCGATGGTGATCGGGTCCTTGACCACGCCAGCCTCGAACTTCTTGACCTTGCGGACTTCGCCGGCCTGCTGTTCGATGGTCATGTTCTTGTGGATGATGCCGATGCCGCCTTCTTGGGCCATGGCAATGGCCAGGCGCGCTTCGGTCACGGTATCCATGGCGGCGGAAACCAGAGGAATGTTCAGCTCGATGCCACGAGTCAAACGGGTCTTGAGACTGACTTCATTGGGCAGTACCTCGGAGTAGCCAGGTACAAGGAGGATATCGTCGAAAGTCAGGGCTTCTTGGCTGATACGCAGCATCGCGGGGGCTCCCGGGCGGGAAAAATGGAAGCGCGCCATTATACTCATCCACGGCGCGCCGCTCAATGCAAAATAAGGGCCTTCGGTCAGCGTGCTGGCAGTTTTACCTGCACCACCGCCACCGGCTGGTCCAGCCAGTCGGCGAAGCTGTCGAGAAAGGCCTGGGTAAACCCGGCCTCGCCCCAGTTGTTGAAGATGAACCCCAGGTTGGAAAAGGCACATGGCTGCAGGTAAATGAAGCCATTGATGTCGTCTTCGAAGCCGCACAACGGGCAGGTGAAGTTGTCACTCACCCCCGGCATCCACTCCTCCAGGCTTTCGAACAAAGGTTCACCCACCTCGCGCCGGCACTCGGGGCAGCCGGCTTCTTCGAGGAAACCCTCGGTGGGCGTATAGATGCAGCGTTTGAGCATCACTTCAAGGCCGTTCACCGGCACGCCGATCGGCAGCTGTTCCGGGTGCAGGGCGATTTTGCGTGCACCTTCGGCCAGGGCATGGCCCATGCGGTTGCCGGTGCGACCACAGGTGGTCAGTTGCTCCTCGACCACCTTTTCGCGTACCAGCCAGCGCAGGATGGCCCGGGCGCGGGCCTCGTGCACAGGTACGGTGGAAAGTTTAGGGACGATGATGCTCTGGGTGTTCATGGGCGAAACGGGCCTGGGGATTGCGGTGGTCGGGCAATTCTACCGTTCACGCGCCCAGGTAGCGACCTGGACAGCGCAAGGCCGCAGGCGCCATCGCTGCAACAGCCGAGGCCTCTGTGCGCAACCACCTTGTCCAAGGCAAAATTGCCCCCTGCACTTGGCGCCCTCCCCCCACCCCCTTATCATGCCCCCATGATCAAAGACCCCTTCGAACGACTCGGCCTGGACCGCGAGGTCCTCACCGTCAGCCAGCTCAACGGCCGTGCCCGTGTGCTGCTGGAAGACGTGTTCCGCAGTGTCTGGGTGGAAGGCGAGATATCCAACCTCGCCCGCCCGGCCTCCGGCCACATGTACTTCACCCTCAAGGACAGCGGCGCCCAGGTGCGCTGCGCGCTGTTCCGGCAGAGCGCCACGCGGGTCCGCCAGGCCCTGCGTGATGGCCTGGCAGTGCGAGTGCGTGGCAAGGTCTCGCTGTTCGAAGGCCGTGGCGACTACCAGTTGATTCTCGACACGGTCGAACCGGCCGGTGACGGCGCCCTGCGCCTGGCCTTCGAGGCACTGAAGGAAAAGCTCGGGGCCGAGGGCCTGTTCAGTGCCGAACGCAAGAAGGCGCTGCCAGCCCACCCGCAACGCATCGGCATCATCAGCTCGCCCACCGGTGCGGTCATCCGCGACATCATCAGCGTCTTCGGCCGCCGCGCTCCGCAAGTCGAACTGAACCTGATCCCCACAGCGGTGCAGGGCCGCGAAGCCATCGCGCAGATCGTGCGCGCCATTCGCCTGGCCGACAGCCGCGGTTTCGATGCCCTGATCCTGGCCCGTGGCGGCGGGTCGCTGGAAGACCTGTGGTGCTTCAACGAAGAGGCCGTGGCGCGTGCGATCGCGGCCTGCGTCACACCGATCGTCAGCGCCGTGGGCCATGAGACCGACGTGTCGATCAGCGACTTCGTTGCCGATGTGCGCGCCCCTACGCCATCAGCCGCTGCCGAGCTGCTTGCCCCCGATAACAGCGGGCTGCAGCAGCGCCTTGAAGGGCTGCAGCGGCGCCTGCTGCTGCGCATGCAGAACCGCCTGGCCCACGACCGCCTGCGCCTGGAATCGCTGACCCGGCGCCTGCGCCACCCCGGCGAGCGCTTGCGCCAGCAGGCCCAGCGCCTGGACGACCTGGACATGCGCCTGCGCCGCGCGTTCCTGCAGGGCCTCAACCAGCGCCGCGAACGCCTGGCGCGCCTGGACACACGCCTGGCCGCGCAACATCCGGGGCGCACGCTGAAACTGCTCAGCCAACGCCTGGACAGCCTCGCCGAGCGCCTGCCGCGGGCCATGCGCGAGGTGCTCAAGGACCGTCGCCAGCGCTTTCAGGCGCAACTGCAGACGCTGCAAGTGGTCAGCCCGTTGGCGACCCTGGCACGCGGCTACAGCATCCTGCTCGACGAGCATGGCCAAGCCATCCGCAGTGCCGAGCAAACCCGCAACGGCCAGCGCCTGACAGCCCGCCTGAATGAAGGCGAATTGCAGGTGCGCGTCGAGGACAACCACCTGACTCCGGTCACCCTTTCCCTACTGGACTGACACATGCCCCGCCTGTTCGCCCCTCTGCTTGCCCTATCCCTGTTGTTGCTGGCTGGCGGCGCCCAGGCCAGCTACATCACCCGCACCCTGAACAAACCTGTCCCGGGTGGCGTTGCCGTGGTCGATCTGGGCCCGGCGGCCACAGCGCCGAGCGCACTCTTCGACGGCAAGCCGGTGCTGGTGGTCAAAGAGCAGGACAACTGGCTGGCCATCGTCGGCATTCCACTGACGCAAAAGCCCGGCACGGCCGTGCTGTCCCAAGGCGGGCGCACCCTGCCGTTCAGCGTTGGCACCAAGAAGTACCCCGAGCAGCACATCACCCTGAAGAACAAGCGCCAGGTCAACCCTAACCCCGCCGACCTCAAGCGCATCGACCGTGAACTGGCCGAGCAGATCAAGGCCTACCGCAGCTTCAGCCCCAACCTGCCGAGCAACCTGATCCTCGACAAGCCGGTCAGCGGCCCGCTGTCGAGCAAGTTCGGCGTTCGCCGCTTCTTCAACGGTGAAGAGCGCAACCCGCATGCGGGGCTGGATTTCGCGGTGCCAGCCGGCACGCCGATCAAGACACCGGCCAATGGCAAGGTGATTCTGGTGGGCGATTATTTCTTCAATGGCCGCACGGTGTTCGTCGACCATGGGCAAGGCTTCATCAGCATGTTCTGCCACATGTCGAAGATCGACGTGAATGTCGGCCAGCAGCTGCGACGCGGGGATGTGGTGGGCAAGGTTGGGTCGACCGGGCGGGCGACCGGGCCGCACATGCACTGGAACGTTAGCCTGAATGATGCGCGGGTGGATCCGGCCATCTTCATTGGGGCGTTCCAACCTTGATCCGTAGCGCCTTCATCGCCAGCAAGCCGGCTCCCACATGGATTTGCGCCGGCTTTGGGATATCGGGCAAGACGCTTGCTTCCACAGGTAAAGCGCTGGCCTGAAGAACCGCGCGGCCGTGGTGGGCCGGCTTGCCGGCGATGGGGCCTGCCCTTTTGCACCCCTTGGCTTGATTTGCGCGATCAAAAAATACCGCGCAACAGGTATAAAGCTTGAGACGAATAACGGCCATAAAATCTCGCCATAAAGATTTTTTTAAGCATTTATCTCAATTTTTCGGCAGCCCTTGCCATCCCTCACCCCACTGGTTAGGGTTGAAGGCATGAAAACCTCCAGCACCCTCATCCTGCTCCGACAACATCGCAGCCTCTGCCTGGTCAGCGCCCGACTACCAGGCTGATCGCGTCGCCTCGCCTCTTCATCTCGTTATCGCTCGGCAGGCCCGATCTCGGCCGCACACAAAAGGATTGCTTCCATGACCATGCTCAAAGACCCTTCGAAGAAGTACCGCGCCTTCCCGACCATCGACCTGCCAGACCGTACCTGGCCGTCGAAGACCATCACCGAAGCACCGATCTGGTGCAGCTCGGACCTGCGTGATGGCAACCAGTCGCTGATCGAGCCGATGGACTCGGAGAAGAAGCTGCGGTTCTGGAAGACCTTGGTGCAGGTTGGCGTGAAGGAAATCGAAGCCTCGTTCCCGTCCGCCTCGCAGACCGATTTCGACTTCGTGCGCACCTTGATCGAAGAGGGTCACATCCCGGATGACACCACCATCCAGGTGCTCACCCAAGCCCGTGAAGATCTGATCGCGCGTACTTTCGAATCGCTGCGCGGGGCCAAGAAGGCCATCGTCCACCTGTACAACGCCACCAGCCCGTCGTTCCGCCGCATCGTCTTCAACCAGGACAAGCAAGGCGTGAAGGACATCGCGGTGAACGCGGCCAAGCTGTTCGTCAAGTACGCCGCCCAGCAGCCGGAAACCCAGTGGACGTTCCAGTACTCGCCGGAAACCTTCAGCGCCACGGAGCTTGAGTTCGCCAAGGAAGTCTGCGACGCAGTCATCGAAGTGTGGAACCCGACGCCAGAGCACAAGGTCATCCTCAACCTGCCGGCCACCGTGGAAGTTGCCACGCCGAACATCTACGCCGACCAGATCGAGTGGTTCTGCCGCAACATCAGCCGCCGCGACAGCGTGATCATCAGCCTGCACTGCCACAACGACCGCGGCACCGGCATCGCCGCCACAGAACTGGGCCTGATGGCCGGTGCCGACCGTGCCGAAGGCTGCCTGTTCGGCAATGGCGAGCGTACCGGCAACGTCGACCTGGTGACCCTGGCACTGAACCTCTACACCCAGGGCATCGACCCACAACTGGACTTCTCCGACATCGATGGCGTGCGCAAAGTGGTCGAAGAGTGCAACCAGCTGCCGGTTCACCCGCGTCATCCGTATGTCGGTGACCTGGTACACACTGCGTTCTCCGGCTCGCACCAGGACGCCATCCGCAAGGGCTTCGCCAAGCAGCAGGAAGGCGAGCTGTGGGAAGTGCCGTACCTGCCGATCGACCCGGCCGACATCGGCCGCAGCTACGAGGCCGTGATCCGCGTCAACAGCCAGTCGGGCAAAGGCGGCATCACCTACCTGCTCGAGCAGGAGTACGGCATCAGCCTGCCGCGCCGCATGCAGATCGAGTTCAGCCAGGTGGTTCAGGGTGAAACCGACCGCCTTGGCCTGGAAATGACCGCGCAGCAGATCTACAGCCTGCTGCACAAGGAATACCTCCAGGCCAACAGCCCGTACGCACTGGTCAGCCACCGCCTGCAGGAAGAAAACGGCCACAGCGCAGTGGAAGTGGAAGTCGCCGGTGAAGGCGAAACTACCCTGCACTGGCGCGGCAAGGGCAATGGCGCCCTTGAAGCCCTGGTAGCCGGCCTGCCGGTTGCGGTGGAGATCATGGACTACAACGAGCACGCCATCGGTGCCGGCACCAATGCCAAGGCCGCCGCCTACATCGAACTGCGCGTCGCCGGTGGCCGCCCGGTGCACGGCGTGGGTATCGATGAGAACATCACCACTGCCAGCTTCAAGGCACTGTTCAGCGCGCTGAACCGCTCGCTGAGCCAGCAAGAGGCCAAGGCCGCGTAACTTGCCCCCCCAAAAAAGCCCGCATCTGTGATGCGGGCTTTTTTTTACCCTGGATTCACCAGTTGGACTGTCAGCCAGCTTAAACAACAGTTTAAGAAAAATCAGGCCCGTCAGTCAGTATGAGGACTACCCATTTTCACTTTCAACGAAGCGACTGCCATAGGTGTGAGCCCTAACCCTACGGGCACAATACCCGCAAGTATGGCTACAGCACTGCCAAAAGAACTGCTTATCAACCCTGCCAATGGGACAGAAAGCAGCATCGAAACTTTGAAGAGTGCACTGGTGATTCCGGTGACTCTGCCAAGCAAATCCGCGGGTACCAGCGCCTGTCTCAATGTCCAAGCTGTAATGATCACATAGGCCCCAAAGAAGCCCACGAAAAAGGCCGACACATAGTAAGACTCAACCGTTCCTAGTCCAAGTGGCGACACCCCTGATGCAGCCATTCCAGCACTGCATGTACACACAGCAATGCGGGTATTTAATGCACGCATCATCCTCGGTGCGACTAATCCGGAAAAAATGGAACCCAAAGCATATGAAACCAAAAGGAATGGTGTTTCGCTGATATTGAATACCCCACTGTCCGCAGCACTCAGGAGCACGAAAAAAAGATAAATAGCTGTGAAGGCATTATTGCCCACGACGATATAAACAACATGCACCAGCGGCTTGTTTTGCACAAGCGCCCTATAGCTGGAGATAAAGGAAGTGGGGACAACCGGGGCGATGCGAGGCGGGAGTTCGAAAGAGGAGTAGCGATACAGAAAACTTGAAAGCAAAAAACAAATGGAAGCACCATAAAATACTACCGCCGGATTTTGCAACATCAAAAAATATGAGACGGCGACGGGCGATAGGATGAGCGCACAGTGCTCGACGATAAGTAATCGTGCATTCATGCGCGGGAGTAAATCTTTATGGAGGATACGGGGTATCAGGCAAGCACGAAGATTGCTGAGTATATATATCCCGATGGAAATCACACTTAATAGAACAAACGTCTCTAACAACGTCCATCCCCCTCGCCGAATCGCATACAACGCCACATCACAGCATAGCCCCAGCGCGACCAAGAAACCTAAGGCTCGCGAGCGAACTCCATCCACAAGTCTCCCAGCCCAATAACCAAAGGCAACTGGACCTAAATAAACGGTCGCTCTTAGCAGCGCTGAGAAAACTTCATCCCCCGACCCACTTAGCATGCTTAGCGGTACGTAGATAAAAATCACCTGCGCTGCACACGCCTCGACAAAGAAAGCAAGAAGCAGACATGTTATTGCCTTTGATTGATTGTTCATAATTAACTAGTTACAAATCAATCAACGAAGCGTAAATCGCGGCCAATCTACCGTCAACCAGCAGATTAGGTTGAATTGCCACCTGACAGTGACAATTTTATCTATGGAAGATCAAATGTAAAAAAAACATACAGAGCATTGAATTTTTCACCAAGTGCGACTAAGACTGAATCAGCAACTCATCCACAACAACAAAAAACGGAGTTTGTGATGTCAAGAAAAAAAACTGTAGGAAGTTTCCGAAAACTATTATTCAACGGCAGGCTCGACCTGATTCTGGAGGCCCACAATGGGCTCTCCGCTAGAATAGTCGAGGAAACGGGCTATCCAGCTATTTGGGCGTCGGGACTCGCTATTTCCTCAGCGATGGGGCTTCGCGATTGCAATGAGGCATCATGGAGTCAGGTCATGGAGGTCGCTCAATGCATAGCTGACGCAGTAAATATCCCTGTTCTTTTCGACGGAGATTCAGGCTTCGGTAATTTCAATAATGTAAGGCACATAGTTAAGCGCCTGTCGCACTATGGGATAGCTGGAGTTTCTTTAGAAGACAAACAGTTTCCTAAAATGAACTCGTTCGTCAGCCATGAGCACGCACTTAGTAGCGTGGATGAATTTTGCGGAAAGATTAAAGCTGCGCAGGATTCGAAACGGGACGATGACTTTATTGTTATTGCTCGTACAGAAGCATTGGTAGCCGGAATGAGTGCCCAGGCGGCTTTGAAACGAGCGGAGCAGTACTACGAAGCAGGTGCCGATGGAATTTTTATACACTCCAAAGAGACAGACGGATTCGACATATTGGAATTCAGTAAGTGCTGGGCAGGACGCTGCCCTTTGATAGTCGCCCCAACAACCTATAAAAACGTGTCGACGGAGCTACTACAGGAAGTTGGGGTCTCGGTGTATATATGTGCAAACCAAATGATGCGGGCCTCATTGCTTGCAATGCGAAATGCAGCAGCACAAATTCAGGCAGACAATAGCATCTGCAACATCGACAATAACATCTGCTCGCTCTCCGAAGTATTTCAACTTTTGAACTACGACGAACTAAAGGATGCGGAACTGATTTATGCTCGACAAGAAAGCTAGCATGCGGGCTGCCTGCCACATGCTCAAAACAATCATGCTTGAATGTAAAAAAGTAAAGCTTAGCAACGGCGAGACACTCTTGGAGCACTCGCTTTGGAGTGCTCACCAGGCATTGACTGAGGGCTGTGCGGAAGAACTGATTGTCGCAGCGTTGTTCCACGACATTGGCCATTTCCTATGCAACAGTGACCCGGAAATGACTCCATATGAAAAGGACTGCCAGCATGCTGATCTGGGTGCCCAATGGCTAAACCGATGGTTCCCTCAGTCAGTCTGCATCCCCATTCAACTCCATATCGATGCAAAGCGATACTTAATCACCGTTAATGAAAACTACAACAATCAACTGAGTTCGGGATCACTGTCAAGCTTACTTAACCAGGGGGGACGTATGACAAGCGAAGAAATCTTGGCATTTCAAAACCAGCCATACCACCATGACGCGCTATCCATCCGAAAATTTGATGACACGCCTTATGACAATGGATTCGTGAATGCGTATTCAAGGTATGAAAAAATCATCATGGCCGTAATGAGGTGATGAATGAAAAGGACAGTATTGGATGCTCATGTGCATCTGCTCATGTGGAAGCAGCAAGCAGAGCCGGATTGGAATTCAGTGAGCCAGACGCTGAAAGTAGCAAACTTTAATGAACTCGATGCAATCTGCATCACCGAACACATCGAAGCTGATGCTTACGAAAAACTGATGCTGGGTCTATTCTGCAGCAATCGCCTCGGTGGTAGCACGCAGGGAGATGGCTCAGTTATTTGTAACGGTGTCCTTGTGTTACCCGGTGCAGAGCTACATCTCGCGAACAATATGAACATTGGCGTGCATGCTGACCTGGAAACACTGCTGAGTCTTGATCGACGAGCGAGCGCGTATACCCTGGATACGCTTCATGGACTGCTAGAGAAGCGAGGCAGACCTTTTAAACTAGTAGCCCACCATATTTTTTGGCCAGGTAAGACATGCTCAGATCTTGAAGCTTTAAAACGCTGCATAAACGCGATCGAGGTCCCGGCCAAAGACCTCACTAACATACATAAATACTTGACATTAGCATCGACATTAAATCTCGACACTACAGGAGGGTCTGACTCTCACTCATTCATATCCATAGGCGCTTGTAAAACACTTATAAATGAAGATAACACGCGTCGCTGAGCCGGGAGAAAGCCAAGTCGACTTAAGCGGTGCCGCGATGAACGAGAAAGTCCGCATATTTGATGCGGGCTTTTTTAACCTATACCGGCCTTTCGCGGGTCAACCCGCTCCCATAGAGACTTCACAGAATTCGAAAGCTGTGCAATGCCTGTGAAAGCGGGTTGACCCGCGAAAGGGTCGGCACTGGCAATTCAAAAACGCCGGGCAAAAAGAGGGGCGCCGACCAAGCGCCCCATAAGCCGTAAAGCACACAACAAATTCAGTATCAGTCCAGCAAAGCCATCGCCTCGGCGCTACACGCTTCGATCCGCGCCCAGTCGCCGTTCTTGATCCAGCTGCTGTCGAGCATCCAGGTTCCGCCCACGCACATCACATTGGGCAGCGCCATGTAGTTGCGCACGTTGGCCGGGTTGACCCCACCGGTAGGGCAGAATCGAATATCACCGAACGGGCCACCAAAGGCCTTGATCGCTGCCACGCCGCCACTGATTTCCGCCGGGAACAGCTTGAAGCGGCGGTAACCCAGGGCATAACCCATCATGATTTCCGAAGGCGTGCTGATGCCCGGCAACAATGGGATATCGCTGTCCACCCCAGCCTCGAGGATGTCCTGGGTGATCCCCGGGGTCACGACAAACTGAGCGCCGGCGGCCTCGACCGCGGCAAACATGCCGCGATCGAGCACGGTGCCGGCGCCGACACACAGCTCCGGCCGCTGCTCTCGCAGCACCTGGATAGCCTTCAGGCCAAACTGCGAGCGCAGGGTTACTTCCAAGGTGCGGATACCACCAGCGGCCAGGGCATCGGCCAGCGGCAGGATGTCTTCCTCACGGGCGATGGTGATCACCGGCAGGATGCGCGCCGCCCCACAGATCGCATCGATCCGGGCGGCTTTCTCGGCCATCGAGAGCAGAGGCTGGGGGCGTTCAAGGGTGGTCATGACAGTGGATCCTTTGCTCATGGGCACCAGTAGATGTCCAAGGGGTCGTGAAGAAAGGCGCGAATCGGCATTTCATTGAGGTCGTTGCCCGCCAGCGCGGCGCGCAGGGTAGCGAGTTTGCCCGGGCCCTGCACGGACAGCGCGATGAACGCGGCGCTGGCCAGCAGGGAACGGGTCAGCGAAAGGCGCTGGTGCGGCACGCTCGGCGCCAGCAACGGCAGGCAGCGGCGCGTGCTGTTCAGGTCCAGGCCTTCGGCCAGATTCGGGCTGCCGGGGAACAGCGAAGCGGTATGACCATCGTCGCCCATGCCCAGTACCAGCACGTCGATGGCCGGCAGATCGGCCAATGCCTGGTCGGCTTGGGCGGCCGCCGCGTCGAGGTTCTCGGCCTGCTGATACAGCCCGATAAAACGAGCCTTGGCAGCGCCTCCCTGGAACAAATGGCGGGCCAGCAAACCGGCATTGCTGTCGGCGTGCTCCACCGGCACCCAACGCTCGTCGGCCAGGCTGACGGTGACCTTGGACCAGTCCAGGGCCTCGGTCGCCAGCTTCTCCAGGAACGGCACCGGGCTGCGGCCGCCGGACAACACCAGGCAAGCCCGCCCTTTCGCGGCGATGGCTGCGCGCAAGCGCTCGGCCACATCAGCCGCCAATGTTGCCGAAAGTACGCGGGCATCATTCAGCTGATGCGCGTTGACCGATGTCGGCAAATTCAATTCAGATATCCCCATACCACGCCCTCCCATCACGTGTAATCAGTGCGATCGAGCTCATCGGCCCCCAGGACCCAGCCGCATACGGCTTGGGCGCATCGCCGGCGCTTTGCCAGCCCGCGATCAACTGGTCGCACCACTTCCAGGCATATTCGATTTCATCCTTGCGCACGAACAGGTTCTGGTTGCCGCGCATCACCTCGAGCAGCAGGCGTTCGTAGGCATCCGGAATCCGCGCGGTGCGCCAGGTGTCGGAAAAATTCAGTTGCAAGGGGCCGCTGCGCAGTTGCATGCCTTTGTCCAAGCCCTGCTCCTTGGTCATCACGCGTAAAGAGATGCCTTCGCTCGGCTGCAGGCGGATGATCAGTTTGTTGCCGACCTGCAAGCGCTGCTCCGGGGCGAAGATGTAGTGCGGCGTCTCCTTGAAGTGGATGACGATCTGCGACAGCTTCTGCGGCATGCGCTTACCGGTACGCAGGTAGAACGGTACGCCCGACCAACGCCAGTTACGAATATCAGCACGCAGGGCGACGAAGGTTTCCGTGTCGCTCTGGGCGTTGGCGTTGTCTTCCTCCAGATAACCCGGCACCGGCTTGCCGTCGCTGTAGCCGGCGATGTACTGGCCGCGCACCACGCGGGTACTCAAGCCCTCGCCAGTGATCGGGGCAAGGGCCTTGAGCACCTTGACCTTCTCGTCGCGGATGCTGTCGGCTGAAAGCTCGCTGGGAGGGTCCATGGCGATCAGGCACAACAGCTGCAGCAGGTGGTTCTGAATCATGTCGCGCAGCTGGCCGGCCTTGTCGAAATAGCCCCAACGGCCTTCGATGCCGACCTTCTCGGCCACGGTGATTTCCACGTGGGAGATGGAGTTCTGGTTCCACTGGGTTTCGAACAGGCTGTTGGCGAAGCGCAGGGCAATCAGGTTCTGCACCGTCTCCTTGCCCAGGTAATGGTCGATGCGGTAAACACGGCTTTCCGGGAAGAACCGCGCCACGGCGTCGTTCACCCGGCGCGATGACTCGAGATCGTGCCCGATGGGCTTTTCCAGCACCACCCGGGTGCGCGCGGCAAGGCCCGCCTTGTCGAGGTTTTCGCAGATCGCGCCGTACACGGCCGCCGCAGTGGCGAAATAGGCAATCAACGGCAGCTCGGCAGGTGCCTGCTCAGCCAGGGCCTGGTAGCCCTCCGGCTGCAGGAAGTCCAGGTGCTGGTAACTCAGACGCCCCAGAAAACGCGCCAGCGCCGCAGGCTCCAGATCAGCCTCCGCCACGTGCTTGCGCAGATGGGCCTCGATGGTATTCAGGTGCTCCTGTACGCTGCCAGGCTCGCGTGCCAGCGCCAGCAGGCGAGTATCGGCGTGCAGCAAATTGGCGCGGTCGAGCTGGTAGAGCGCAGGAAACAGCTTGCGCAATGCCAGGTCGCCCAAGGCGCCAAACAGGGCAAAGGTGCAAGGTTCAACACTGATCGCAGCCATGATGTTGGTTCTTTCCTAAAGTTGGCCTAGGAATACCGCTTTCACATACGGTTTTCAAGAGAAAATGTAGTAAAAACCACAACATTACACACAAGTGTTACAGATAAGTGGTGCGCCACCCGCACCGACAGTACGATAGACGACTGTGCAAAAAGCCTGCTGCTCCGCCAGCCGGCTGTCTTCTCGACCCAAGGACACACCCATGGACCGCGTGCGAAACCTCCTGGAGCAGATCCAGGGACGCCTCGACGAGCTGAACAAGGCCGAACGCAAAGTCGCCGAAGTCATCCTGCTCAACCCGCAACAAGCCACCCGTTTCAGCATTGCCGCACTGGCCCAGGCGGCCAAGGTCAGCGAACCGACCGTCAACCGCTTCTGCCGCTCGTTCGGCGTCAGCGGTTACCCCGAGCTCAAGCTGCAGCTGGCGCAAAGCCTCGCCAGTGGTGCGGCCTATGTCAGCCGCGCGGTCGAGGCCGATGACGATCCTGCAGCCTACACCCAGAAGATCTTTGCCAGTGCAATCGCCTCGCTCGACAGCGCCTGCCAGCAGCTTGACCCGCAGCAGGTCAGCCGCGCCGTGGACATGATGATCCAGGCCCGGCAGATCCACTTCTTCGGCCTGGGCGCGTCCGCCCCGGTAGCCCTGGACGCCCAACACAAGTTTTTCCGGTTCAACCTCGCCGTCTCGGCCCACGCCGACGTGCTGATGCAGCGCATGCTGGCTTCGGTGGCTCACACTGGCGATCTGTTCGTGATCATCTCCTACACCGGGCGCACCCGCGAACTGGTGGAGGTAGCGCGCCTGGCCCGCGAAAACGGCGCCTCGGTGCTCGGCCTGACCGCCGCCGGCTCCCCCTTGGCCCAAGCGTGCAGCCTCAGCCTGCACATCCCGCTACCGGAAGACACCGACATCTACATGCCGATGACGTCGCGGATCATCCAGCTTACCGTGCTCGACGTACTCGCCACCGGGATGACCCTGCGCCGCGGGGTGGACTTCCAGCCGCACCTGCGCAAGATCAAGGAAAGCCTCAACGCCAGCCGCTACCCGATCGAGGACGACGAACTCAGCTGAGCCGGTGCGCCTGCAGCCGCAAATGGGCGCGCTGCCCCGGCGCCAGGCTCAGGCCTTCACCGCTGCCGCTGGCCGCCTCGACACAGACGAACCCCTGGCACTCGCGCCCGCTCACACCCATCAACGGGCGGTTGCCGGGGTGCCAGACCACGGTATCGTCACTGTCACCCGTATCGATGCACAGTTCTCGCTGCCAGGCCGGGTCCTGCAGCTGTACGCGCGGCGTGCCGGGATAGACCTTCTGGCAGCCGCCCTTGAGCTTCAACGCGCCGTCTTCGCGGCAGGCTTGCCGGCTCAGACGGTCATAGCCTTGGATATCTTCAAGCCCGGACAGCGCTATCTCGGAAACGTCGCTGATACGCCAGTAGGCCAGCAGTGCATGGCTCAACTGGCAGGGTTCGCTGTCCTGGTGCTCGGTACTCAAGCTCAGTTCCATGCGGCTACCCAGGCGAGCATGCAGGTCGACCTGCCAGTCGCACAAGTCCAGGCGCCACTTCAGGCTCACGCCCTCCTCGTCCTCACGGCTGTCCACCAACTTCCAGTCCAGCAGGCGCGCCCAGCCGTGGGCAGGCCACAGGTCCTCGCTGGGGTGGCGACCGTACCACGGCCAACACACCGGCACGCCCCCACGGATCGCCCCCACCTGCGGCCACTGCTCGGCACACCACAACCAGGGCCGCTCACCGGCCGGCTGGAAGTGCAGCAGTTGCGCACCCTGGCGGCTGAACACCGCCTGGCAACGGGGGTGGTCAATGATCAGCACATCGCGCTGCTGGTAACGCTCCCACTCGAATGTCGGCCTGGGCCGCTGTGCGGTAAAGAAGCGATGTAGCGGATGTTCAGGCATGGTTCCAAGCTCTTGTTGTTTGAGATAGCGCTGTCTCGGCCTATCCCCGACAACCACTGCAAGCCAGTGGATGCCGGGAGCCGTTTTTGGATTGGCGTAAATTTACAACAAACAGGCTCAGAATGACGACTGAATCTTCAAACCAGCGACCAGCGCGTTGTCCACCTCGTCCACCCCACCGGGGCTCTTGATGTACTGAAGGTTCGGGCGAACGGTCAGCCAGTTGGTGACGTGGAAGCCGTAATAGAGCTCGGCGTTGTATTCGGTGCGCTGCAGCGGCACGAAGCCCGGGTTGTCGTAGTCATTTATGCCACTTTGGGCATTGAGCTGTTCGGCACGTTTTTTCACGTCATCGTTGACGTGGATGCGGGCGATACCAAAGCCGATATCGTCCTTGGGCCGGGCATCGAAGGCGCCTTTGTAGACCAGCCCCACCTGCTGGTAGTTATCGACCACGTTGGTCGCTTTGTCATGCACGGTGAAGTTGGCGAACAGGCTCAGACCGCGGCTGGCGTCGCCACCATGGGCGGTGACCTGCTGCTGCGCAACCACCCACCAGCCATGCTTGCTGGAGTGTGACTTGAAGCCGGCGCCGCTGATCCCTTGCGGGTTGCCATTGACGTCCTCGTAGACGTCTTCGGCATCAGCCGTGCTGTAGTAGTAGCCCAGGCGGTACTCGCCCGGCAGGCCGTTGACGTGCGGTGACCACACCGCCTCCACCGGCAGGATCGCGCCCTTGGTGCCGCTGCCGCTGAGCTTGAAGCCGTTGCCGGTTTCCAGGTTGGAAGGGTTCTGCTCGAACGCGCCGACCTGCACGAAGAACTCTGGCGTGATGTTGTACTTGACCCGCAACGCCCACTGGCTGACCGGCCAGTTGTACCAGATGCCGCCGACCCAGTTGCCCACCTGCGATCCACAGAAGGCCAGGTTCTGGAAGTCACAGGGGAAGCTGTTGAAGTCCTCGCCCTCGCCGAACCGGCCAAATTTCACATCCAGGGCACCGTCGAAGTACTTCTGCTTGATCCACATCTGGGTCAGGCGCCAGGTCTGGCCGCGCCCCCATACCTCCTGCACCGAACTGAACTGGCCGGCCCGCGGGTCGCTGATACGGTCATTGGAAAGATTGCGGCCACTTCGCTCGGTGATCGCCAGTTTGAACTCGGCATCGTGCCAGCCAAAGATCTTCTGCAGGTCCAGGTGCGCGCCGAGGGCGAACTGGTCGCTGTAGCGCGCGGTCTTGTCGTCGTTGTAGCCGCCATTGAGGTTACCAGCGACCTCACCCACATAGTCGAGGGTGAAGTCGTAGCCTTTTTCCAGCAGCTCGGTACGGGTCCCCCCCCAGTCGCCGGTCATCCATTTCGATTCGCTGGAGAAGGCCTCGGCGGCCTGAGCCCCACTGCTCCCAACCATGGCCAGCAGGGCCAGCGAGCCCAAGGTCCTTATGCGATTGCGCTGTTCCATCCCTTTGCGTCCTCTTTTTCTTATTGATGGTGTCGACGATTCAACGGCTCTTGAGGTGAGTCACGTTGTCCTTCACTGAAACGTTGGCAGTATTCAAGTCCAGGCGTTCGCCGCTGGCGGCGTCAAACAGCAGCACCCGAGCCGGGTCGAACTGCAGGTTAAGGCTGTCACCGACCCGGCACGCCACATCCGGCGCCAAGCGGCAGCACACTTTGGTCTGGTTGAGGGTGACGAAGACCAAAAGGTCGGGGCCGGTAGGCTCGGTTACCTGCACCTCGGCGCGAATGCCCGGCAGGCCATTGCCCTCGCCGGTACCCAGGCTGATCTGCTCCGGGCGGATGCCGAGGATGACCTCGCGCCCGTCGAGTTCGTCGACGGCCATGCCCAACGGCAGCTCGCACCGTGCCTGGCCGCTGTCGAGCAGGGCCAGCAGGCGCCCGTCCTGCCTGGCCAGGCGCACCGGAATGAAGTTCATCGGTGGCGAGCCGATGAAGCTGGCGACGAACTGATTGGCCGGGTCGTTGTAGATCTGTTGCGGGGTACCGAACTGCTGAATGATGCCGTCCTTCATCACCGCAACCTTGTCGCCCAAGGTCATGGCCTCGATCTGGTCGTGGGTGACATACACCGTGGTGGTTTTCAGTCGCTGGTGCATCAGTTTCATTTCCGTGCGCATCTCGACGCGCAGCTTGGCGTCGAGGTTGGACAACGGTTCGTCGAACAGGTAGATCTTCGGCCGCCGCGCCAACGCGCGGCCCATCGCCACCCGCTGCTGCTGGCCACCGGACAACTGCGCCGGCTTGCGTGCAAGCAGGTGTTCGATCTGCAACAGCTTGGCCACACGGGCCACTTCCTCGTCGATCGCGGCCTGCGGCATCTTGCGGATCTTCAGGCCGAATTCGATGTTCTCGCGCACGCTCATGGTCGGATACAGCGCGTAGGACTGGAACACCATAGCGATGTCACGATCCTTGGGGCTCATGCCACTGACATCCTGATCATCGATGAGAATCGCGCCGCCGGTGATGTTTTCAAGGCCCGCGATGCAGTTCATCAACGTCGATTTACCGCAGCCCGAAGGGCCGACCAAAATCAGGAATTCGCCGTCCTTGATCGACAGCTGAATGTCCTTGAGGGTGTCCGGCAGGCCGCTGCCGTAGGTCTTGTTCACATTACGAAGTTCAAGCGTTGCCATGACTTACCCCTTGACCGCGCCGGCTGTAAGCCCGCGAACGAAATACTTGCCTGCCACCACATAGACCAGCAGGGTTGGCAGGCCGGCGATCATCGCCGCCGCCATGTCGACGTTGTACTCCTTGGCCCCGGTACTGGTATTGACCAGGTTGTTCAACGCCACGGTGATCGGTTGCGAATCGCCGCTGGAGAACACCACGCCGAACAGGAAGTCATTCCAGATCTGGGTGAACTGCCAGATCAGGCAGACCATGATGATGGGTGTCGACATCGGCAGGATGATGCGGCGGAAAATGGTGAAGAACCCGGCACCGTCCAGGCGTGCGGCCTTGACTAGCGCATCGGGAATGCTCACATAGAAGTTGCGGAAGAACAGCGTGGTAAAGGCCAGGCCATAGACCACATGCACCAGCACCAGCCCGCTGGTGGTGCTGGCCAGGCCCAGCTTGCCGAGGGTGAACGAGGCTGGCAGCAACACGGTCTGGAACGGCAAAAAGCAACCGAACAACAGCAGGCCGAAAAACAACTGGGACCCACGGAAACGCCACATCGACAGCACATATCCGTTGAGTGCACCAATGGCGGTCGAGATCAGCACCGCTGGCACGGTGATCATGATCGAGTTCCAGAAATAGCCGCTGACCGTGCCCCAGGCCTTGACCCAACCGATGCCGCTGACCACGGTCGGCCAGCTCAGCAAGTTGCCGGTACTGATGTCCTCCGGGGTTTTGAAGCTGGTCAGCAGCATCACCACAAGCGGCACCAGGTAAAGCAGCACGGCGATCAGCAACACCGCGTGGATGGCGATGCGGCTGATGCTCGGCAGCGGTTTTTCGATAGGGCTATGCATGGCGTTTGCTCCGCAGCTCCGAGTACAGATAAGGCACGAGAATCGCCAGGATCGCCCCGAGCATGAGGATGGCGCTGGCCGAGCCCATGCCCATCTGGCCGCGGCTGAAGGTGAACGAGTACATGAACATGGCCGGCAGGTCGGACGAGTAGCCCGGGCCACCGGCAGTCATTGCGGCCACCAGGTCGAAGCTTTTGATTGCAATGTGCGAGAGGATCATCAGCGAACTGAAGAACACCGGGCGCAGGCTCGGCAGCACCACGGTCCAGTAGATGCGTGGCAGGCTTGCACCATCCATCTGTGCTGCACGGATGATCGACTGGTCGACCCCGCGCAAGCCGGCAAGGAACATCGCCATGATGAAACCCGAGGCTTGCCATACGGCGGCGATGACCAGGCAGTACACCACGCGGTCGGGGTCGATCAGCCAGTCCAGGCGGAACCCTTCCCAGCCCCAGTCACGCAACAGCTTGTCCAGGCCCATGCCTGGGTTGAGCAGCCATTTCCAAGCGGTACCGGTGACGATCATCGACAGGGCCATGGGGTACAGGTAGATCGTGCGGATGAAACCTTCGCGGCGGATGCGCTGGTCGAGCAGCACCGCCAGCAGTACGCCGATGGCGAGGCTGATACCGATGAACAGCCCGCCGAACACCAGCAGGTTCTTGCTCGCCACCCACCAGCGATCGTTGTCGAACAGCCTGGCGTATTGCGCAAGGCCCGCCCACTTGTAAGTCGGCAGGAAGGTCGAGGTGGTGAAGGACAGGACGAACGTCCACAGGATGTAGCCGTAAAAGCCCACCAGGACGATGAACATGCTCGGTGCCAGCACCAGCTTGGGTAGCCAGCGCTGCAGCGCATCCAGGGGGGAGGCCCGCAGTTGGGCGGTTGCTGTAGTCATGATGTGATTACCCGGGGCCTGGGCAGCCCCTGTATTGACGGTACTGACCTCATCGCCGGCAAGCCGGCGCCCACCGGTACGCCACAGTGTTCAAAAGCATCGGAGCAACTGTGGGCGCCGGCTTGGCGGCGATGGGGCCATCAGGTTTTCACTTGGCCGATCTGATCGCCGCAGCCAGCTTCTTCGCTGCAGCTGCAGGGTCTGCCTTGGGGTCGTTGATGTAGTTGGTCACCACATCGAAGAAGGCGCCCTGCACGGCCAGCGTAGTGGCCATGTTGTGCGCCATGCTCGGCTGCAGGCCGCCGGTCTTGGCGTCGGCCATGAAGTCCTTGGCCGACGTCTGGGCGCAGGCGTCGAAGCCGTAGGCGCTCATGTCCGCGAGCATGTCGTTACGAACGGGAATGGAGCCTTTGTTGATGCTGAAGACCTTCTGGAAGTCCTGGCCAAGCACCTTTCTGGCAATGTCCTGCTGGCCAGCGGCCGTGCCTTCGTCGTTCTGCTTGAACACCACCAGCGAGTCGATGTTGTACAGGAAAGCCTTGTCAGTGCCAGGGAACGCTACGCACTGGTAGTCCTTGCCAGCGGTCTTCTTGGCCAGGGTCCATTCGCTCTTGGCCCAGTCACCCATGATCTGCATGCCGGCCTTGCCATTGATGACCTTGGCCGCTTCCAGGTTCCAGTCCTGGCCTTTGCCGTCGGGGTCCATATAGGTGGCGACCTTCTTCAGCTCGGTCAGTGACTTGACCATCTGCGGCCCGGTCAGCGTGGCTTCATCGAGGTCGACCAGCGCTTTCTTGTAACCGTCTGCCCCCATCACCGACAGGACCACACTCTCGAACACCGTGCTGTCCTGCCATGGCTGGCCGCCATGGGCGAGCGGGATGAAGCCGGCCGCCTTGAGTTTTTCGGCGGCGGCGTAGAATTCGTCGAGGGTGGTCGGCGCCTTGTCGATGCCGGCCTTCTTGAACACTTCAGGGTTGATCCACAGCCAGTTGATGCGATGGATGTTCACCGGCACGGCCACGTAGTCACCTTCGTACTTGACGGTATCGGCGACTTTCTTATCGAGCAGCGAGTCCCACTTCTCTTGCTTGGCCACATCCTTGAGCACATCCGGGTCCAGCAAGCCGGTGGAAGCCCATTCCTGGATGTCCGGCCCCTTGATCTGGGCGACACCCGGCGGGTTACCGGCCACCGCGCGGCTCTTGAGCACGGTCATGGCCGTGGCCCCACCACCGCCGGCAACAGCCCCATCCTTCCAGGTGAAGCCATCCTTCTCGACCTGGGCCTTGAGCACATCGACCGCCGCTTTTTCCCCACCGGAAGTCCACCAGTGCACCACTTCGACACTGCCTTTGGAGTCGGCGGCGAAGGCACTGAGCGGGAACAGGGAGGCGAAGGAAATGGCGGCAGCGAGGCGGAGAGTCGAATTCATCGGAGTACCTTTCTTGTTGTTATGCCGGGCAAGTCGAGCGCTTGCATTGCATGGAGTCTAATCAGAGTGCCCGCTGCGTCAGGTAACGAAGCGATGCGTGAATGTCATCGTTTGGTTACATTGCGCGCCAGTGCGCTGGCCAGGCTGGGAGCCAGGGGCAGCGTTGGCAGCAGTACAGCCTGGTAGGCGTGATAGAGGTCTGGCTTGCCAGCCCAGATCGTCGCCGCTGGCTGATTGTCCGGGCCGAGTTCGTGGTGCCAGCTTCCGGCTGCGCGGTCGATGAAGTGGGTGTCGATGAAGGCCCAGAAGCGCCGGTACCATCGTTCGTACTGTTGCTCGCCGGTTCGCCGCAGCAGCGCTGCGGCGCTGGCGCAGGCTTCGGCATGCACCCAGTGCAGGCGCTCGCGCACCCTGGGCCGATCGTCCCAGCCCAAGGTGTAGACGATGCCCTCGGCACCATCGACGCTCCAGGCATGGGTGCAGGCGTTGGCGAACAAGCCTCGCGCACAGGCCAGCAGCCATGCCGGAACGGGAAGCCCGGCCTGACGTCGTGCAGCTTCGAGGTGAAGGGCCAGACGGGACCACTCGAATGCATGGCCTGGCGTTGTGCCGTAAGGGCGGAAGTGGTCTGCAGGATTGTCTTGGTTGTATTCGGGGAGCGGTTGCCAGTGGGCATCGAAATGTTCGATTACCCGGTAGCCACCGGCGCCAGCATGGCCGTGAATGATGCGTTCGACGATACGCAAGGCGCGCTCTAACCAACGCACATCACCGGTCACGTCTGCCAGGGCGAGGAAGGCCTCGGTGGCGTGCATGTTGCTGTTGGCACCGCGATAGGCTTCGGGCTGCTGCCAGTCGCTGGAAAAGGATTCGCGCATAGCACCCTCCTCTTCGCTCCAGAAGCGCTCTTCGATGACCTGTATCGCCTGCGCCAGCAACCCCTGTGCGCCCGCAGCGCCCGCCACCACGGCAGAGCTGGCGGCAAGCGCGACGAAGGCATGCAGGTAAGCCGCCTTGCCATTGTCGCCCTGCCCGTGCGGCCGGGCGAACCAACCGCCGTACTCGGCGTCGCGCAAAGGCCCGCACAAGGCGTGTACACCGTGCTGCACCAATGCCAGGCAGCCAGGCGCCCCCTGGAGGTGGGCCAAGGCGAAGCTGTGGGTCATGCGTGCGGTGTTCATGGTTTCGGCGACAGCCGTAGGGGGCAGATTGCCGCGGGCGTCGAGATTGCCAAAACCTTCGGGGGCTTGCGAGGCCTTGGCGAAACAGAGCAGCCGCTGGCCCTCGCTTGCGAGCCAGGCGGTATGTTCCGGGGAATCGATGTAGTCCATGCTCCTGCTTCTTCCCTGTGTGAGGTTTGCAGATTCTAGCCAGCCGTCCTGGCTGGGATGTCACGAAGGCTTGCGGCTATGTCACCGATCGGTGACACAGCTTCACTCTACCTTCACTCAACGCCACGCGGCAGATGGAGGGTCACGCGCAACCCGCCCTCGCGCAAGTTGAGCAGGCTCACCTCCCCCCCATGGCTGTGGGCAATGTTGCGTGCAATCCCCAAGCCCAAGCCATACCCCTGCTGCTGCCCGGCCAGCCTGAAATGCGGCTCGAACACCTGCTCAAGGCGCTGCTGTGGCACGCCCGGCCCCTGGTCATCCACCTGCAGGACAAAACCCTGCGCGCTGTCGATGATGCGCAGGTGGGCACGCTCGCCGTATTTGATGGCATTGTCTATCAGGTTGCCGATGCAGCGGCGCAAGGCCAGCGGCTTGCCCGGGTACGGCGCCAGGGCCTGGCCTTCCACGGTGATGCGGCCATCCCCCAGATACGGTTCGGCGAGAATCTCCAGGACCTGGTTGAGATCGACCGGCTCGATGTTCTCGTGGATGTCAGTGTCTTTCACGCATTGCAAAGCGCCTTTGACCAACAGCTCCAGCTCATCGAGATCCTGACTGAACTTGGCCTGCATGCGCTCATCTTCCAACAGTTCCACACGCAGCCGCAGCCGGGTGATAGGCGTGCGCAGGTCGTGGGAAATGGCGCTGAACAACTGACTGCGCTCGGTGAGGTAGCGGCTTATACGCTCACGCATGCTGTTGAACGCTCGCCCGACCTCGACCACCTCGCTGCCACCGCCCTCGGGCACTGGCGCCACATCGGCGCCCAGCGACAGATCCCGCGCAGCCCGCGCCAGGCGTTTGAGTGGCCAGCTCTGCCAGTGCACCAGCAGGCCGATGAACAACAGCAGCAAGGCGGTGGTCAGGACGATGAAGCCGATCTGCTGGCGTGGCAGGCGCTCGGCTTCAAGGCCGGTGTAGGGCTCTGGCAGCAACGAGGCGATGTACAGCCACTCGTCTTCGCCCAGGCGAATCTGCGTGACCAGTACGGGCGGGTTGAGTGGCTCCAGGGTCAGCGAGTAATGCGCCCAGGAACGCGGCAGCTCATCGAGCTTGAGGCCGCTGTTGAAGATGCGCAGGTCATCGGGGGCGACGAACTCGACGGAAATTTCCATCTGGGCGCCCAGCCGTTCATGCAGTACCTGCTGAAACACTTCGATCACCGCCCGCTTGCGTGGCGTAAGGGGCAATACCGGCATGTCCAGGGGCTTGTCGTTGAGCGACACGAAAAAACGCGTCCCCCCCATGCTGCGCAACTGGTCCAGTACCATCGGCCGGTAGGCCACCGGCAAAGAACGGAAATAACTGACGCTGGCACTCATCGAATGGGCCAGGCTGCCGGCACTGGCGCGCAGGCCTTGCATCTGGCTGGCACGTAGCTGCGTGACCCAGATGACGCTGGACAAGCCCTGCGCCAGCAGCACCACCAGCAAGGTCAACAGCAGCATGCGCCCCAGCAGCGAGCGCGGCAGCAAGCGCCAGCGCCGCTCAGGACGCACAGCAGACATGCGCAGCCAGCAGGTACCCACTGCCGCGTACCGTGCGGATCAGCCGTGGCGGTTTGTCGGTGTCGCGCAGACGCTGGCGCAGGCGGCTGACCGCCATGTCAACGATACGGTCCAGCGGCATCGGCTCACGGCCACGGGTAGCGTTGCCGATGGTATCGCGGTCGAGGATCTGCTGGGGGTGATCGAGAAACAGCTTGAGCAGGGCGAAGTCGGCACCGGAAAGGATCACCTCTTCTCCATCGCGGTGGAACAGCCGGTGGCTGACCGTGTCCAGGCGCCAGTCGTCGAAGGCCAGCACCGCGCTGGCTGGGGCGGCCTGGCCGAATTCCGCGCGCCGCAGCAGGGCCTTGATGCGCGCCTGCAGCTCCCGCGGGCTGAACGGCTTGCCCAGATAATCGTCCGCCCCGAGCTCAAGGCCGATGACCCGGTCGGCCTCGTCGGAACTGGCGGTCAGCATGATGATCGGTACCCGCGACTGGCGCGGGTGCTGGCGCACCCAGCGACACAGGCTGAAGCCGTCCTCGTCGGGCAGCATCACATCGAGAATGACCAGATCGCAGTGAGTGTTTTCCAGAGCGTGGCGAAAACCTTGCCCATCGGCTTGGGCATGCACCTGGAAGCCAGCGCGGCTCAGGTAGGTTTGCAACAGCTCGCGGATTTCCTGATCGTCATCCACCATCAGGATCGATTTACCGGCAGTGCTCAAGGTGTCCCGCCCTCTTGTTGTCGCAGGTCTTTTGCCTGCTTCGGGGGCCGCTTCGCGCCCCAATCGCCGGCAAGCCGGCTCCCACCGATAGCGAGTGCCCCCATTGTTACCGAGTGCTCTCACTGATACCCAGTGCTGTAGCGACCTGCGTGGGAGCCGGCTTGCCGGCGATCGGGCCGCAAAGCGGCCCCCTCTCAATGATCCAGAGCCTGCTGTAATGCCACGCCAGCGCCCAGCAGTCCAGAAAACTCTGCCGTCACCAACCACACCGGCACACCCGCGAAATACCCGCTCATGCAGCCCTTGTCGGCAAAACTTGCAGCAAACCCGCTACGCATGAACAGCTCGGCAAACCGCGGAATCACACCGCCGACAATATAAACCCCACCGCGCGCGCCAAGGGTCAGAACATTGTTACCTGCCACGCGCCCGAGAAAGCGGCAGAACTGTTCGACGACCGCCAGAGCCCGAGGCTCACCACTCAGGGCGGCATCGGTGATTTCGGCTGGTGTCTTGTGCCGGACCGTATCACCGTCCAGCGCACAGATGGCCTGATACAAACGCAGCAGGCCGCCACCGCTGAGCACGGTTTCAGCGCTGACATGGCCAATCTGCCCGTGAATCTGCTGATGGATCGCCGCTTCGCGGGCATTGCCTACCGGCAGGTCGACGTGCCCGCCCTCACCGGGCAACGCCAGCCAATGCTGCTCACCCAGGCGCAGCAGGCTGCCGACGCCAAGGCCGGTGCCCGGCCCGATCACCAGTGCAGGTCGCGCCGGGTCGGCCTTGCCAGGGCACACCTGGCGCACCTCGTGCGCTTGCAGCCGGGTCATGCCCAGGGCCATCGCCGTGAAGTCGTTGATCAGCAGCAGCTGATCAACCTGCAAAGTCTTGCAGAACGCACTGCGGCTCAGCCGCCAATGATTGTTGGTAAAGCGAAACTCATCACCGTCGACCGGCCCGGCCACCGCCAGGCACACCGCCGACAACCCGCCACGGGCGATGCCTTGGCTGTGCAGGTAAGCTTCGATGGCTTGCTCCGGGCTGGTGTAGTCAGCGGTAGCGAAAACCTTCACCTGGTGCAGCTGGTTGTCACGCCACAACGCAAAACGGGCATTGGTGCCACCGATGTCGCCAACCAGCAGGTCCTTCATTTGAGGTTCTCCAGGGCCGAGGTAAAGGCGCTGGCGCCCTGCTCGGCCGAGCTGAACGCCATGCGCATGAAGCCGAACAGCTCGCGCCCGCAGCCCAGGTCGTTGCCCTGGGGCGGCGGGGGCAGGTCGCGGCTGGCCAGTTCCTCGGCCGACACCTTGAGCTGCAGCGTGCCTTCGACACCATCTACCCGCACGATATCACCATCGCGCACCCGTGCCAGCGGCCCACCATCGAAGGCTTCAGGGCAGACATGGATAGCGGCCGGGATCTTGCCCGATGCACCCGACATGCGCCCATCGGTGACCAGTGCGACTTTATAGCCGCGGTCCTGCAGCACACCGAGGAACGGCGTCAGCTTGTGCAGCTCCGGCATGCCGTTGCAACGCGGCCCCTGGAAGCGCACCACAGCCACGAAGTCGCACTCCAGTTCGCCGGCCTTGAACGCGTCAGCCAGCGACTGTTGGTCCTGGAACACCCGTGCCGGGGCCTCGACGACCTGATGCTCGGGGGCCACCGCAGACACCTTCATCACGCCGCGCCCAAGGTTGCCTTCCATCACCCGCAGCCCGCCTTCGGCCGAGAACGGCCGCGCCACTGGCCGCAGGATGCTCTCGTCCAGGCTCTGCTGCGGGCCCTCGCGCCAGACCAGCTTGCCGTTGTCGAGGAACGGTTCCTGCGTGTAGCGGCGCAACCCATGGCCGGCGACGGTGTTGACGTCTTCGTGCAGCAAGCCGGCATCGAGCAGCTCGCGGATCAGGAACGACATGCCGCCGGCAGCCTGGAAGTGATTGATGTCGGCCTTGCCGTTGGGGTAGACGTGGGACAGGGTCGGCACCACCTCGGACAGGTCGGCCATGTCCTGCCAGGTGAGTTGGATACCTGCCGCCTGGGCGATCGCCGGCATGTGCAAGGTGTGGTTGGTAGACCCGCCGGTGGCATGCAGGGCCACGATGGAGTTGACCAGCGATTTTTCATCGACGATCTCGCCCAAGGGCATGAAGCTGCCACTGGCCTTGGTCATGCGCGTCACTTGCTGCGCGGCCTCGGCGGTCAGCGCGTCGCGAAGTGGCGTGTACGGGTTGACGAAGGAGGCGCCCGGCAGGTGCAGCCCCATCACCTCCATCACCAACTGGTTGGTGTTGGCGGTGCCGTAGAAGGTGCACGTGCCCGGGCTGTGGTAGGACTTCATCTCCGACTCCAGCAGCTCCTCGCGGCTGGCCTTGCCCTCGGCATAGCGCTGGCGCACATCGGCCTTCTGCTTGTTGGAGATACCGGAAACCATTGGCCCACCCGGCACGAAAATGGTCGGCAGATGGCCGAAGCGCAGCGCGCCCATCATCAAGCCGGGAACAATCTTGTCGCAAATGCCCAGCATCAGCGCAGCGTCGAACATGTTGTGCGACAGTGCCACTGCAGTGGACATGGCGATCACCTCACGGCTGGCGATGGCCAGTTCCATGCCTGGCTCACCCTGGGTCACGCCATCGCACATGGCCGGCACACCACCGGCGAACTGGCCGACGGAGCCAACCTCGCGCAGGGCCTTCTTGATCTGTTCGGGGAAATGCACGTACGGCTGGTGCGCTGAGAGCATGTCGTTGTAGGCCGAGACGATGGCCACGTTGGCAGCGTTCATCAGGCGCAGGCTCTGCTTGTCGTCGGCGCCACACCCGGCCACGCCATGGGCGAAGTTGGCGCACTGCAGGCTGGCCCGCATGGGTCCGTCACTGGCCGCGCCGCGAATCAGCTGCAGGTAGCGTTCACGGGTGGCACGGCTGCGTTCGGTCAGCCGTTGGGTGACCTCAAGGATGCGCGGGTGCATGTACTGGACTCCAGGCTAGCGGTAAGGGCGGTTTACCAGGCATTTCCCCTCCAAACGATTGCGGCCTAGGCTCCTGTGTAAGAGACCCTGCGCATCGAGACGGCGGCATGCCCGACCACTCGTTGTATATTTAAACAAAATACTGCCAGTAAAAAGGCTTGTTTTCTATCGCTCAGTGAATAATCTTGTAATTCCAACAACAAAACCGTTTCAGTGAAGCTGCTTCGTGCCAAAGGTTTCACTCGAACTGCCAGAGGTACTGCCATGACACTACGTATCGCCATAAACGGATTCGGCCGCATCGGTCGCAATGTCCTGCGCGCACTGTATACCCAAGGCTACCGCCACGACCTGCAGGTCGTCGCCATCAACGACCTGGGCGACAGCAGCATGAACGCCCACCTGCTCAAGTACGACAGCGTACACGGTACATTCGATGCGTCGGTGCAAGCCGATCACGAGAGCCTGACGGTCAATGGTGACCGTATCGCGGTAAGCGCCATCCGTAATCCGGCCGAGCTGCCCTGGAAGGCGGAGGCGATCGACGTGGTGTTCGAGTGCACCGGGCTGTTCACCGACCGCGCCAAGGCCGCAGCGCACCTGGCAGCGGGGGCTGGCAAGGTGATCGTCTCGGCACCGGCCAAAGGCGCCGACGCCACCGTGGTGTACGGCGTCAACCACGACATCCTGCGTGCCTCGCACCAGGTCATTTCCAACGCCTCCTGCACCACCAACTGCCTGGCGCCGATCGCCCAGGTACTGGACCGCGAGTTCGGCATCGAGCAGGGGCTGATGACCACCATCCATGCCTACACCAACGATCAGGTGCTGACCGACGTCTACCACAGCGACCCGTACCGAGCGCGCTCGGCCACCCAATCGATGATCCCGAGCAAGACCGGCGCCGCCGAAGCCGTGGGCCTGGTCTTGCCAGAACTGGCCGGCAAGCTCACCGGCATGGCGGTACGGGTACCGGTGATCAACGTGTCGCTGGTCGACCTCACCGTCAACCTCAAGCGCGAGGCCACGGCCGAGCAGGTCAACCAGCTGTTCCTCGAAGCCAGCCGGCACTCCAAGGTGCTCGGCTACAATGCCCTGCCGCTGGTCTCCTGCGATTTCAATCACAACCCGTTGTCGTCGATCTTCGATGCCAACCATACCCGCGCCAACGGCAGGATGCTCAAGGTGCTGGCCTGGTATGACAACGAGTGGGGCTTCTCCAACCGCATGCTGGATAACTGCCTGGCGTTGTGCAGCGCCCGCTGAGCACGCCCGTTGCGCCAGGAACGACGTTGGGGCTGCTCAGCAGCCCTTTCGCGCCTTCACGCCGCGCCCTCAGACAATCTTTACCTTTTCCTAACAATTCCAGGCTTGACCTCCAGGCAAGATGATAAGCATTATCATTAACCTTTCGTCGGCCAGGTCCCCCTGTGAGTCAGTCCCGGTTCAATTCTGTCTTCCTCGTTCAGCGCCTCCCCCTACTGCGAACCTTGCAACGCATGGTGGGCAACCCCAGCACCGCCGAGGACCTGCTTCAGGAAACCTACCTGCGGGTGTCACGCGCCTTGGGGGAGCGGCCCATCGAACACCTTGAGCCTTTCGTGTTCCAGACCGCGCGCAACCTGGCCCTGGACCATCTGCGCGCACGCCGGGTGCAGGCGCGCATGCTGGTGGACGATGTGCCCGAAGAAATCCTCCACAACGTCGCCGCGCCGCTGAGCAGCAGCGAAGATGCCGCACACGCCGAGCAACTGCTCAAACACCTGAGCGTCAGCCTCAACCAGTTGAGTGAACGTCAGCAGCGTATTTTCATCCTCAGCCGCCTGCACGGTGCCAGCTACCTGGAAATTGCCGAGCAGCTGAATGTCTCGGCCAGCACGGTCCAGAAGGAACTGAAGCTGATCATGGCAATCTGCATGGGTGTAGCCGAACGCTTGAAGTGAGGCGAACGCTGGCTACCCTACTTCGGCGAAGCGCTTGCCACGCCCCGCCTAAGCCTTGATCATTCGGGAAAATCATTTCAAGGATTCACCGTGACCGACAGCTGCGCCCCTCGCCCGCCCACCAACGGGCCCAATGCCCGTGCCCGAGCGATGGACGAGGCGCTGGACTGGCTGGTACGCCTGCAATGCGCCACAGAAGCCGACACCCTGGCCTTCGAGCAGTGGCTCAGTGCTGCGCCGGAAAACGCCGAAGCCTACGTCGAAGCCGAAGCCCTGTGGAACGGTTCCCCCCTGCGTCAGGCTGCCATGAAGATGGACCAGGGCCGGCGACGCTCGGTAGGCGGGCGCCTGCGCGCCCACTGGAAACCCCTGGCCACTGCCGCAGTGCTGCTGGTCGGGCTGTTCACCGTCGGCAACCTGCCGATGCGCCTGCAAGCTGATCATCTGACCGTGGTGGGCGAGCGCCAGCGCCTGCAACTCGATGACGGCGCCAAGGTGCTGCTCAATACCGACTCGGCCTTCGCCAGCGACCTGCGCGACGGCCGTCAGGTGGCCCGGTTGCTACAAGGCGAGGCGTATTTCCAGGTACCCGGTGGCAGCCACCCCCCCCTGGAAGTTCAGGCCGGCCCGCTACGGGCACAGGTGCGCGACACCGATTTTGCCGTGCGCTACCTCGATGGCGAAGCACAGGTCCGGGTACAGCGCGGCGATGTCGACCTGCAGGCCGCCAGCGACCAGCGGATCCGCCTGAGCGCCGGCGACAGTATCAGCGTCGGCCCGAAAGGCTTCGGCCAGCGCCAGCGCCCGGACATGCACAAGGACCTCGCCTGGGTCGATGGGCGCCTGGTGTTCGAAAACTGCCCACTTAGCCAGGTGCTGGCCGAGGTGCGGCGCTATTACCCTGGCTGGATCATCAACCGCAACGCCCACCTGGGCGATATCGCGGTCACCGGCAACTACCGCCTCGACCAGCCGCTGGAGACCTTGCGCGCGCTGGCCCATATCACCTCGGCACAGCTGCACGAATACCCCGCCGTGGTCATCCTCAACTGACCTGAACATTATTTTTACGCGATCGCCCTGGCCCGCCCGTCTCGTTATAGCCAATGCAACTGATTCTTGTTTGAAAACAGGAACGGTAATCACCTATAACAGTTCGCGCGTCAGGGAGCGCTTTCGATGTCCACAGGTCCAACTCGCCCGTCCCACCTTCCCCGCCGTACCGGCCAACTGTCCCTACTGACCCTGGCCCTGCTCGCCAGTGGCGCCTGCGGCCTGCCGGCGCTGGCCGCGGACCCTGCGCAGGCAACAACCCCGCGCATGGGCGGCTACCGCTTCAGCATCGCCCAGCAGCCCCTGGTCGAGGCCGTCAATGCCTTCAGCCAGGTGACCGGCTGGCAGGTGGGCTTCAGCGCCGAACTGGCCGAGGGTGTGGATTCGCCAGGCGTCCGCGGCTCGCTGCCTCCGGAAGCAGCGCTGAAACAACTGCTGCAAGGTACCGGCCTGGGCTATCGCAAGATCAGCAACGGTAATGTGGTGCTGGAGCGTCAGGCGGGCAACGCCATTGCCCTGCAGCAAATGACCGTCAGCGCGACCCGCAGCGCTCAGGATGTCAGCCAGGTACCCAGCACCGTGAGCGTGCAGACCCGCGAACAGCTGGACCGGCAGAACGTCAATGACATCCAGGAACTGGTGCGCTACGAGCCTGGCGTGTCGGTCGGCGGCGTTGGCCAGCGCAGTGGCCTGAACGGCTACAACATCCGCGGTATCGACGGCGAGCGCATCCTCACCCAGATCGACGGTGTGTCGATCCCCGACAGCTTCTTCTACGGCCCCTACGCCCAGACGCAGCGCAACTACGTCGACCCCGAAATCGTCAAGCGCGTGGAGATCCTGCGCGGCCCGGCCTCGGTGCTGTATGGCAGCAACGCCATCGGTGGCGCGGTGAGCTACTTCACCCTCGACCCGGACGACATCATCAAGCCCGGCAGGGATGTGGGCGCGCGCCTGAAGACCGGCTACAGCTCGGCCGACGATAGTTGGCTGACCTCTGCCACCGTGGCCGGCCGCCAGGGCGACTTCGACGGCCTGCTGCATGTGAGCCAGCGCAATGGCCACGAAACCGAATCGTATGGCGAACACGGCGGCACCGGGCTGTCACGCACCGAAGCCAACCCGGAAGATGTGCGCACCACCAACGTGCTGGCCAAGCTGGGCTGGAACTACGCCGACGACGCACGCTTTGGCTTGACCTATGAGCGCTACAAGGACGACCGCGACCAGAACATCCTCAGCGCCGTGGGAGGGCCGTTCATTCCAGGCTTTGCTGCCATGAACGCCTACCGCACGCGCCAGGGCAACGACACCGTCACCCGCGAGCGCTTCGGCATCAACCACGAGTTCGGCCTCGACAGCCTGGTCGCCGACCACGTGAAATGGAGCCTGAACTACCAGATCGCCAAGACCGACCAGCGTACCGATGAGCTGTATGTCGCGTCGGGGCGGCAGGTGCTGCGCGACCGCCAGACCACCTACAAGGACCGCCAATGGGTGTTCGATGCCCAGCTGGACAAAGCTTTCAGCATCGGCCAGACCGATCACCTGCTGACCTACGGCACCACCATAAAGCATGAAGAAGTGACCGGCTCACGCAGCGGCTCCGGCACCTGTGTGGCCATTGGCGGTACCTGCACCGCCATCGGCCAGGACAGCTCGCGCGACGGCCAGGCCCTGGTCAGCGATTTCCCGGACCCGACCATCAACACCTACAGCCTGTTCGTGCAGGATGAGATCCGCTGGAACAACTGGACCTTCCTGCCCGGTGCCCGCTACGACTACACGCGCATGGAGCCGAAATTCACCGACGAATTCCTGCGGGGCATCCAAGGCTCCGGAGCCGCACCTGGCAGCCTCGATGATTCGGACAAGAAGTGGCACCGCTTGTCGCCCAAGTTCGGCCTGACCTACGCCTTCAACGAAAACTACACCTGGTACGGCCAATACGCCGAAGGCTTCCGCACACCGACTGCCAAGTCGATGTACGGCCGCTTCGAGAACCCGACACTGGGCTACAGCGTGCAGGGCAACCCCGGGCTTGAGCCGGAGAAGAGCAAGAGCTACGAGACCGGCCTGCGCGGCAACTTCGACGCCGGTAACTTCAGCGCTGCGGTGTTCTACAACAAGTACCGCGACTTCATCGACGAAGACGCCGTGCAGTCGGCCAACCTGGAAACCACCTTCCAGGCCAACAACATCAAGCACGCCACCATCAAGGGCGCAGAAGTCAAAGGCCGCCTCAACCTCGACCATTTCGGTGCTCCGGAGGGGCTCTACACCCAAGGCTCGATCGCGTACGCCCACGGCCGCAACGACGACAACGGCCAGCCGCTGAACAGCGTCAACCCACTGACCGGCGTGTTCGGCCTGGGGTATGAGCAGCCCAATTACGGTGGTCTGTTGAGCTGGACCCTGGTCAAGCGCAAGACCCGCGTCGACGACACTACGTTCTTCGCCCCGGACGGACAGAGCTCGCAGTTCCGTACCCCTGGCTACGGCGTGCTGGACCTGAGCGGTTTCTACAAGGTGACCGACGACGTAACGGTCAACGCTGGGCTGTACAACCTGACCGACAAGAAATACTGGCAGTGGGATTCGGTGCGCGGCTACGACGGCCAGGGTGAGGCGGGCGTGACCCAGCCGGCCAACCTCGACCGCCTGACCATGCCAGGGCGCAACTTCGCCATCAATGTGGTGTGGGATATCTGACTGAGCTGATCGGTACTGGCCCTATCGCCGGCAAGCCCCCACAGCTACGCCACTGAACCTGAGGGCAGTGGCTACCCTGTGGGGGCTGGCTTGCCGGCGACAGGGCCGTTACTGACAACACGAAAAACCAGTTTTTTTACTCTCCCCACGCCGCTGTTTCGTCTTGTCCCTAGACGCCACCCATTCCCAAGGAAACACCATGACCGACCGCCCAGCCCTGCGCTCGCAACGTCTCAACCAGGTCACCCACGCACCGCACACCGAGCTCGATGCGCTGGTCAAATCGCATGCGCCGTTCGACAGCCGCGAGAGTTTCGCCCGCTTCGTCGTCGCCCAGTACCTGTTCCAATCCGAACTGCAGGCCCTGTACAACGACCCGAAACTGATCGCCATCGTGCCTGACCTGGCCCAGCGCTGCCGCGCCGAACAGGCCCGCCTGGACCTGGCAGACCTCAACACCGAAGTACCGGCTGCAGTACCCGGCGCCTTGCGCGACCCAAGCCTGGCAGAGGCGTTGGGCTGGATCTTCGTCTCCGAAGGCTCCAAACTGGGCGCCGCATTTCTGATCAAACGGGCCGTGGCCCTGGGGCTGTCCGACAGCTTTGGCGCACGCCACCTGGGCGAACCGGCCGGAGGCCGCGCCGAAGGCTGGAAGCAGTTCACCCGAACCCTCGATGGCCTGGCGCTGTCTGCCGAAGACGACGCTGCAGCCGAGCGCGGCGCTGTGGCCGCCTTCGAGCGCTTCACCGAACTGCTCAAACATGCCTACGCCGCCGACAGCGCGCTGGCCTGATATGCTCTACCCGGCCGCCCTTTCGGTGGCCGGACCGTTTTCTGCAGTGAGACCATGACCCGACCTGCCCGCTCGAAACTTTCGCGCCTGCTCTATGGCATCCTGGCTTACGTGAGCCTGGGTATCGGCCTGGTCGCCATCGTCATTCCTGGCCTGCCGACCACCGAGTTCATCCTCCTGGCTGCCTGGGCAGCGACACGCAGCTCGCCGCGCCTGTCGGCATGGCTGGAGAACCACAGGCTGTTCGGGCCCATCCTGTTCAACTGGCGCAATGGCAAGGTCATCCAACGCCGGGCGAAGGTCAGCGCAACCCTCAGCATGCTGCTGTGCGCGGGCCTGATGCTGGTCTTCCTCGACCATCACTGGCCGGTGTTTCTGGCCATCGCCGGCATGGCCCTGGGCAACCTGTGGATCTGGTCACGGCCAGAGCAGGCATGCCCGCCTGCGTCACAGGCTCAGTAGCCCTGAATACAGCGCATAAGCGGCCAGGGCCGCGCCAATCAGCACCGCGGCAAAGATCACCTTCTCCCACGTGGTGAACAGCACCTGGCCTTGCTCACGCTTGGCCCGGGCGAACAGGATCACCCCTGGCGCGTACAGCAATGCCGAGAGCAGCAGGTACTTGAGCCCACCGGCATACAGCAGCCACAGCGCATAAACCAGCGCCACCAACGCCACCAACAGGTCCTTGCGGCGCAGCGCCTCCTGCCCGGCATAACTGTCCCCACGCAGCGCCAACAGCACCGCATAGGCAGCCGACCATAAGTACGGCACCAGGATCATCGACGACGCCAGGTAGATCAGGCTGGTGTAGGTACCCGCCGAAACCAGGGTGATCAGCAAGAACCCCTGGATCATGCAGTTGGTCAGCCACAGGGCATTGGCCGGCACATGGTTGGCATTTTCCTTGGCCAAAAAGCGCGGCATGGTCTTGTCCCGGGCCGTGGCGAAGAGGATTTCTGCGCACAGCAGCGCCCAGGAGAGCAAGGCGCCAAGCAGCGAAACTGCCAGGCCGATGCTGATCAGCAACGCGCCCCATGGCCCGACGATGTGCTCAAGCACCGAGGCCAGTGAGGGGTTCTGCAAGCCGGCCAGTTCCGGCTGGGTCATCACCCCCAGCGACAGCACGTTGACCAGCACCAGCAGCGCCAGTACCCCGAGAAAACCAATCACCGTGGCCTTGCCCACATCCGTCCGGCGCAGCGCCCGCCCCGAATAGACGCTGGCGCCTTCGATGCCGATGAACACGAATACGGTGACCAGCATCATGTTGCGCACCTGGTCCAGCACATTGCCGAACTGCGGGTTGCTCACGCCCCAGATATCCCGAGTGAAGATGTCGGCGCGGAAGGCGAAGGCGGCAATGACGATGAAGATCAGCAGCGGCACCACCTTGGCCACGGTGGTCACCTGGTTGATGAACGCCGCCTCCTTGATGCCACGCAGCACCAGAAAGTGCACCGACCACAGCAGCAACGAGGCACAGCCGATGGCAATGGGCGTATTGCCCTCACCGAACACCGGAAAATAGAAGCCAAGGGTACTGAACAGCAGCACGAAGTACCCCACGTTGCCCAGCCAGGCGCTGATCCAGTACCCCCACGCTGACGAAAAGCCCATGTAATCGCCAAACCCTGCCTTGGCATAGGCATACACCCCTGAATCCAGCTCAGGCTTGCGGTTGGCCAAGGTCTGGAACACGAAGGCCAGCGCCAGCATGCCCACCGCCGTGATACCCCAACCAATCAGCACGGCACCGACATCCGCGCGCGCGGCCATGTTCTGTGGCAATGAAAAGATGCCGCCGCCGATCATCGAACCGACCACCAGTGCTATCAACGCGCCTAAGCGCAGTTTCTGTCCTGGTTCGCTCATGCGATTCCCCGCCTGTCGTTCGTGTTGTCATACCGCTGAAACAGCTTTATCAGTATATGAATAAGGCTGCTTATAATAGACAAAGCCATTAAAGCTATAGCACTCATAACTCTTTTGTCTATACCAGCCACCCCAGATAAACGCTTGTCCGACGTGCAACTTTAATCCCTCGATCACCCCTGGGATTTGTTGAGAAAAGTTTGCGAAAACTGCAAAAGCGACTAGCGTCAGAGTTCGCAGGCTGAACACGGCGTTTGCTTTGGTTGTGCATGGAGGTGCCAGGGTACAGGGCCTGCAACAGGGCTGTCGGCACGCTCCAGGAGTCAAGTGAAGGAAATTTCCTACTTCACAACGCCATGAACTGATCCATGTCAGATCATGGCCACGGCGACGGTTTTATTCTGTCGTCAACGTTCTCCTGGTATGGAGTTGTTAAATGTCTGATTCTTCCGGAAAACTTAAACTTGGCGCACTCGTTGCACTCGTCGTCGGTTCGATGATTGGTGGCGGTATATTCTCGTTGCCGCAAAACATGGCCGCGAGCGCAGGGGTTGGCGCCGTACTGATCGGCTGGGCAATCACCGCAGTGGGCATGCTGACCCTGGCCTTCGTGTTCCAGACCCTGGCCAATCGCAAGCCTGATCTGGACGGCGGGGTATACGCCTACGCCAAGGCCGGCTTCGGTGACTACATGGGCTTCTCCTCGGCCTGGGGCTACTGGATCAGTGCCTGGCTGGGCAACGTCGGTTACTTCGTGCTGCTGTTCAGCACCCTAGGCTACTTCTTCCCCATCTTCGGCGAAGGCAACACCCCGGCCGCCATCATCGGCGCATCGGTGCTGCTGTGGGCAGTGCACTTCCTGGTCCTGCGCGGCATCAAGGAAGCGGCGTTCATCAACCTGGTCACCACCGTTGCCAAGGTGGTGCCGCTGGTGCTGTTCGCGCTGATCTGCTTGTTCGCCTTCCGGCTCGACATCTTTACCGCTGACATCTGGGCCACCGGTACGCCGGAACTGGGCAGCGTGATGAACCAGGTGCGCAACATGATGTTGGTCACCGTCTGGGTGTTCATCGGCATCGAGGGTGCGAGCATTTTCTCCTCGCGAGCGGAAAAACGCGCCGACGTCGGCAAGGCCACGGTCATCGGCTTCATCACCGTGTTGCTGTTCCTGGTGCTGGTCAACGTGTTGTCGCTGGGTGTGATGACTCAACCGGAACTGGCCAAACTGCAAAACCCGTCGATGGCTGCCGTGCTGGAGCACGTGGTTGGCCATTGGGGCGCGGTGCTGATCAGCGTCGGCCTGATCATCTCGCTGCTCGGCGCACTGCTGTCGTGGGTGCTGCTGTGCGCCGAGATCATGTTCGCCGCAGCCAAAGACCACACCATGCCGGAGTTCCTGCGCCGCGAAAATGCCAACCAGGTGCCGGCCAACGCCCTGTGGCTGACCAATGCCATGGTGCAGATCTTCCTGGTGATCACACTGTTCTCCGCCAGCACTTACCTGTCACTGATCTACCTCGCCACCTCGATGATTCTGGTGCCCTACCTGTGGTCGGCAGCCTATGGCTTCTTGCTGGCCATGCGCGGTGAAACCTACGAGCAGGCCGCCAGCGAACGCAATAAAGACCTGCTCATCGGCGCCATCGCACTGATCTACGCCATCTGGCTGTTGTATGCAGGCGGCATGAAGTACCTGCTGCTCTCGGCCTTGCTGTATGCCCCTGGGGTCATCCTGTTCGCCAAGGCCAAGCGTGAAATTGGCCAACCGATCTTCACCAACGTGGAAAAACTGATCTTCGCGGCTGTGGTCATCGGCGCCCTGGTGGCGGCCTATGGCCTGTATGACGGCTTCCTGACCCTGTGACCCACGTCATCGCTCAATTGGAGGAAAGAACCATGTCCGCTGAAAAACAGAAGTACGGTGTGCACTCCGAAGCCGGCAAACTGCGCAAGGTAATGGTGTGCGCCCCAGGGCTTGCGCACAAGCGCCTGACCCCGAGCAACTGCGACGAACTGCTGTTCGATGATGTGATCTGGGTCGACCAGGCCAAACGCGACCATTTCGACTTCGTCACCAAGATGCGCGAGCGCGGCGTGGATGTGCTGGAGATGCACAACCTGCTGACCGATATCGTGCAGAACAAAGACGCGCTGAAGTGGATCCTTGACCGCAAGATCACCCCTGACACCGTAGGAGTGGGGCTGACCAACGAAGTGCGCAGCTGGCTCGAAGGCCTGGAGCCGCGCCACCTCGCCGAGTTTCTGATCGGCGGTGTGGCCGGCCAGGACCTGCCGCAGAGCGAGGGCGCCGACGTGGTCAAGATGTACAACGACTACCTGGGCCACTCCAGCTTCATCCTGCCACCGCTGCCGAACACCCAGTTCACCCGCGACACCACCTGCTGGATCTACGGCGGGGTTACGCTGAACCCGATGTACTGGCCGGCACGACGCCAGGAAACGCTGCTGACGACCGCCATCTACAAATTCCACCCGCAGTTCACCGGTGCCGACTTCCAGGTCTGGTACGGCGACCCGGACAAAGAACACGGCAACGCCACCCTTGAAGGCGGTGACGTGATGCCGATCGGCAAAGGCATCGTGCTGATCGGCATGGGCGAGCGCACTTCACGCCAGGCCATCGGGCAGCTGGCGCAGAACCTGTTCGCCAAGGGCGCAGTGGAGAAGGTCATCGTTGCCGGCCTGCCGAAATCCCGCGCGGCGATGCACCTGGACACCGTCTTCAGCTTCTGCGACCGCGACCTGGTGACAATCTTCCCCGAGGTGGTGAAAGAAATCGTGCCGTTCATCATCCGGCCGGACGAAAGCAAGCCCTACGGCATGGACGTACGCCGCGAGAACAAGTCGTTCATCGAAGTGGTGGGCGAGCAACTAGGGGTCAAGCTGCGCGTGGTCGAGACCGGCGGCAACAGCTTCGCCGCCGAGCGCGAACAGTGGGATGACGGCAACAACGTGGTGGCGATGGAGCCTGGCGTGGTCATCGGCTACGACCGCAACACCTACACCAACACCCTGCTGCGCAAGGCTGGCATCGAGGTCATCACCATCAGTGCCGGCGAGCTTGGCCGGGGCCGTGGCGGCGGCCACTGCATGACCTGCCCGATCGTGCGTGACCCCATCGATTACTAACGACCATTTTCCCGGCTGCCCCCACAAGGCGGTGGCCGGGCCGATTACCGAACTCAAGGAGAATCACCATGGCGTTCAACATTCACAACCGCAACCTGCTCAGCCTGGAACACCACACCACCCGCGAGCTGAAGTACCTGCTGGACCTGTCCCGCGACCTCAAGCGTGCCAAGTACACCGGGACCGAGCAGCAGCATCTGAAGGGCAACAACATCGCCCTGATCTTCGAGAAAACCTCGACCCGCACCCGCTGCGCCTTCGAAGTGGCCGCTTATGACCAGGGTGCCAACGTCACCTACATCGATCCCAACTCTTCGCAGATCGGCCACAAAGAAAGCATGAAGGACACCGCCCGGGTACTGGGGCGCATGTACGATGCCATCGAGTATCGCGGCTTCAAGCAGGAAATCGTCGAAGAGCTGGCCAAGTTCGCTGGGGTGCCGGTGTTCAATGGCCTGACCGACGAGTACCACCCGACCCAGATGATCGCCGACGTGCTGACCATGCGTGAGCACAGCGACAAGCCGCTGCACGACATCAGCTATGCCTACCTGGGCGACGCCCGCAACAACATGGGCAACTCGCTGCTGCTGATCGGCGCCAAGCTCGGTATGGACGTGCGTATCGCTGCGCCCAAGGCGCTGTGGCCGCATGACGACCTGGTCGAGCGCTGCAAGAAGTACGCGGAGGAAAGCGGTGCACGCATCACCCTGACTGAGGACCCGAAAGCCGCGGTCAAAGGTGTGGACTTCGTGCACACCGACGTCTGGGTGTCGATGGGTGAGCCGATCGAAGCCTGGGGCGAGCGCATCAAGCAGCTCAAACCCTATCAGGTGAACACGGAACTGATGAAATCCACCGGCAATCCGCGGACCAAGTTCATGCACTGCCTGCCGGCGTTCCACAACTCCGAGACCAAGGTCGGCAAGCAGATCGCCGAACAGTACCCGGACCTGGCCAATGGCATCGAAGTGACCGACGACGTGTTCGAGTCGCCCGCCTGCATCGCTTTCGAACAGGCGGAAAACCGCATGCACACGATCAAGGCGATCCTGGTGTCGACCCTGGCTGATCTTTAAACGCTGAATAGCTGCAAGCCTCAAGCTCCAAGTTACAAGAACAGCGGCACATGACTGCAGCCCGCCTCATCTTGAGCTTGTAGCTTGGCGCTTGAAGCTGCCCACACAAGGACATTCCCATGCGTATCGTTGTTGCATTGGGCGGCAACGCCCTGCTGCGTCGCGGCGAGCCCATGACCGCTGACAACCAGCGCGCCAATATCCGCACCGCCACCGAGCAAATCGCCAAGATTCACCCCGGCAACGAGCTGGTCATCGCCCACGGTAACGGCCCCCAGGTTGGCTTGCTGTCATTGCAGGCCCTGTCGTACAAACCTGATGAAGCCTACCCGCTGGACGTGCTTGGTGCCGAAACCGAAGGCATGATCGGCTACATGATCGAACAGGAGCTGGGTAACCTGCTGGCGTTCGAAGTGCCGTTCGCCACCCTGCTGACCCAGGTCGAGGTCGATGCCAACGATCCGGCCTTCAAGGACCCTACCAAGTTCATCGGCCCGGTCTACAGCAAGGAAGAAGCCGAACGCCTGGCCAAGGAAAAAGGCTGGGTGGTCAAGGCCGACGGCGACAAGTACCGCCGCGTGGTGGCCAGCCCCAAACCCAAGCGCATCTTCGAGATCCGCCCGATCAAGTGGCTGCTGGAAAAAAACAGCATCGTGATCTGCGCCGGCGGTGGCGGCATCCCCACCATGTACGATGAAAACCGCAAGCTCAAAGGCATCGAAGCGGTCATCGACAAGGACCTGTGCTCGGCGCTGCTGGCCGAGCAATTGGAAGCCGACCTGCTGATAATCGCCACTGACGTCGATGCGGCTTACATCGACTGGGGCAAGCCCACGCAAAAAGCCATTGCCCAGGCCCACCCCGACGAACTCGAACGCCTGGGCTTCGCCGCCGGCTCCATGGGGCCGAAGGTGCAGGCCGCCAGCGATTTCGCCCGCGCCACCGGCAAGGTCGCGGTGATCAGCTCGCTGGAGAATATCGAGGATATCGTCAAGGGCACCGCCGGCACCCGTGTTTCAACCGCCAAGCCAGGCATCAGCTACCGTTGACTGCAGTAGGCGGGCGCCGGCCGCCCGCCATTTTCGACCCTTCGGAGGATTCCGCCATGGCCCAGTTCGAACCTGGTCACGTGCATATCGAGCGCACTGCGCTGAATACCCATGACCACAGCTACGACCTCAACATCGAGTACGAAGCGACCCAGGATCCCAAGGAAGGCCGAGGTGTGCAGTTTCGCCTGCATGGAAGCATCGAGGGCAAACCGGTGGATGAAACGTTCTTCCTGGCCAAAGACCAGGTCTTGCCGAGCTTTTTGATGGTGCTCAGCCGCAAGGCGCAGAATCACCTCACACCACCCAAGAAATTTGAAACACTCAGTTCACCGCACAAGATCTACGACCAGATGTTCGAGGACATCCGCGCCAAACTGGATGTGAAGTCCGGCGATCCGATCAAGCCTGAACATTTAGAGTGAAGCCAATCCCCGGCAAGCCGGCCCCCACAGGCATCCCGCCGAGCCTCAGGCACGCGGGGTATCTGTGAGAGCCGGCGTGCCGGCGATTGGGTTCAACCCTGCTCCCAAGGCATACTACCGCCCTCCCCGGCCATGACCCCCGCCTCCCCATGCGCATCCACGTCAGCTTCATCGACCGCGTCGGCATCACCCAGGAAGTCCTCGCCCTGCTCGGTGCCCGCAACCTCAACCTGGACGCCGTGGAGATGGTCCCACCGAACGTCTATATCGACGCCCCAACCCTGAGCCCAGCCGTGCTCGAAGAACTGCACGACGCGCTGTTCGAGGTACATGGCGTGCAGTCGGTAGACGTGGTCGACATCCTCCCCGGCCAGCGCCGCCACCTGCAGCTCGATGCCCTGCTGGCCGCCATGAGTGACCCGGTGTTGGCCGTCGACAGCGCAGGCTTGGTGCTGCTGGCCAACCCCGCGTTGATCGCCTTGTGCGGGCGTGAGTCAGCGGGGCGGTCTGTTGGCGAGCTGTTCGGTGACCCCGGCCTGCTGCAGGCCCTGCTGGACAACAACTTCCATCTGCCGATGCGCGAGATGCAGCTCAACGGCCAGAGCCTGCTGCTGGACGCTACGCCCATCACCAACGCCGGTGGCCTGTTGACCCTGTACCCGCCCAACCGTATGGGCGAACGCCTGTCGGCCCTGCACCACGACCATGCAGAGGGCTTTGATGGGTTGCTCGGCGAGTCCCCGGCGATCCGCACCCTCAAGGCCCGCGCCCTGCGCGTAGCGGCCCTGGATGCGCCCCTGCTGGTCAATGGCGAGACCGGCACCGGCAAGGAGCTGGTGGCCCGTGCCTGCCATGCCATCAGCAGCCGCCAAGCGGCGCCTTTCCTGGCCCTAAACTGCGCCGCGCTGCCCGAAAGCCTGGCCGAGAGCGAGCTGTTCGGCTATGCCCCCGGCGCCTTCACCGGCGCCCAACGGGGTGGCAAGCCCGGACTGATGGAGCTGGCCAACCAGGGCACGGTGTTTCTCGACGAGATTGGCGAGATGTCGCCGTACCTGCAGGCCAAACTGCTGCGGTTTCTCAGCGATGGCAGCTTCCGCCGCGTGGGCGGCGACCGCGAGGTAAAGGTCGATGTGCGCATCATCAGCGCCACCCACCGCGACCTGGAACGCATGGTTGCCGAGGGCACGTTCCGCGAAGACCTGTTCTACCGCCTCAACGTGCTCAACCTGCAGGTGCCGCCACTGCGTGACCGCGGCCAGGACATCCTCATGCTCGCGCACTACTTCATGCAGCAGGCCTGCACGCAGATCCAGCGCCCCGCCTGCCGCCTGACCCCGGCGACCCACTCGGCGATGCTGGCCAACCCTTGGCCGGGCAACGTGCGCCAGTTACAGAACGTGATATTCCGCGCGGCGGCCATCTGTGAAAGCAACCTGGTGGATATCGGCGACCTCGACATTGCCGGTACCTCGGTAGCGCGTGGGCAGGATGGTGAGGTGGGCAGCCTTGAGCAGGCAGTGGGTGATTTCGAGCGTGAACTGCTGCAGCGGTTGTATGCCAGTTACCCTTCGACTCGGCAACTGGCGGGGCGCTTGCAAACTTCGCATACTGCGATTGCTCAGCGGTTGCGTAAGTATGGTATTCCAAGCAGGAACTGAGTATTCGCGCCACCCCTGGCAAAATGCTTAATTCATGTCAGGTACATAGCTCAAGAGATGATTGCGATCGCTAAGTTGCTAGTTTACAAGGCTTTGATCGGCCCCGTTTTGCGCTTCCGAAAAGTGGCGGGGCTGCTGCAAACATCGCATACCCGATGACGCAAAAGTTGCGAAAAACATGGTAGTCCGGGCAAGGATTAGAACTTTCCGCGATCAGGTTTCAGACTATCCCTACAGGGCGAGCCAATACTTCAACAAGCACTGCTGCGAGAATGACGCTCTTTTTGGTTGATGGAGAGAGCACCTCTCATGCTTGAACTCGACTTCTATGGCACATTGGTCGCCGCCTCCCTGGTGCTGTTACTGGGCCATGGCCTGGTGGCGCGTGTCGCTATCCTGCGAGCCTACAATATCCCCGAACCTGTTGCGGGCGGCCTGGTCGTTGCCCTGATGTTGCTGGTGTTACGCGGTTTCGATCTGCAAGTGCAATTCGATACTTCATTGCAAGCACCGCTGATGCTGGCGTTCTTCGCCACCATCGGGCTGAGCGCAGACTTCGCCAGCCTGAAAAAAGGCGGGCGCGTGGTCGGCATCTTCCTGATCGCGGTGACCGGCTTGCTGCTGGTGCAGAATGCCATGGGCATCGGCCTGGCCACGGCGTTGGGGCTGGACCCGTTGATGGGCTTGCTGACAGGCTCCATCACGCTGTCCGGCGGCCACGGCACAGGGGCCGCCTGGAGCAGCATCTTCAGCGAAAAACATGGCCTGGCCTCCGCCTCGGAACTGGCCTTGGCCTCCGCCACCTTTGGTTTGGTGCTGGGCGGCCTGATCGGGGGCCCGGTCGCCCGGCTGTTGATCAAGCGCGTGCAGACACCCGGCGTGAATCAGGCGGTCGTGCACTTTCCCAAAGGCTTTGAAGAGCCTGAAAAAGAACGCCTGATTACGCCGTTCTCAATCATCGAGACACTGGCGCTCATATCGGTGAGCCTGCTGGGTGGCACGTTGTTGAATAGCCAACTGCAGGGCACTGCGTTCGAATTGCCGACTTTCGTTTGCGTGTTGTTTGTGGGCGTCCTGTTACGCAACGGCCTGTCTGCACTGGGGGTCTATAAAGTGTTCGAACGCGAAGTATCAGTGCTGGGCAATGTCAGCCTGTCGCTGTTCCTGGCCATTGCGCTGATGTCGCTCAAGTTATGGGACCTGGCGGCACTGGCCCTGCCCTTCCTGATTATCCTGGCCGCACAAACGTTGCTGATGGCACTGTTCGCGATCTTCGTCACCTTCAGGGTCATGGGCCGCAATTACGACGCAGCGGTACTGGCGGCGGGGCATTGCGGATTCGGTCTCGGCGCCACGCCTACGGCGATCGCCAACATGCAAGCCGTCACCCACCGCTTCGGCCCTTCGCAGCTGGCGTTTCTGGTGGTGCCGATGGTGGGCGCATTCTTCATCGACATCATCAATGTCATCGTCATCAAGCTGTATCTGGCATTACCGTTTTTTGTGACCGGCTAAGCCCGCGCTCGACCCTGTATTGATTTCAATACGATGTATTGAAATCAATACACACCTCTGCAGATCACTCTGCGCAAGGGTTTGATCCCCAAACGCTTTTCCCCGCCTGGGCAACTGTAGCGTTTTCATTCCAAAAACGTTTTACAACTACCATGAAATTTCAATAACTACTTGTTTTTGAAGGATTTTTTAAGGCTGGCCGCATTATTGCTAAGGGAAAGCAACCCCAAGAGCGCGAACCCGCCGCGCCCAACGCCCTGCTTCCCGAGGATTCCCCATGAGCGAGTTGCGTTTCACTGAAGATCACGAATGGCTGCGCGTCGAAGCCGACGGTAGCGTCACCGTAGGCATCACCGCCTACGCCCAGAACGCCCTCGGCGATGTGGTCTACGTGCAACTGCCGGAGCTACAGCACTACGACAAAGGCGCCGAAGCCTCCACCGTCGAGTCGGTCAAGGCCGCCAGCGGTGTGTACATGCCACTGGCCGGTGAAGTGGTCGCCGTCAACGATGGGCTCAACGACAGCCCGGAGCTGGTCAACGAAGATCCGCTGGGCGAAGGCTGGTTCTTCCGCTTCAAGCCTGCCGACATGAGCGAAGTCGGAGCCCTGCTCGACCAGGACGCCTACGACCGCCTGATCAAAGCCAACGACGACGCCTGAGGAGCCCGACCATGACCATCAACCTCGGCACCGCCAACGAATTCATCGCTCGCCACATCGGCCCGCGCGCCGCAGATGAGCAGGCCATGCTGGCCACCTTGGGTTTCGACTCGCTGGAGGCGATGACCGCCGCAGTCATCCCCGACACCATCAAGGGCACCAGTGTACTGGGCGCCGAAGACGGCCAGAGCGAGGCCGATGCCCTCGCCGCGCTGAAAGCTATCGCCGGTCAAAACCAGCTGTTCAAGAACTATATCGGGCAGGGCTACTACAACACCCACACCCCAGCGCCGATCCTGCGCAACCTGCTGGAAAACCCGGCCTGGTACACCGCTTACACACCTTACCAGCCAGAAATCTCCCAAGGCCGCCTGGAAGCCTTGCTCAATTTCCAGACCCTGGTCAGCGACCTGACCGGCTTGCCGATCGCCAACGCCTCATTGCTCGACGAAGCGACCGCCGCCGCCGAAGCCATGACCTTCTGCAAGCGCCTGTCGAAGAACAAGGCCAGCCATGCCTTCTTCGCGTCCGTGCACTGCCACCCGCAGACCCTCGACGTGCTGCGCACCCGTGCCGAGCCGCTGGGTATCGAGATCGTGGTGGGCGACGAGCGTGAGCTGGGCGATGTCAGCGCCTTCTTCGGCGCTTTGCTGCAGTACCCGGCCAGCAACGGTGAAGTGTTCGATTACCGTGAAATCGTTGAGCGCTTCCACGCCGCCAACGCCCTGGTCGCCGTGGCCGCCGACCTGCTGGCGCTGACCCTGCTGACCCCACCAGGCGAGTTCGAAGCGGACGTGGCCATCGGCAGCGCCCAGCGCTTTGGCGTACCCCTGGGCTTTGGCGGCCCGCACGCGGCTTACTTCGCCACCCGCGACGCCTTCAAGCGTGACATGCCGGGGCGCCTGGTCGGTGTGTCGATCGACCGTTTCGGCAAGACCGCCCTGCGTTTGGCCATGCAAACCCGCGAGCAGCATATCCGCCGCGAGAAGGCCACCAGCAACATCTGCACCGCCCAGGTGCTGCTGGCCAACATTGCCAGCATGTTCGCCGTGTACCACGGCCCGGCGGGCCTCAAGCGCATCGCCGAACGCACCCACGCGCTGACCGCGATCCTCGCTGCCGGCCTGAAAACCCTCGGCGTGCAAGTGGTCGGCGAAACCGCCTTCGACACCCTGACCCTGGCTACCGGCAGCGCTACCGCAAGCCTGCACGACAAGGCACGCGCCCAGCGCATCAACCTGCGCCAGATCGACGCCGCGCACCTGGGCCTGTCGCTCGACGAGACCAGCACCCAGGCTGACGTCGAGGCACTGTGGCAGCTGTTCGGTGGCCAGCAGGCCCAACCGGACTTCGCCGCCCTGGCCGCCAGCACCGGCTCGCGTCTGCCTGCCGCCCTGCTGCGCCAGTCGGCCATCCTCGAACACCCGGTGTTCAACCGCTACCACAGCGAAACCGAGCTGATGCGCTACCTGCGCCGCCTGGCCGACAAGGACCTGGCGCTGGACCGCAGCATGATCCCGCTGGGCTCGTGCACCATGAAGCTCAACGCCGCCAGTGAAATGATCCCGGTGACCTGGGCCGAGTTCGGTAACCTGCACCCGTTCGCCCCGGCCGAGCAAAGCCAGGGTTACCTGCAGATGACCACCGAACTGGAAGCCATGCTCTGCGCCGCCACCGGTTATGACGCCGTGTCGCTGCAACCCAACGCCGGCTCCCAGGGTGAATACGCGGGCCTGCTGGCCATCCGCGCCTACCACCGCAGCCGCGGCGAAAGCCATCGCGACATCTGCCTGATCCCGTCCTCGGCTCATGGCACCAACCCGGCAACCGCACACATGGCCGGTATGCGCGTCGTGGTCACCGCGTGTGACGCGCGTGGCAACGTCGATGTCGAGGACCTGCGTGCCAAGGCGATCGAGCACCGCGAGCGCCTTGCCGCGATCATGATCACCTACCCGTCGACCCACGGCGTGTTCGAAGAAGCGATCGGCGAGATCTGCGCGATCATTCACGACAACGGCGGCCAGGTGTACATCGACGGCGCCAACATGAACGCCATGGTGGGCCTGTGCGCACCGGGCAAGTTCGGCGGCGACGTCTCGCACCTGAACCTGCACAAGACCTTCTGCATTCCGCACGGCGGTGGTGGCCCAGGCGTCGGCCCGATCGGCGTCAAGTCGCACCTGGCGCCGTTCATGCCCGGCCACGCGCAACTGGACAACCGTGACGGCGCGGTATGCGCCGCACCGTTCGGCAGCGCCAGCATTCTGCCGATCACCTGGATGTACATCCGCATGATGGGCGGTGCCGGCCTCAAGCGTGCCTCGCAGATGGCGATCCTCAATGCCAACTACATCGCCCGCCGCCTGGAAGAGCACTATCCTGTTCTGTACACCGGCGGCAATGGCCTGGTCGCCCACGAGTGCATCCTCGACCTGCGCCCGCTCAAGGACACCAGCGGCATCAGCGTCGACGACGTGGCCAAGCGCCTGATCGACTTCGGTTTCCATGCCCCGACCATGTCCTTCCCGGTGGCCGGCACGCTGATGATCGAGCCGACCGAAAGCGAGGCCAAGGAAGAACTGGACCGCTTCTGCGATGCGATGATCCAGATCCGCGAAGAGATTCGCGCGGTGGAGAACGGTAGCCTGGACAAGGACGACAACCCGCTGAAGAACGCGCCGCACACCGCTGCCGAGCTGGCTGGCGAGTGGGCCCACGGCTACAGCCGCGAACAGGCGGTGTACCCGCTGCCAAGCCTGGTGGAAGGCAAGTACTGGCCGCCTGTGGGCCGGGTCGACAATGTGTTCGGCGACCGCAACCTGGTGTGCGCCTGCCCGTCGATCGAGAGCTACCAGGACGCCTGACCGCGTGGGGCCGCTGCGCGGCCCATCGCCGGCAAGCCGGCTCCCACAGGTTACGCGGCAGGTTTCAACACCTGTGGCAGCTGGCGTGCCAGCGATGGGCTGCGCAGCAGCCCCAATGGGATAACCGGATACCTCTGGAGCAAGCACCATGTCACTGAGCGTCTTCGACCTGTTCAAGATCGGCATCGGCCCCTCCAGCTCCCACACGGTCGGCCCGATGCGCGCTGCCGCGCGGTTCGCCGAAGGCTTGCGCCGCGACGGCCTGCTGGCCAGCACCGCCAGCGTCAAGGCCGAACTGTATGGCTCGCTGGGGGCCACGGGCAAAGGCCATGGCAGCGACAAGGCGGTATTGCTTGGCCTGGAAGGCCAGCACCCCGATACCGTCGACACCGAAGCCATTCCCGCCCGCCTGCAGGCAATCCGTGAAAGCGGCCACCTGCGCCTGCTCGGTGAACACAGCATCGCCTTCATTGAGAAACAGCACCTGGCGCTGATCCGCAAGCCTTTGGCCTACCACCCCAACGGCATGATCTTTCGCGCCTTCGACGCTGCCGGCCTGCAAATCCGCAGCCGGGAGTACTACTCGGTAGGCGGCGGTTTCGTGGTCGATGAAGAGGCCGCCGGGCTGGACCGTATCGTCGAAGACAGCACCGTCCTCGCCTACCCGTTCAAGACCGCCAAGCAACTGCTCGGGCATTGCACCGCCCATCACCTCTCGGTGAGCCAGGTGATGCTGGCCAACGAGGCGGCGTGGCGCCCCGAGGCCGAAACCCATGCAGGTCTGCTGCGGATCTGGCAGGTGATGCAGGATTGCGTCGCCGCCGGCTACCGGCACGAGGGCATCCTGCCGGGCGGGCTCAAGGTCAAACGCCGGGCACCAGCACTGTACCGCCAACTCAGCCAGCACCCGGAAGCCAACCTTCGCGATGCGTTGTCGGTACTTGACTGGGTCAACCTCTATGCCTTGGCGGTCAACGAGGAAAACGCCTACGGCGGGCGCGTGGTCACTGCCCCGACCAACGGTGCAGCGGGCATCGTACCGGCGGTACTGCACTACTACATGCGCTTCGTCCCCGGCGCCAGTGAAGACGGCGTGGTGCGTTTTCTACTGACTGCCGCGGCCATCGGCATCCTGTACAAGGAAAACGCCTCGATCTCCGGGGCCGAGGTCGGCTGCCAGGGCGAAGTCGGCGTGGCCTGCTCGATGGCAGCCGGCGCCTTGTGCGAGGTGATGGGCGGTAGCGTGCACCAGGTGGAAAACGCCGCCGAGATCGGAATGGAGCACAACCTGGGCCTGACCTGCGACCCGATCGGTGGGCTGGTACAGGTGCCCTGTATCGAGCGCAACGCCATGGGCTCGGTCAAGGCCATCAATGCGGTGCGCATGGCCCTGCGTGGCGACGGGCAGCACTACGTGTCGCTCGACAAGGTCATCCGTACCATGCGCCAGACCGGCGCCGACATGAAAAGCAAATACAAGGAGACCGCCCGCGGCGGTCTGGCCGTCAACATCATCGAATGTTGACCCGACAACAAAACCCAAGGAGTCACCGATGTCCGAAACACTGCACAAGACCCCGCTGCACGCCCTGCACCTGGAACTGGGCGCGCGCATGGTGCCATTCGCCGGCTTCGACATGCCGGTGCAGTACCCGCTGGGCGTACTCAAGGAACACCTGCACACCCGTGAGCAGGCCGGGCTGTTCGATGTCTCGCACATGGGCCAGATCATGCTGCGCGGCAAGGATGCCGCCCAGGCCCTGGAAAGCCTGGTGCCAGTGGATATCATCGACCTGCCGGTGGGCATGCAGCGCTATGCCATGTTCACCAACGAGCAAGGTGGCATCCTCGACGACCTGATGGTTGCCAACCTGGGCGACGACACGCTGTTCCTGGTGGTCAATGCCGCCTGCAAGGCGCAGGACCTGGCCCACCTGCAGCAGCATATCGGTGACCGTTGCCAGATTCAGCCACTGTTCGAGGAGCGTGCCCTGCTCGCCCTGCAAGGCCCGGCCGCAGTCACCGTGCTCGCGCGCCTGGCCCCGGAAGTGGCCGGCATGACCTTTATGCAGGTACGCCCCGTCACCCTGCTGGGCGAAGACTGCTACGTCAGCCGCTCAGGCTACACCGGCGAAGACGGGTATGAGATTTCGGTGCCGGCCAAGGCCGCCGAAGCCCTGGCCCGCCACCTGCTGGCCGATCCGCAGGTGCAGCCGATCGGCTTGGGCGCGCGCGACTCTCTGCGCCTGGAAGCTGGCCTGTGCCTGTATGGCCACGACATGGATACCGCCACCACGCCGGTCGAGGCCAGCCTGCTCTGGGCCATGTCCAAGGTTCGCCGTGCCGAAGGGGCGCGTGCCGGCGGCTTCCCCGGCGCCGAGGTGATCTTTGCCCAGCAGCAAGCAGGCGTGGCCCGCAAGCGTGTGGGCCTGCTGCCACAGGAACGTACACCGGTGCGCGAAGGCGCAGAGATTGTCGATGCCGCTGACAAGCCTGTGGGCAAAGTCAGCAGTGGCGGCTTCGGCCCGACACTTGGCGCGCCGGTGGCCATGGGTTATGTCGATATCGAACATGGCGCGCTGGACACGCCACTGTTTGCCTTGGTGCGCGGCAAGAAGGTTGTCATGAAAGTCAGCAAAACGCCTTTTGTGGCGCAACGTTACTATCGCGGTTGAACGCGGTACATGAGGTTTGCGGGCAGGTCGACTTATTCGTTTTCGAACCTGCTCCATAACTTATGAACATGGCGCCAGGCCAGGCGTCATGCCGTTTGCGACGAATTTTCCAGTTATCGAAAAAAGCCCGATTTTCCAGCTGATCAAGGGCTTGTTTTTTTCTTGGGAGTTGGCGTAGAGTCAATGCACTGTGTTTGCATGGGTCGCAACAGTTCGTGACCTGGGCCAGTAGCCGCAATCTGCTACAACCCGTTCGACGTGACTTACTTTCCTGCAACCCAGCCCAGTACTCTTTCACTTTCGATAACGTGAAAGTAACTGTCATTCAAATTTAAGCTTCATAGGAAATAAGACAATGGCTGAGCGTCAGAACGGTACCGTCAAGTGGTTCAATGACGAGAAAGGTTACGGCTTCATCACCCCAGAAAGCGGTGCTGATCTGTTCGTGCACTTCCGTGCCATCGAGGGCAACGGCTTCAAGAGCCTGAAAGAAGGCCAGAAGGTCACCTTCGAAGCAGTTCAGGGCCAAAAAGGCCTGCAGGCTGACAAGGTTCAAGTCCTCGGCTAAGCCGGTCGCGACTTCGAAGAAAGCCCCTGCCCTGTGCAGGGGCTTTTTTTTGCCCGTAGAATGACGGCTTCCCCCTTCGGAGCTGTCCTGCATGCCCAAGCCTCTGCTTTCACCCCAAGGTGATTTCCCGCCGGTCGGCCTGGGCCGGCGCCTGGCGGCGATGTTCTACGATTTCCTGCTGTGTACGGCCCTGCTGATCGTCACCGCAGGGGCTTACAAGATGATCCAGATGGCGATCATCGGCGAGGCGCGCATGCGCGAACTGACCGAGGCTGGTGCCCTGGACGGCGACCCGCTGCTGTCGACGATCCTGCTGTTTGCGCTGTTCGGTTTCTTTGCCAAGTTCTGGACCCACGGCGGGCAGACTCTGGGCATGCAGGTATGGGGTGTGCGCGTGCAAAACCCTGACGGCAGCGCAATCAGCCTGTGGCAGGCGCTGCTGCGCTTTATCGTGTCGATCGCCTCATGGCTGTGCCTGGGGCTGGGGTTTCTCTGGTCGCTGATCGACAAGCGAAAGCGCGGCTGGCATGACATTTACTCGCAAACAGAGTTGGTGCGGGTGCCAAAACAGACGAAATGACAGCCAGGCAATCAGGGGACCGCTTTGCGGCCCATCGCCGGCAAGCCGGCTCCCACAAGTACCGCGCATCGCTTGAGGGCTGCGCTGTACCGGTGGGAGCCGGCTTGCCGGCGATGGGCTGCATAGCAGCCCTGCTAACGCTACCTGACCGGCATCAACCTCAAGGTCGGCTTTCTCACCTCACCAGGCCATCATCCCGCCCGGCGCAGCAACCATACGCCGGCCAGCGCACACACACCGGCCGGGATCACCACCGCCAACAGCGGCGGGAAGCCGAACACCTGGCTCGAAGGGCCAAGCAGGTCGCCGGCAATGCGGAACACGAACCCCACCAGTACGCCAGTGAACACGCGTTGGCCGAGGGTCACCGAACGCAGCGGCCCGAAGATGAACGAAATCGCCATCAACACCAACGCCGCAGTCACCGCCGGCTGCAGCACCTTGGTCCAGAACGCCAGCCAGTAACGGGCATTGTTCAGGCCTTGCTCGGACAGGTAGTGGATGTAATCCCAAAGCCCGGTGATCGACAGCGACTCCGGGGCCAGCACCACGGTATTGAGCAATTGTGGGGTCACTGAGACATCCCAGCGTTCTTCCGGGCTCTTCACCACTTCAGTGTGATCGCCACGGAAGTAGGTGGTGCTGACATCGCTGAGTATCCAATGATCGCTCTCGTAACGTGCCCGGCGCGCGAAACTCGAGGTGACGATCTTGCGCTCTGCGTCGAAGCGGTAGCGGGTCACGCCCAGCAGCAGGCCATTGGGCTGCACCGAGTTGATATGCACGAACTCATCACCCTGACGGTGCCACATACCGCGCTTGGAGCTCTGCGCCTCACCGCCGCCCTGGGCCAGGGAACGGTCGGCCTGGGCCTTGTTCTCGCTGATCGGCGCCACGTACTCACCAATCAGCAGGCCGACCAGCATCAGCACCAGCATGGGCTTCATCACCGCCCATACGATACGCCCGATGGAAACCCCGGCGGCACGCATGATGGTCAGTTCGCTGCTGCTGGCCAGGCTGCCCAGGCCGATCAGGCAGCCGATCAATGCCGCCATCGGCAACATGTCATACAGCCGGCGGGGGGCCGTGAGCAGTGTGAACCAGCCAGCATCCATGACGGTATAGGTATCGCTCAGGTCACTCATCTCATCGATGAATGCGAACAACGAAGCCAGGCCCAGGATGATGCCCAGCACTGCCAGGATGGCCAGCAACACGCTCTGGCCGATGTAGCGGTCGAGCTTAACCATGCGCCACCTCCGCACGACGGGCGGCACGCTTGAGGCGCAGCGGCTCCCAGTACATCAGCCCCAGACCGATGAGCAGGAACAGGGCATGCACCCACCACATGCCCAGGGCGATCGGCAGCTTGCCTTTCTCCAGAGCGCCACGTACGGAAATCAGCATCGTCAGGTAGGCCATGTACAGAAGGATCGCCGGCAGCAGCTTGAGGAAGCGGCCCTGGCGTGGATTGACCCGGGACAGCGGCACTGCCAGCAGGGTCACGATGAATACCAGGATCGGCAACGAGATGCGCCATTGCAGCTCGGCACGTTCCCGTAGCCCGGCATTGCCGATCAGTTGGGAGGTCGGAATGGCTTCACGCTCGGTCACTTCCTCGCTGACTTCAGGCTTGGGCAACAGCACGCCATAAGTGTCGTACTTGATCGCCCGGTAATTGGCCTGGCCAGGGTTGCCGTCATAGCGGTAGCCATTCTGCAGCACCAGATAGCGATTGCCGTCGGCCTGTACTTCCTGGTGGCCCTTCTCGGCTACCAGCACCGACGGTGCACGGTCTTTGGTCTTGTCCTGGCTGAAGCGCTTCTCGGAGATGAACACACCGGTGAGGTTGCTGCGGTCATCGGTCAACTGCTCGGTGTAGGTCACCCGCGAACCGTCGCGCAGGGTCTGGAAGCGGCCCGGCACCAAGGTATCGAATTCGGTCAGGGCATCCTGCTGGCCAATGATCTGCTGCACCTGGGCAACGCCCAGTGGCGCCAGGCTCAGGCTCAGCCAGGCGACTACCAAGGCGACCAGCGCCGCGGGTGCCAGGGTAAGGCCGAGCAGGCGTTGCTGGCTCATGCCAGTGGCCGACAGCACGGTCATCTCGCTTTCCAGATACAGCCGGCCATAGGCCAGTAGGATGCCGAGGAACAGCCCCAATGGCAGGATCAGTTGCAAGAAACCGGGCAGGCGGAAGCCCATGATCAGGAACAGCACGCTCGGGTCGAGCACGCCCTGGGCCGCCTGGGCCAGGTACTTGATGAAACGCCCGCTCATGATGATCACCAGCAGCACTGCGCTGACGGCGCTCAAGGTCACCAGGACCTCGCGGGAGAGATAACGAAAGACGATCAAACCAGACACTCCTGGGTTGTCAGGGGCGGACTGCCAAACAAAGGCTTACGACAGCCAAGACCAATGCCGGTTCGCCAGGGGCGAACCTCCTTGTAAAGTGCGCGCATTATCCTGTGATTGACCGCGCCTGTCACTTGGCCGCGCATCCAGGCTGACAACGGGGTTGTCAGCACGCTTGCCGCAGGCTCAAACTGGCAGCTTTTCCACTGGCGCGCGACCACGCGGCCAGGCCCGCCCAGAGCGCAAGTACACAAAGCGCCAACTGCACAGATCATTCGGGGACCCTGACATGGAACTGGTTGTAAAAAGCGTAGCTGCTGCATCCGTAAAAACTGCCACCCTGGTCGTACCGGTCGGCGAAGGGCGCAAGCTCGGCGCCGTTGCCAAAGCTGTAGACCTGGCCACCGACGGCGCCATCAGTGCCATGCTCAAGCGTGGCGACCTGGCAGGCAAGCCTGGCCAGACGCTGCTGCTGCAAAGCCTGCCTGGCCTGAAGGCCGAGCGCGTACTGCTGGTGGGCAGCGGCAAGGACGACGCCCTCGGTGACCGCGCCTGGCGCAAACTGGTCACCAGCGTTGCCGGTGTACTGAAAGGCCTCAACGGCAGCGACGCGGTGCTGGCACTGGACGACATCGCCGTCAGCAACCGTGATGCCCACTACGGCAAATATCGCCTGCTGGCCGAAACCCTGCTCGATGGCGAGTACGTGTTCGACCGCTTCAAGAGCCAGAAAGCCGAGCCACGCGCGCTGAAAAAGGTCACCCTGCTGACCGACAAGGCCGGCCTGGCCGAAGTGGAGCGGGCGGCAAGCCACGCCACCGCCATCGCCACCGGCATGGCCTTCACCCGCGACCTGGGCAACCTGCCGCCAAACCTCTGCCACCCAAGCTACCTGGCCGAGCAGGCCAAGGAGCTGGGCAAGGCTCATAAAGGCCTCAAGGTCGAAATCTTCGACGAAAAGAAGATCAAGGACCTGGGCATGGGCGCGTTCTACGCGGTCGGCCAGGGCAGCGAGCAGCCGCCACGCCTGATCGTCCTGCAATACCAGGGCGCCAAGAAGAGCGACAAACCCTTCGTGCTGGTCGGTAAAGGCATCACCTTCGACACCGGCGGCATCAGCCTCAAGCCCGGCGCCGGCATGGACGAAATGAAGTACGACATGTGTGGCGCCGCCAGCGTGTTCGGCACCCTGCGCGCCGTGCTCGAACTGAAGCTACCGATCAACCTGGTGTGCATCCTGGCCTGCGCCGAGAACATGCCGAGCGGCAACGCCACCCGGCCTGGCGACATCGTCACCACCATGAGCGGGCAGACCGTTGAAATCCTCAACACCGACGCTGAAGGCCGCCTGGTGCTGTGCGATGCACTGACCTACGCCGAACGCTTCAAGCCACAAGCAGTGATCGACATCGCCACCCTGACCGGCGCGTGCATCGTGGCCCTCGGCAGCCACACTGCGGGCCTGCTGGGCAACAACGACGAGCTGATCGGCCAGTTGCTCGATGCCGGCAAGCGTGCCGACGACCGCGCCTGGCAGCTGCCGCTGTTCGATGAGTACCAGGAGCAACTGGACAGCCCGTTCGCCGACATCGCCAACATCGGTGGGCCGAAGGCCGGCACCATCACCGCAGCCTGCTTCCTGTCGCGCTTCGCCAAGGCCTACAACTGGGCGCACCTGGACATCGCCGGCACCGCCTGGGTCAGCGGGGGCAAGGACAAGGGCGCCACTGGCCGGCCGGTGCCGCTGCTGACCCAGTACCTGCTCGACCGCGCCAGCGCCTGATGCCGTGAGGCCGGTGATGCCCCATGGCGTCACCGGCCGACGGAGCGAACCATGAGTAAAGTCGATTTCTACATCCTGCCCACCGACTCGCTGTCGGCACGGCTGGATTTCGCCTGCAAGCTGTGCGAGAAGGCATGGCGCCTCGGGCACCGGGTCTACCTGCATTGCCAGGATGCCGAACAGCGCAGCGAGCTGGACCAACGCCTGTGGCAGTTCAAAGGCGAAGCGTTCGTACCCCACGACCTGGCAGAGGCCCACGCTGACGCCACCGTGGCCTTGGGTCTGGCCGACAACGCCGGCGAGCACCGGGATCTGCTGATAAACCTGGGCGCTGCTGTGCCCGGCTTTGTCGGGCAATTCGAGCGGGTTGCCGAAATCGTCGTCGAGCAAGCGGATATCCGCCAATCGGCCCGCGAACGATTCCGTTTCTACCGCGAACAGGGCTATGCTCTGCAAGACCACCGCTTACAGCGACTTTGACGACGATGGACAAGCCTTCCGCCCTACCCGATTCCGCCCACCTGCTTGACGACCTCGAGTCGATTCGCCAGCTGCTGGGCGACGCCGACCTGCAACCACCGCTGCTCACCGAGACGGTGGAGCAGATTCCGCTGCTGCTCGATACCCCGGCCGGCAACACCCTGCCAGCACCTGAGGCGGCTGCCGCACCGGCCGAAGCGGACCCCGAAGAAAACCCGCAGACCCGCCGCCAGGACACCCTGCTGCACCTGGAAGCCGAGCTGCGCGCCGCAGCGCAATTGATCATGCAGGACGTGATCAACGACTTCACCCCGCATATCGAAACCGAGATCAAGCGCCGGCTCGATGCGCGTATCGAGCGGCTGATCAAGCGCTCTGAGTAAGCCTTGCCAAACGCGGCGGATTCTTCGCGGGTTTACCCCGTGAAGAGTGCCCATAGGTCTTGCAGCTTGTCGCTTGAAGCTCGCAGCTCCGTTATACTTCCCGGCTTTCCCGAATAAATGCACAGGGTCCCGCCGCGCATGGATAAGACCTACCAGCCGCACGCCATCGAAACTTCCTGGTACAACACCTGGGAGTCCGAGAACTATTTCGCTCCACAAGGTGCAGGTGAGTCCTACACCATCATGATCCCGCCACCGAACGTGACGGGCAGCCTGCACATGGGCCACGGTTTCAACAACGCGATCATGGACGCTCTGATCCGTTTCCGTCGCATGCAAGGCCGCGACACCCTGTGGCAGCCAGGTACCGACCACGCCGGTATCGCCACCCAGATGCTGGTCGAGCGCCAGCTCGAAGCCAAGGGCCAGAACCGTCACGACCTCGGCCGTGAAGCCTTCCTGGACAAGGTCTGGGAATGGAAAGAGCAGTCCGGCGGCAATATCAGCCGGCAGATCCGTCGCCTGGGCTCGTCGGTGGACTGGAGCCGCGAACGCTTCACCATGGATGACGGCCTGTCCGAAGCGGTCAAGGAAGCCTTCGTACGCCTGCATGAAGACGGCCTGATCTACCGTGGCAAGCGCCTGGTCAACTGGGACACCAAGCTGCACACGGCCATCTCCGACCTCGAAGTGGAAAACCATGACGAGAAAGGCCACCTGTGGAACCTGCGTTACCCGCTGGCCGACGGCGCCAGGACTGCCGATGGCCAGGATTACCTGGTGGTCGCCACCACTCGCCCGGAAACCCTGCTGGGCGATGCGGCGGTAGCGGTCAACCCGAACGATGAGCGCTACCAGGCCCTGATCGGCAAGTTCGTCGAATTGCCGCTGGTCGGCCGCCGCATCCCGATCATCGCCGATGACTACTGCGACCCCGAGTTCGGCACTGGCTGCGTGAAGATCACCCCGGCCCACGACTTCAATGACTATGAAGTCGGCAAGCGCCACAACCTGCCGCTGCTCAACATCTTCGACAAGAACGCCCTGGTGCTGCCCGCCGCCCAGGCTTTCAACCTCGATGGCAGCGTCAATGAGCAGGCGGACACCCGCCTGCCCGCCCAGTACGCAGGCCTGGACCGGTTCGTCGCGCGCAAGCAGATCGTCGCCGACCTGGACGCTCAGGGCCTGCTGGTCAGCATCGACGACCATGCGCTGAAAGTCCCCAAAGGCGACCGCTCCGGCACCATCATCGAGCCGTGGCTGACCGACCAGTGGTACGTTTCCACCAAGCCGTTGGCCGAACCTGCGATTGCCGCCGTTGAAGATGGCCGCATCCAGTTCGTGCCCAAGCAGTACGAAAACATGTATTTCTCCTGGATGCGCGACATCCAGGATTGGTGCATCAGCCGTCAGCTGTGGTGGGGCCACCGGATCCCGGCGTGGTACGACGAGGCCGGCCAGGTCTATGTCGGCCGCAACGAAGCCGAAGTGCGCACCAAGCACAACCTGGGCGCCGACGTGGTACTGCGCCAGGACGACGACGTGCTCGACACCTGGTTCAGCTCGGGCCTGTGGACCTTCTCCACCCTGGGCTGGCCGGAACAGACCGAATTCCTCAAGAAATTCCACTCCACCGACGTGCTGGTCACTGGCTTTGACATCATCTTCTTCTGGGTTGCCCGGATGATCATGCTGACCATGCACCTGATCAAGAACGAGGATGGCACCCCGCAGGTCCCGTTCAAGACCGTGTATGTGCACGGCCTGGTACGTGACGGCCAGGGCCAGAAGATGTCCAAGTCCAAGGGCAACGTGCTCGACCCACTGGACATCGTTGACGGCATCACCCTGGACGCCCTGCTGGAAAAACGCACCAGCGGCATGATGCAGCCCAAGCTGGCCGAGAAGATCGCCAAGCAGACCAAAGCCGAGTTCCCCGAGGGCATCGCCAGCTACGGCACCGACGCCCTGCGCTTCACCTTCTGCTCGCTGGCCTCCACTGGCCGCGACATCAAGTTCGACATGGGCCGCGTCGAAGGCTATCGCAACTTCTGCAACAAGATCTGGAACGCCGCCCGCTATGTGCTGGACAAAGGCGAGGACTGCGGGCAGAACGGCGAAGCCTGCGAGCTGTCGCTTGCCGACCGCTGGATCATCTCGCAGCTGCAACGCACCGAAGCCGAAGTGACCCGCCAGCTCGAGCAGTTCCGTTTCGACCTGGCCAGCCAAGCCCTGTACGAGTTCATCTGGAACCAGTACTGCGACTGGTACCTGGAACTGTCCAAGCCGGTACTGTGGGACGAAAACGCTCCGGTAGAGCGCGCCCGCGGCACCCGTCGCACCTTGGTGCGCGTGCTGGAAGTGGCGCTGCGCCTGGCTCATCCGTTCATGCCGTTCATCACCGAAGAAATCTGGCAGCGCATCGCGCCGCTGGCAGGCATCAACGGCAAGACCATCATGCTGCAGCCGTGGCCAGTGGCCAACGAAAGCCGCATCGATGCCGCCGCCGAAGGCGATATCGAATGGCTCAAGGAACTGATGGTCGGCCTGCGTAACATCCGCGCCGAAATGAACATCGGCCCGGGCAAGCCCCTGCCACTGTTCCTGAAGAACGCCAACGCCGACGACCAGCGCCGCCTGCAGGAAAACGAAGCCCTGCTCAAGAAGCTGGCCAAGGTCGAGTCGTTCACCGTGCTCGGCGAGGCTGAAGAAGCGCCGCTGTCGGCCACTGCACTGGTGGGCGATCTGCAGGTGCTGGTACCGATGGCTGGCCTGATCGACAAAGACGCCGAGCTGGCTCGCCTGAACAAGGAAATCCAGCGCCTGCAAGGTGAAGTGCAACGCGTCGGCGGCAAGCTGTCGAATGCTGCCTTCGTCGACAAGGCACCGCCTGCGGTGATCGAGAAGGAGCGCGCCAAGCTGGCAGAGGCCGAGCAGGCCCTGGCCAACTTCACCGAACAGCATGCGCGGATCGCTGCGCTGTAACCTAAAGTGAAGCCATCGCGGGCTGCTGTGGCAGCCCATCGCCGGCATGCCGGCTCCAACACGTACAGTGGTGTACCTGGGGGAGCCGGCTTGCCGGCGATGCTTTTTCAGGACACCCACCATGACCCAGAAACCCACCCTGCACCCGCGCAACCGCCATCAGGGGCGCTACGACTTCCCCAGCCTGATCAAGGCCCACCCGGACCTGGCTCGCTTCACCATCACCAACCCTCACGGTAAACCCAGCATCGACTTCGCCAACCCCGAAGCCGTGCGGGTGTTCAACCGCGCCTTGCTCAAGGCCCAGTACGGCATCCAGCACTGGGACATTCCCGCCGATTACCTGTGCCCGCCGATACCGGGCCGCGCCGACTACATTCACGTCGCCGCCGACCTGCTGGCCGAGGACAACGCAGGTGAAGTGCCCAAAGGCGCTCAGGTGCGCGCCCTGGACATTGGCGTGGGTGCCAACTGCATCTACCCGCTGCTCGGCCACAGCGATTACCGCTGGCGTTTCCTTGGCTCGGACATCGACCCAGTGGCACTGGCCTCGGCCAAGGCCATCGTTCAGGCCAACACGCTGAGCAAGGCCATCGCACTGCGCCAACAGAACGATCCCAAGCTCATTCTCGGCGGCCTGCTGGAGGAAGACGAACGCTTCGACCTGACCTTGTGCAACCCGCCCTTCCACGCCTCCCGCGACGAAGCCACCCGCGGTAGCCAGCGCAAGTGGAAGAACCTCGGTAAACAGGACCCCAAGCGCAAGCTGCCCGTGCTCAACTTCGGCGGGCAGAACAACGAGCTGTGGTGTGAAGGTGGCGAGATCCGCTTCGTCAGCCAGCTGGTAGGCGAAAGCGTGCAGTACGCCTTGCAGGTATTGTGGTTCACCAGCCTGGTGTCCAAGGCCAGCAACCTGCCGGGCATCGAAGCGGCGCTGAAAAAAGCCGGGGCCAAGGCCGTACGCATCGTTGAGATGGGCCAGGGGCAGAAACAAAGCCGTATGGTTGCGTGGAGCTTCCACGACCATGGCCAACGCCAGGCCTGGAATGCCCGACGCAAATCACAGGCATGAAAAAACCGCGCCCGGGCAAGCCGGGCGCGGTTTCGTCAATGCATCAACGAATTACTTGTTGATAGCGTCGGTCAGCGACTTGGCCGGCACGAACTTGACGACTTTCTTGGCAGCGATTTCGATGGCGGCGCCAGTCGAAGGGTTGCGGCCGGTACGGGCAGGACGCTCGGAGACTTTCAGCTTGCCGATGCCTGGCAGAGTGATTTCAGCGCCGTTTTCCAGCTGGTCGGCAACGATCTGGCCCAGTTGCTCCAGAGCGTTTTTGGCGGTGGCTTTCGGCTGAGCGATCGACTCGGCGATATCGGCAATCAGTTGGTCTTTGGTCAATGCCATGGTGGTGTTCCTTCCCTATCAAATTCAGTGGTTATGCAGCGCTCTACGACGTTATCGGGCCAGCCCCTGAAGTCTGGAGGGCCGCGCCAATCGGGCATGTAGATGCACAAATCGGCGTTTGGTTCGACACGGCGCAAGTGCGCTGCCAGCAATGCGCCACCCGAGGTGCGCAAGACCGCGCAAAGCTACCACAGGAATGGATAAATATCCGCTGCTCGCTTCAATTTAGTGCAGGTTTTTCGGGGGTTTTAGCCAAATTCGCTAAAAATTGAACAAAAAAACAACAACCGGCATTTCTGCCAACATCCGGCCACTGCATCACCTGCCGTCTGCGGTAAACTTCCCCACTTTTGCAGCGCGGCGCCTGGCCGCCCACGACTGACCGAGAATTCCATGCCAATCCGTCATTGCATCGTTCACCTGATCGACAAGAAGCCCGATGGCAGCCCCGCCGTGCTCCACGCACGGGATACCGAGCTGGGTGCATCGGACGCTATCGAAAACCTGCTGGCCGACCTCAACGACAGCTACAACGCCAAGCAGGGCAAAGCCTGGGGCTTCTTCCACGGTGAATCCGGCGCCTACCCGCTGAGCGGCTGGCTCAAGCAGTACCTGGAAGAAGAAAAGGACTTTGCCGCCTTCAGCCGCGTTGCCGTTGAGCATCTGCAAAAACTGATGGAAGAATCCAACCTGTCCACTGGCGGCCACATCCTGTTCGCCCACTACCAGCAAGGCATGACCGACTACCTGGCCATCGCTCTGCTGCACCACAGCGAAGGCGTGGCGGTGAATGCCGAGCTGGATGTGACGCCTTCGCGGCACCTGGACCTGGGCCAATTGCACCTGGCGGCACGTATCAACTTGTCGGAGTGGAAGAACAACCAGAACTCCAAGCAGTACATCTCGTTCATCAAGGGCAAGAATGGCAAGAAGGTTTCGGATTACTTCCGTGACTTCATCGGCTGCCAGGAAGGCGTCGACGGCCCAGGCGAAACCCGTACCCTGCTCAAGGCGTTCAGCGACTTCGTTGAAAGCGAGGACCTGCCGGAAGAAGCCGCACGCGAAAAGACCCAGACCCTGGTCGACTACGCCACCACCCAGACCAAACTGGGCGAGCCGGTAACCTTGGAAGAGCTGTCCAGCCTGATCGACGAAGACCGCCCCAAGGCCTTCTACGACCATATCCGCAACAAGGACTACGGCCTGTCGCCAGAGATCCCGGCGGACAAACGTACCCTCAATCAGTTCCGCCGCTTCACCGGGCGTGCCGAAGGCCTGTCGATCAGCTTCGAAGCGCATCTGCTGGGGGACAAGGTGGAGTATGACGAGGCGGCGGGTACACTGATCATCAAAGGCCTGCCGACGCAGCTGGTGGACCAGCTCAAGCGCCGCAAGGACTGATCAACCGTTGGCATAGGAGGCGACCAACGCCTCCTTGGCTGCCTTGCGCAACTTCTTCACCAGGCGCTCCTGGCGCAATGCCTCGCCCTTGTCGGGCCATTGCTCGACGTAGACCAGCGCCTGTGCCGGGCTGGTCTTGAAATACCGCGCCCCCTGCCCCTTCTGATGCGCCACGAAACGCCGCTGCGGATCATCACTGACGCCGCAGTACAGCGAACCATTGGCAGCCCGCACCAGGTAGACATACCAAGGTTTGCAGATGGGTTTTTCCGATACGTCGCTCACGATGCTTGTGCCTGGCTGCGAAGCGCACAGCTTAACCGCTCAGTTCGCCTGCTGAAACGCACGCAGCCCTTTGAATGCCTGCTGGCGCACTTTGTTCTGCAGCATGGGCGACCACCCCAGCAACACACCGGGGGCACCCAACGCCTGACGCGACCAGCGCCACAGGTCGAAGCTGTCGTCGTGCTGGCAGATCAACCCGTCGCGGATGACGAAGCGCGCCTGAATATCGTTGACCACGGTACGGCCAGTCTGGCTGAACAGGTACGTCGCCACCCAATGTGCGCAGGCGCTGCGCTCGTCTGCGCGGACATGGTCGAATGTCAGAGAGAAATCCTTGGCCCGTGTGGTGAGCATCCGCCACATGTCACCGGCATCACGGCCGCGCAGGGTACCGAAAACCGGGTCACTGAAGACAATGTCCTCGCTGTAGCAAGCTACCATCGCTTCAGCGTCCAGGCGCTGGAAAGCTTGATAGAAGCGGGTGATCAGGTCACGGTTGGCGTCGCTCATGGGCAGGCCCGTCCTGGGAATGGAAAGCTGCACGATAATCTGTGGGCAGCGGCAATGCCATGCCCATTTGCAACGTGAATGCAGGCTGGATCACTGCCCGCCTCAAAGCCTTTCGCTGCTCACGTTGACATGCCGCGCCCGCCCCGCCCCAAGGCCGAACACGATGGCACCCACGCCCAGCACGGCAAAGATCCAGCCCACGGCGGCCCAGCCGCCCGTCATGTCATGCACCAACCCCACGGCAAAGGGGCCCATCGAGGCAAGGGTATAGCCCACGCCCTGGGCCATGCTCGACAGGTTGGCCGCCACGTGAGCGTCTTTGGAGCGCAGCACGATCAGCGTCAGCGCCAAGGCAAACGTACCGCCCTGCCCCAGCCCCAGCAGCACCGCCCAACCCCACAGGCCAGACAGCGGCGCATACAGGCAACCGAACAGGCCGGCGAGGGTGATGAGCATGACCAGTACGATTGCCAACCGCTGGTCTTTGCCCCGTGTGGCCAGCCAGGGCGCACTCAGCGAGCTGACCAGTTGCACGATCACCGAACCGGAGAGCACCAGGCCCGCCTCGGTCGGGCTCAGGCCACGGCCGATGAGGATAGAGGGCAACCAGCCGAACACGATGTACGCCAGCGATGACTGCAGGCCCATGTACAGGGTTACCTGCCAGGCCAGCGGATCACGCCATAGCCCTTTCACCCGGTAAGCCACCTTGTGCATGCCGTGCCCTTGGCGCGCCTGGGGCAACCAGACCAGCATGGCCAGCAATGCCGGGATCATCCAGAAACCCAGGCCCAAGGCCCAACTGCCATGCAAATGCTCGGTCAGCGGTACCGTGGCGCCTGCCGCCATGGCTGCGCCCAGACAAAGGGCCATGGTGTAGACCCCCGTCAAGGTGCCGGCGTGGCTGGGAAAATCACGCTTGACGATACCAGGCAACAGCACGCCGATGATGCCAATGCTGGCGCCGGCCATGATGCTGCCAAGAAATACCCCGGTGGTACCCAACGCACTGCGCAGCACGATGCCCAGCGCCAGCGTCAGCAAGATGCCGAGGATCACCCGCTCGCTGCCCCAGCGCCGCGCAAGCAGCGGTGCAAGGGGCGCGAACAGCCCCAGGCAGAGCACTGGCAGGGTCGTCAGCAGCCCCGCTTCAGAGGCACTGAGGCCAAGGCTTTCACTGACCAGGCCAAGTACCGGGGCCATGCTGGACAGCGCCGGGCGCAGGTTCAAGGCAACCAGTACCAGGCCCAACAACAGCAACCAGGGCCGCTGCAGTACCACAGGCTGGCCCTGCACTTGCGCATCATCGGCTTCGGCATCGATCAGCAGTTCATCCAGCTCGCGCTCGCGGGCAGGTGTGTCACGGGTCATTGGTTCAGCCATGGCCTTCTCGTGGTCAGGATTCGATGAGGGTCCGGCTCAGGCACTTGGCCCGCTCCGGATCGCGTTGTTCGATGGCGTCGAGGATCTGCCCATGCAGATCGAAGGTGGCCTGGCAGCGCGGGACAGTGGCCATGTTGTGCTGCAACGCGGCAGCCACGACACCCGAGAAATAGCGATACAGCTCGCTTAGCGCCGGGTTGTGAGCAGCGTCGATAAGGCGTTGATGAAACGCCAGGTCGCAACTGACATAAGCATCCACATCACCATGAAAATGTTCGGCGCTGCCCTGCAACGCGATGCGCAAGGCACGCAAGTCGTCGTCGGTGCGGCGCAGTGCTGCCAAGCCTATCGCCTCGGTTTCCAGGATGTGCCGCGTTTCCCTCGCCTGCTCCAGCGTGCAGCGCGACATTGCCTGGACCGCCTGCAGTGGGTCCAGGCAGGTACGCAGGTAACTGCCGTCGCCCTGGCGGATTTCCACCAGCCCACTGAAGGCGAGCACGCGCATGGCCTCACGCACGGTATTGCGGCTGATGCCCAATTCCAGGGCCAGCTCCGGCTCGGTCGGCAAACGCTGCCCTACTCGCCAGTCACCTTGGAGAATGCGCTCACGCATGCGCTCCACCGCGAGCTCGACCAAGGATCGCTTGGCCAATTCATTGCCCATGCTATTCAACCAATCATCCGACGAATTTGCGTATGTTAAGCCAGCGTGGATAGCAGATCAAATCAGCGCGCCGGCCAAACCAAAGGGGCCGCAGTGCGGCCCCTTTGGGTATCAGTTCAACGCGTCGATCAGCGCTTGGTTCATGTCTGGCGTACCGATGGTGATACGCAGGAACTGAGCAATCCGCTGTTGTTTGAAGTGGCGCACAATCACACCTTGCTCACGCAGGCGCGCCGCCAGCTGCGCCGCATCCTCCTGCGGGTGGCGGGCGAAGATGAAATTAGCCGCCGATGGCAGCACCTCGAAGCCCTTGGCAGTCAACTGTTCAACCAGTGCCTCACGGCTTTCGATCACCTTGCGGCAGGTGTCTTCGAAGTACGCCTGGTCCTCGAACGCTGCAGCAGCGCCGACGATCGCCATGCGGTCCAGCGGGTAGGAGTTGAAGCTGTTCTTGATCCGCTCCAGCGCCTCGATGAGGTCTGGGTGCCCTACCGCCAGGCCGACCCGCAGGCCGGCCAGCGAGCGCGACTTGGACAAGGTCTGGGTCACCAGCAGGTTGTCGTAGCGGTTAACCAGGCTGATCGCCGTCTGGCCACCAAAGTCGATATAGGCTTCATCCACCACCACCACCGAGTCGCGGTTGGCCTGCAACAACTGCTCGATTGCCTGCAGCGGCAACAGGCAACCAGTCGGCGCATTCGGGTTGGGGAAGATGATCCCGGCATTGGGCTTTTGGTAGTCCTCGACACGGATCTGGAACTGGTCATCCAGCGCCACAGGCTCGAACGGGATGCCATACAGGCCGCAGTACACGGGGTAAAAGCTGTAGCTGATGTCCGGGAACAACAGCGGGCCGCCGTGCTGGAACAGGCCGTGGAAAATGTGCGCCAGCACCTCGTCCGAGCCGTTGCCCACGAACACCTGCCCAGTGGTAACGCTGTAATACTCGGCCACCGCCTGCTTGAGCCGGTCACCATTGGGGTCCGGGTACAAGCGCAGGTTGTCGTTCAGCTCGCCGCGCATGGCCTCCAGGGCCTTGGGCGACGGCCCATAGGGGTTTTCGTTGGTGTTGAGCTTGACCAACCGGGCCAGCTTGGGCTGCTCACCGGGGACGTAAGGCACCAGGTCCTTGACGAAGGGGCTCCAGAATCGACTCATGCTCAGTTCCCCTTGTCTTGGGTCAGGATACGGTATTCGGCGCTGCGGGCGTGGGCGGTCAGGGACTCGCCACGGGCCAGGACCGAGGCGGTGTGGCCCAGCTCGGAAGCGCCCTGCTCGGAGCAGAAGATGATCGACGAACGCTTCTGGAAGTCATAAACACCCAGTGGCGACGAGAAACGCGCGGTACCGGACGTCGGCAGCACATGGTTGGGGCCGGCGCAGTAGTCGCCGAGCGCCTCGCTGGTGTGGCGGCCCATGAAGATAGCGCCGGCGTGACGGATCTGCCCCAGCCAGGCCTGCGGATCGGCGACCGACAGTTCCAGGTGTTCAGGGGCGATACGATTGGCCACCTCGATGGCTTGCTGCATGTCGCGCACCTGGATCAACGCGCCCCGGCCATTGATCGATTTCTCGATGATCTCGGCGCGCTCCATGGTTGGCATCAGCTTGTCGATACTGGCGGCCACACGGTCGAGGAACTCGGCATCCGGGCTGACCAGGATGGCCTGGGCGTCTTCGTCGTGTTCGGCCTGGGAGAACAGGTCCATGGCGATCCAGTCGGGGTCCGTCTGGCCGTCACACACCACGAGGATTTCCGAAGGGCCGGCGATCATGTCGATACCGACCTGGCCAAACACATGACGCTTGGCGGTGGCCACGTAGATGTTGCCTGGGCCGACGATCTTGTCCACCTGGGGCACGCTCTCGGTGCCATAGGCCAGGGCCGCGACTGCTTGAGCACCACCCACGGTGAACACGCGGTCGACACCCGCAATGCAGGCAGCAGCCAGTACCAGCTCGTTGACTTCACCGCGCGGCGTCGGCACCACCATGACCACTTCAGCCACACCTGCGACCTTGGCCGGGATGGCGTTCATCAGTACCGACGAGGGGTAGGACGCTTTACCGCCAGGTACATACAAGCCGGCGCGATCGAGCGGGGTCACCTTCTGACCCAATACGGTACCGTCGGCCTCGGTGTACTGCCAGGAGTCCTGCTTCTGCCGCTCGTGGTAGATACGCACGCGCTCGGCGGCTTTCTCAAGGGCTGTACGCTGGGCGTCGGTAATGCGGGTCAGGGCCAGTTCCAGGCGCTCGCGACCCAGGATCAGGTCATCGATGCTGTTGGCGGCAACGCCGTCGAAACGCTGGGTGAATTCCACCAGCGCCGCATCGCCGCGCTCACGCACGGCCTTGATGATGTCGAGCACGCGCTGGTTGACCGCGTCATCGGACACACTTTCCCAGCTCAGCAGATGATCCAGATGTCGGGCGAAATCCGGATCAGCGGCGTTGAGACGGGCAATTGCAGTGGACACGGTCATGGCGAGGGCCTCGATTATTAGCGAATGCTCAGGCGCCCTAGGCTACCAGTCCATCCGCGCGGGCACCCGAGAAAAGTGGCTATGACGCGGATAGACGGGCGCGACAGCAGAGGTCGCGCGTTCGAGTCAGCCGCGGTGTCGCGATTCGACAGCTTGACGCAGGGTGTCGATCAGGCTATGGATGCGGGCGTGCTGCATCTTCATGGACGCCTTGTTGACCACCAGGCGCGAGCTGATCGTGGCGATCAGGTCCTGGGGCTCCAGGCCGTTGGCGCGCAGCGTGTTGCCGGTGTCGACGACGTCGATGATCTTGTCGGCGAGGTTGATCAGCGGCGCCAGTTCCATCGAACCGTACAGCTTGATGATGTCGACCTGGCGACCTTGCTCGGCGTAATAGCGCTTGGCTACGTTGACGAACTTGGTTGCAACGCGCAGGCGGCCCTTGGGCTCGGGCGCACCGACCACGCCTGCGGTCATCAGCTTGCAGCGGGCGATCTGCAGGTCCAGCGGCTCATACAGGCCCTGGCCGCCGTACTCCATCAGCACGTCCTTGCCCGCCACACCGAGGTCGGCGGCACCATGCTCGACGTAAGTCGGCACGTCGGTGGCGCGCACGATCAGCAGCCGTACGTCGTCCTGGGTGGTGGGAATGATCAGCTTACGGCTCTTGTCCGGATTCTCGGTCGGCACGATACCGGCCTCGGCCAGCAACGGCAGGGTATCGTCGAGGATGCGGCCTTTGGAAAGCGCGATGGTCAACATTGGAACGTCGGTCCTTAAGCGGCTACAACCGGCCCGGTCATCGACCCGGCCGTGTTCAATTCAATGGGCGCATCCTTGCGCCGACGAGGCATTAGCCCGGTACGCGACGGATCTTCGCACCCAGCATCTGCAGTTTCTCTTCGATGCACTCGTAACCACGGTCGATGTGATAAATGCGATCGATCAGGGTATCGCCTTCGGCGACCAGCGCTGACAGCACCAGGCTGGCAGAAGCACGCAGGTCGGTGGCCATGACCGGGGCACCCTTGAGTGCCGGCACGCCGGTCACGATGGCGGTATTGCCCTCGACCTGGATCTGCGCGCCCATGCGGTGCATTTCGTACACGTGCATGAAGCGGTTCTCGAAGATCGTCTCGATGACCGCGCCGGTGCCTTCGGCGATAGCGTTGAGCGAGATGAACTGCGCCTGCATGTCGGTCGGGAACGCCGGGTACGGGGCGGTACGCAGGTTGACGGCTTTGGGCCGCTTGCCATGCATGTTCAGCTCGATCCAGTCCTCGCCGGTGGTCAGGTCGGCACCGGCTTCCTTGAGCTTTTCCAGCACGGCTTCAAGGATGGTCGGGTCGGTGTCCTTGACCTTGACACGGCCACCGGTGACGGCCGCAGCGACCAGGTAAGTACCAGTCTCGATACGGTCGGGCATCACACGGTAGTTGGCCGAATGCAAACGCTCGACGCCATCGATGGTGATGGTGTCGGTGCCAGCGCCTTGCACTTTGCCGCCCATGGCGTTGATGAAGTTGGCCAGGTCGACCACCTCCGGCTCGCGTGCGGCGTTCTGCAGCACACTGCGGCCCTTGGCCAGGGCAGCAGCCATCATGATGTTTTCGGTACCGGTCACGCTGACGGTATCGAAGAAGAAGTGCGCGCCGCGCAGGCCACCTTCAGGCGCCTTGGCCTTGATGTAGCCGCCTTCGACTTCGATCTTGGCACCCATGGCCTCCAGGCCGCGGATGTGCAGGTCGACCGGCCGCGAACCAATAGCGCAACCGCCTGGCAGGGCTACTTCGGCCTCGCCGAACCGGGCAACCATCGGGCCAAGCACCAGGATCGAGGCGCGCATGGTCTTGACCAGCTCGTACGGCGCGACCAGGGTCTTGATGGTACGTGGGTCGATTTCCACCGCCAGCTTTTCGTCGATCACAGGCTCGATGCCCATGCGGCCGAACAGCTCGATCATGGTGGTGATGTCGTGCAGGTGTGGCAGGTTGCCCACGGTGACCGGGCCGTCAGCCAGCAGCGTCGCCGCCAGAATCGGCAGGGCCGCGTTCTTCGCGCCCGAAATGCGGATCTCGCCGTCAAGGCGAGCGCCGCCAGTAATAATCAGTTTGTCCATTGGAGTCTCGCCGCCAAGTTGGCTCAGGTGCGCTCAGCCCAGGCTGCGCTGCTGAAAAATTTCATGGTTACTGCATGGATGCTACCGTTGGCGATCCAGGGATTAAGGTGAGCATAGATCGCCTGCTGACGCTTGACCGGGCTCAGGCCAGCCAACTCGTCGCTGATCACGTTCAACTGGAAGTTGCAGCCTTCGCCTTCAACTTCGACCCGGGATCCCGGCAATTTTTCTTCAAGGAAGCTCTTAACTTCTACGGCCTGCATGCTCAACCTCAATCGGCGCCCGATGCGCACGGGTCGGCCATCATACAAAAAAGCCCCTCGCCTGCGAAGCCCACCGAGGGCGTGCGCTGACCGAGGGGCCTCCATCAGTGGCAAGCCATCAGCTCGCCAGCACTTCATCGAGGTCATAGACCTCGGCGATTTCCCGCATGTCGTCGGGCATCCCGCGTACCTCACAGGCCTTGCCGCCGGCTTGGCCATCGCGGATGAACGCCAGGAGCAGCGACAGGCCGACACTGGAAGATTTTTCCACCGCGGTGCAATCGATGATAAGGCGTGGCTCGCGGGAAGCCTCGATCAACGCCTTGCCTTGCTTGCGCAAGGCGGGGCCGCTGCGGTAATCCAGTACACCGACCAGGCGCAACACGCCCGGCTCGGCCATGCTCACGCCACCCTCACTCATTTAACGGCCTTTTCGGGCGAAGAGTCGGCAGCTTCCTTGGCCTTGGCCACTTCGCCGGCCCAGCCGTCGATGGTCTTGTCCAGGTCGTTGCCGTTGCGCTGCATGGCGTCGGCGAACTGGTCGCGGAACAGCTTGCCGACGTTGATACCGTTGACGATGACGTTACGTACCTTCCACTCGCCACCGTGGTTTTCCAGGGTGTACTGCACCGGGTATACGGCGCCGTTGTTGCCAGTCACCTTCATGCCAACGCTGGCACGCTTGCCGTTATCGGCCTGGGCCGGGTCGACGGTAATGCCCTGGTTGTTGTACTCCAGCAGGGCGTTGCCATAGAACTGCATCAGGCTGCGCTTGAAGTTTTCCTGAAAGCGCTGCATCTGCTCAGGCGTGGCCTTGCGCGAGTACTTCACGGTCATGATGCTTTTCGAGATGCCGTCGGCATCGACCACCGGGCCCAGGATGCGATTGAGCGCATCGTAGAAGGCCTGCGGGTTGGACTTGTACTGCTCCTTGTTGGATTTGAGGTCACCCAGCAATTCGTTGGTCGTGCCCTGCACCACCTCGTGCGGAGACTGCCCGGGCGCTGCCAATGCCAGCAGAGGGAAGGCCGCCAGCAGGACCAGCAGGCCACGTCGCAGGATCGAAATCATGGAAACTCCTTAATTAGCCGGTTGTGCTTCTTTCGGTTCCTTGCTCACGGTGTTGAGCAGGAACTTGCCAATCAGATCTTCCAGCACCAGCGCCGACTGGGTGTCATGGATGGTTGCGCCATCCTTGAGCACCTCTTCCTCGCCGCCGACACTGATACCGATGTATTTCTCGCCAAGCAGACCGGCGGTCAGGATCGAAGCAGTGGAGTCTGTCGGCAGGTTGTCGACTTTGCTGTCCAACTGCAGGGTCACCCGGCCAGTGTAGGAATCACGGTCCAGATCGATGGCGGTGACCTTGCCGATCGTCACACCCGCCATGGTCACTTTAGCTCTGACCGTCAAACCGGCGATATTGTCGAAGTAGGCGTAAACTTTGTAGGTATCGCTGCTCGGGCTGGCCGATAGCCCGCTGACACGCAGGGCCAGCAGCAGCAACGCCAGGATCCCGGCCAAAAGGAACAGGCCGACACCGATTTCCAGGGTGCGGTTTTGCATCAGAAATCTCCAAACATCAAGGCGGTCAGAATAAAGTCCAGACCCAGGACAGCCAACGAGGCATAAACCACGGTCTTGGTGGTGGCACGGCTGATCCCTTCTGAGGTGGGCTCGCAGTCATACCCTTGGAATACGGCGATCCAGGTCGTGACGAAGGCGAACACCAGGCTCTTGACCAGCCCGTTGAGCACGTCATCGGTAAAGGAAACGCTGTTCTGCATGTTGGCCCAGAACGAGCCTTCGTAGACGCCCAGCCAGTCCACAGCGACCCACGAGCCGCCCCAGATGCCGACCACGCTGAAGATCAGCGCCAGCAGCGGCAACGAAATGAAACCGGCCCAAAGGCGCGGCGCAACGATGTACTTGAGCGGGTCGACACCGATCATTTCGAGGCTCGACAGCTGCTCGGTGGACTTCATGTTGCCGATTTCGGCGGTCAGCGCCGAACCTGCCCGGCCGGCGAACAGCAAGGCAGTGACCACCGGCCCCAGCTCGCGCAGCAGGGTCAGGGCGACCATCTGCCCCACCGCCTGCTCCGAGCCGTACTTGGTCAGGATGCTGTACCCCTGCAGTGCCAGCACCATGCCGATGAACACACCGGACACCGCGACGATCGCCAGCGACAGCACGCCCACCGAGTACAGCTGCTTGGTCAGCAGCTGGAAGCCGCCGCCGATGCCGCCACGACCGACCAGTGCATGGAACAGGAACAGGCAGGAACGCCCGAGCACGGCCAACACGTCGATCGCCGAGCGGCCGAACAGGCGGATACGTTCAAGCAAGGATTTTCTGCGCATCAACGCGCCCCCAACAAATCGGCGCGGTAGTCTGGCGCAGGGAAATGGAATGGCACAGGGCCGTCCGGATCGCCCTTCATGAACTGGCGAATGCGTGGATTGTCCGAGCCCATCAGCTCATCGGGCGTACCCTGGCCCAGTACCTGGCCGTCACCGACCACGTAGATGTAGTCGGCGATGCTGGCGGTTTCGGCCAGGTCGTGGGATACCACGATGCTGGTGATACCCAGCGCGTCATTGAGCAACCGGATCAGGCGCACCAGTACCCCCATGGCGATCGGGTCCTGGCCGACGAACGGCTCGTCATACATCAGTATCTGCGGATCGAGCGCAATCGCCCGGGCCAACGCCACGCGCCGCTTCATGCCACCGGACAGTTCGTCGGGCATCAGATCGATGGCACCGCGCAAACCCACGGCCTGCAGTTTCATTAACACGATGTCGCGGATCATCTCGTCCGACAACTGGGTGTGCACGCGCAGCGGGAAAGCGACGTTCTCGAACACATCGAGGTCGGTGAACAGGGCACCGCTCTGGAACAGTACGCCCATCTGCTTGCGCGCATCGAACAGGTCGCTGCGCGACAGGCTCGGCAGGTTCTGCCCGGCGACCCAGACTTCACCAACGGACGGACGCAACTGCGCGCCCATCAGGCGCAGCAGCGTGGTCTTGCCGCACCCGGACGGCCCCATGATGCCGGTGACCTTGCCACGCGGAATGCGTATGTCGACATTGCTGAAAATGCTGCGCGAACCGCGCTTGAAGGTGACGCCCTTCAACTCGACCGCGTAGGCGCTATCCACACTCATCTAGACTCCTTGCTAGTACAGCCATGTCCTAATGGACGCCGGCCCTCATCGTGAAGACACACGCGCCCCCGGCAGGCCGAATAGCGGCGAACTATAGCACCGCTGACAGGGTGGCCCCAAGGCCATGGCGCGAGTCGTTCAGGCCAGCGACAGGCTACGACGTCTTTTCATTGCACAATCGAAAGGGTGAGGCTTTCTTCCATTGCGGCTATAATCGCCGCCTTTTCATCAGGCATTGCTTTTCGACATGAGCCAATCCAGTGAGCTGATCCAGTCCGCCCAGCGCACCCTGCGCCTGGAAATCGAGGCCGTACAAGGTTTGACGGCCAGCATCGATGCCAACTTCGTCAAGGCCTGCGAGCTGATCCTGGCGAGCAAGGGCCGCGTCGTTGTGGTCGGCATGGGCAAGTCTGGGCACATCGGCAACAAGATCGCCGCAACCCTGGCCAGCACCGGCACGCCGGCGTTTTTCGTGCATCCTGCCGAAGCCAGCCATGGCGACATGGGCATGATCACCCGTGGCGACGTCATTCTGGCCCTGTCCAACTCCGGCAGCACCGCCGAAATCGTCACCTTGCTGCCGCTGATCAAGCGCCTGGGCATCCAGCTCATCAGCATGACCGGCAACCCCGACTCGCCACTGGCCCAGGCCGCCGAGGTCAACCTCGACGCGCGTGTCGCCCATGAGGCGTGCCCGCTGAACCTGGCGCCCACCTCATCGACCACCGCAGCACTGGTGCTGGGCGACGCCCTGGCCATCGCCCTGCTCGAAGCGCGCGGGTTTACCGCAGAAGATTTCGCCTTCTCGCACCCCGGTGGCGCGCTGGGCCGTCGCCTGCTGCTCAAGGTCGAGAACGTCATGCACGCGGGCGCCGACCTGCCTCAGGTACAACGTGGCACGCTGCTCAAGGACGCCCTCCTCGAAATGTCCCGCAAAGGCCTGGGCATGACCGTGGTCGCCGAAGCGAACGGCCAGCTGGCCGGCATCTTCACCGACGGTGACCTGCGCCGCAGCCTGGACCGCAACATCGACGTGCACACCACCCTGATCGACCAGGTCATGACCGTGCACGGCAAAACAGCCCGCGCCGAGATGCTCGCCGCCGAAGCCCTGAAGATCATGGAAGACCACAAGATCAGCGCCCTGGTGGTGGTGGACAAGGACGACCGCCCGGTCGGTGCCCTGAACATGCACGACCTGCTGCGCGCAGGCGTGATGTAAATGAGAACGACGCAAATGACCCAGAACCTGATGCAGCGCGGCAAGGCCATCAAGCTTGCCGTGTTCGATGTGGACGGCGTGCTCACCGATGGCCGCCTTTATTTCCTCGAAGATGGCAGCGAATTCAAGACGTTCAACACGCTCGACGGCCAAGGCATCAAGATGCTGATGGCGTCGGGGGTGACCACGGCGATCATCAGCGGGCGCAAGACCCCGGTGGTCGAGCGTCGCGCGAAAAACCTCGGCATTCCCCACCTGTTCCAGGGCCGCGAGGACAAACTGGTGGTACTCGACGGCCTGCTCGCCGAACTGGGCCTAAGCTATGAGCAGGTCGCGTACCTGGGCGATGACCTGCCAGACCTGCCAGTCATTCGCAAGGTCGGCCTGGGTATCGCCGTGGCCAACGCCGCCCCCTTCGTTCGCCAGCACGCCGACGGCGTGACCCAGGCACGCGGTGGCGAGGGTGCCGCTCGCGAGTTCTGCGAGCTTATCATGCAGGCCCAGGGCACCCTGGACGCTGCCAACGCCAACTACCTGTAGGTTGCCCATGTTCAGCAAGAAAGCCCGCAATATTGCGCTGCTCGCGGTGATCGCCGCCCTGCTGGCGGCAATAGGCTACTGGAATGTCAGCCCCGAGAGCTTCCTCGACAAGCCGGTAGCTCAAGTCGACGAAAGCGCGATCGACTATTATGCGATCAACGCCCACAGCGTGCAGTTCTTGCCAGATGGCAAGCTGCAGTACGAAATGACCGCCGACAAGGTCGAACACCTCAAGGCCACCGAGGTCACACTGGTGACCACGCCCGACCTGCACATGTACCGGGGCACCGAATACCCCTGGCACATCCAGAGCGTGCGCGCCGAGGTCAACCCGGACGGCACCGAGGTCGAGCTGATCGACAAGGTGCGCGTGGCCCGCACCGATGAGAAGCAGCGTGAAACCATCATTACCAGCTCACGCATGACCGTGTTCCCGCAGAAGCAATATGCGCAGACCGAGCAAGCCGTTAGAATCGACGGCGCCGGTGGCACAACTACGGGCAAAGGAATGAAAGCGTATTTGAAAGAAGGCAGGATGGACCTGCTCTCTAACGTAAGAGGACAGTATGAGGCTCGTTAAAACCCTCCCCCTTTTGCTCAGCCTGAGCGCAGCACTGGGAAGCGCGAGCGCCTTCGCCCTGCCGACCGACCGTGACCAGCCTATCCGCATCCAGGCCGACAACGCGCACCTGGACGACAAGCAAGGCGTAGCCACCTACACCGGTGACGTGATCATCACTCAGGGCTCGATGATGATCAAAGGCAATACCGTGACCATGACTCGCGCCGCCAACGGTGACATCGACGTGGTCACCTCGGTGGGCAACCTGGCTTATTTCGAGCAGCAACAGAGCGCTGCCAAGCCTGACAAGATGAAAGGCTGGGCCGTGACCATCCAGTATCAGGCGCAGAAGGACACAGTGATCCTCACCGACCGCGCCAAGGTCGAAAACGAAGGCAACACCACCGAAGGCGAAAAGATCGTCTACAACACCAAGTCCCAGGTTGCGACCGCCGGTCGCGGCGGCAACGTGACTCAGCCACGTCAGCGCATCGACATGGTGATCCAGCCGAAGAAGAAGGCCGAGTAAATGGCAACCCTCAAAGCCCAGCACCTGGCCAAGAGCTACAAAGGGCGTCAAGTCGTGCGTGACGTCAGCCTGTCTATCGACAGCGGTCAGATCGTCGGCCTGCTAGGCCCCAACGGCGCCGGCAAGACCACCTGCTTCTACATGATCGTCGGCCTGGTACAGGCCGACCAGGGGCGCGTCCTCATCGACAACCTGGATGTCAGCCACCAGCCCATGCATGGGCGTGCACGCGCCGGCATCGGCTACCTGCCGCAGGAAGCCTCGATCTTCCGCAAGCTGTCGGTGGCCGACAACATCATGGCCATCCTCGAGACCCGCAAGGAACTCGACCGCGAGGGCCGTCGCAAGGAGCTGGAGAGCCTGCTGCAGGAGTTCCACATCAGCCACATCCGCGACAACCTCGGCATGAGCCTGTCCGGCGGCGAACGTCGCCGGGTCGAGATCGCACGCGCCCTGGCGACAGCCCCCAAGTTCATCCTGCTGGACGAACCCTTCGCTGGCGTCGACCCGATTTCGGTCGGTGACATCAAGCAGATCATCCACCACCTCAAGGCCAAGGGTATCGGTGTACTGATCACCGACCACAACGTGCGTGAAACCCTGGATATCTGCGAAACCGCCTACATCGTCAATGACGGGCAACTGATCGCCGAGGGCGACGCGCAGACCATCCTGGCCAACGAACTGGTCAAGGAAGTTTACCTGGGTCACGAGTTCCGGCTCTGATTCAGGACGCGCCTGGAGCACTGATTTAGCGCCTTGAATGGGCTTAAGTTGTTACAGTGCTCTAGGCAAACGCTACAATTTAAGGCATAAAACTTGCTTGAAATTGGCGCTCCGGCGCCCTCGTGTAGTGGATGGCGCATGCGCGCCGGCGAACAAGGTATTAGCCCCTGCCATGAAACCATCGCTCGTCCTAAAAATGGGCCAGCAACTGACGATGACCCCGCAGTTGCAACAGGCCATCCGCCTACTCCAGCTCTCTACCCTGGACCTTCAGCAGGAAATCCAGGAAGCGCTGGAGTCCAATCCGATGCTCGAACGCCAGGAAGACGGCGAAGACTTCGACAACAGCGACCCGATGGCGGATAACGCCGAGAGCAAACCGGCCGCCGAAGTCCAGGACAACAGCTTTCAGGAAAGCACCGCCAGTGCCGAGAACCTGGAGGACGGTGAGTGGAACGAGCGCATCCCCAATGAGCTTCCGGTCGATACGGCCTGGGAAGACATCTACCAGACCAGCGCGAGCAGCCTGCCGAGCAACGATGACGACGAGTGGGACTTCACCACGCGCACATCCGCCGGCGAAAGCCTGCAAAGCCACCTGCTGTGGCAATTGAACCTGGCACCGATGTCCGATACCGACCGCCTGATCGCCGTCACCCTTATCGACAGCATCAACGGCCAGGGCTACCTGGAAGACACGATCGAAGAGATCTGCGCCGGTTTCGATCCGGAGCTGGACATCGAACTGGACGAAGTCGAAGCGGTACTGCACCGTATCCAGCAGTTCGAGCCAGCAGGTGTCGGCGCACGCAACCTGGGCGAGTGCCTGTTGCTGCAACTGCGCCAACTCCCGGCCAACACACCGTGGATGGCCGAGGCCAAACGCCTGGTCAGCGAGTTCATCGACCTGTTGGGCGGGCGCGACTACAGCCAGCTGATGCGCCGCATGAAGCTCAAGGAAGACGAACTGCGCCAGGTGATCGAGCTGGTTCAGAGCCTCAACCCGCGCCCAGGTTCGCAAATCGAGTCCAGTGAGCCGGAATACGTGGTGCCCGATGTCATCGTCCGCAAGGACAATGATCGCTGGCTGGTCGAGCTGAACCAGGAAGCGATCCCGCGCCTGCGGGTCAATCCGCAATACGCCGGCTTCGTCCGCCGGGCCGACACCAGCGCCGACAACACCTTCATGCGCAATCAGTTGCAGGAAGCACGCTGGTTCATCAAGAGCCTGCAAAGCCGCAACGAAACGCTGATGAAAGTCGCCACGCAGATCGTCGAGCATCAGCGCGGCTTCCTCGACCACGGTGACGAGGCCATGAAACCGTTGGTGTTGCATGACATCGCCGAAGCCGTGGGCATGCACGAGTCGACCATCTCGCGGGTGACCACCCAGAAGTTCATGCACACGCCACGCGGCATCTACGAACTGAAATACTTTTTCTCCAGCCACGTCAGCACCTCCGAAGGCGGAGAATGCTCGTCCACGGCAATCCGCGCGATCATCAAGAAACTGGTTGCGGCGGAAAATCAGAAAAAGCCATTGAGTGACAGCAAGATCGCTGGTTTACTGGAGGCACAAGGCATCCAGGTAGCCCGTCGCACCGTCGCCAAGTACCGCGAGTCCCTCGGCATCGCACCGTCGAGTGAGCGCAAGCGACTGATGTAGCGCCTGAGATATGCCACAGCGTTTGTGGGGCAGGTGCAAGACCTGCCTCTTTATGCACGGGCAACAAAGGAGAAGCTGTATGCAAGTCAATATCAGTGGACAGCATGTAGAAGTCACCCAGCCGCTGCGCGATTACGTGCTTGAAAAGCTCGCCCGGGTGGAAAGTCACTTCGACAAGATCACTAACGTGCAGGTCATCATGAAGGTCGAGAAGCTGCAGCAGAAGGTCGAAGCGACCCTGCAGATTCCTGGCTCGGAAGTGGTTGCCAACGCCGAACACGAAGACATGTATGCAGCGATCGATGCCTTGGCCGACAAGCTCGACCGCCAACTGAAAAAACACAAGGAAAAACAGCAAAGTCTGCTGCAAGGTGCAGCTGCCCGCTGATCCCCTCATCCATGATCCGACTTGAAACCATCCTGACCCCCGGCCGTTCCTTGGTGAACGTGCCGGGTGGCAGTAAGAAGCGCGCCTTGGAAAAAGTCGCCAACCTGATTGCCGATCAAAAACCCGAGCTGGAGATGCAAGACGTCTTCGAAAAGCTGATCGCTCGTGAAAAGCTCGGCTCCACAGGCTTCGGCAATGGGATCGCCATACCTCACTGCCGCCTCGCAGGCTGCACTTCGCCCGTCAGCGCACTGCTGCACCTGGATGCTCCGATCGACTATGACGCCATCGATGGCGCGCCTGTCGACCTGCTGTTCGTCCTGCTGGTGCCGGAGGCTGCCACCGACGCCCATCTGGAACTGCTGCGCCAGATCGCCAGCATGCTGGATCGCAAGGAAGTTCGCGAGCGCCTGCGTGCCGCCAACAGCAGCGAGGCCCTGTACCAGGTAGTCCTGGACGCACAGAACGAGCACTGAACATGCGCCTGATCATCGTCAGCGGCCGGTCCGGCTCCGGCAAGAGTACCGCCCTCGATGTGCTGGAAGACAACGGCTTTTACTGTATCGATAACCTCCCTGCCGGCTTGCTGCCGCAGTTGGCGGAAAACGCGCTGATCCATACAGAGTTGCTGCAGCCGAAAGTGGCAGTGTCCATCGATGCCCGCAACCTGCCAAGCCACCTGTCACGCTTCCCCGAACTGCTCGCCGAAGCGCGTGGCCGGCATATCCAGTGCGATGTGCTGTTTCTCGACGCCGACGAGGACACGCTGCTCAAGCGCTTCTCCGAAACGCGCCGGCGCCATCCGCTGACGAATGCGGATCGCTCACTGGCCGAAGCGATCCGCGTCGAAAGCGAATTGCTGGGGCCAATCTCCGATCTTGCCGACCTGAAGATCGACACCACCAGCCTCAACCTTTACCAGCTGCGCGACTCGATCAAGTTGCGCCTGCTCAATCAGCCTGAGCCGGGTACCGCATTCCTGGTCGAATCATTCGGCTTCAAGCGTGGCATGCCGGTCGATGCAGACCTGGTTTTCGATGTACGCTGCCTGCCGAACCCATACTGGAAGCCCGAACTGCGTGAGCATTCTGGCCTGGATCAGCCGGTTATCGATTACCTTGCCGCGCAGCCGGATGTCGAAGAGATGTTTACCGACATCTCGACCTACCTGCTCAAATGGCTGCCCCGCTTCGCTGCCAGTAACCGCGCCTATGTCACCATCGCCATTGGCTGCACAGGCGGCCACCACCGCTCGGTGTACCTCACCGAGCGCCTCGGCCAACTGTTGCAACAGTCCCTGAAAAACGTCCAGGTCCGCCACCGCGACCTCTAGCCCACAGGATCAGCACCCCGATGCCCGCCCGCGAAATCACCATCATCAACAAGCTGGGCCTGCATGCCCGGGCGGCCGCCAAGTTCGTCGGCGTGGCCGGGCGCTTCCCCTGCCAGGTGCGGGTGGGCCGCGCACCAGACAAGCTGGTGGACGGCAAGAGCATCATGGCCGTGATGATGTTGGCGGCAGGCAAAGGCACCCAGGTGCACCTGCACACTGAAGGCGAGCAGGATGACGACGCGCTGGAAGCGCTGGTAGCCCTGATCAACAACTACTTCGACGAAGGCGAATAAGCCCCTAACTCCAGGCTGGCCTCATCGCTGGCAAGCCGGCGCCCTCATCGTGGACTGCCGATTCGGGGGGCCGGCTTACCGGCGACGGGCCAGTTGATGCCAATTCAAGACATCGCCGTGTCCATCACCATCATCAAGCAAAAACCCACGCACAGGCCGAGGCTGGCCAGACGGTGATGCCCGTTGCTGCGCGACTCGGGAATGATTTCCTGGGTCACCACCAGCAGCATGGCCCCGGCCGCACAGGCCAGGCCCAGCGGCAACAGCAGCTCGGCGACATTCACCAGCCAGGCACAGACCACCGCTGCCAGTGGTTCTACCAACCCCGACGCCGCACCGATCAGAAACGCCTTGAACCGAGGCATCCCCGCCCCCGCCAGCACCAGCGCAATGACCAATCCTTCGGGAACATCCTGCAAGGCAATGCCCATGGCGAGGCTGTCAGCATCGGTCATGCCGCCCCCGGCCGACACGCCGATGGCCATGCCTTCGGGGATGTTGTGGGCGATGATCGCGATCACGAACAGCCAGATCCGCGCTGCAATCACCGGTTGGTTCCCGGTGCCGACTAAGGCCTCGGGCGAAGCACCGGACACTTTCAGATCGACGACGAACAGGCACATCGCACCGAACAACAGGCCGAAGCTGACCAGGCCACCCGCCCCCCAGGGGCTGAATCCGATGGACTGAGCGGCATCCAGGCCAGGAATGATCAGCGAGAACGCCGTCGCCGCCAGCATCACACCGGCACCGAAACCCAACAAGGTATCGGCCAGGGCCACCGGCATATTCCGAATCACCAGCACCGGTACTGCGCCCAGCGCTGTTCCCAGCGCGCACAATGCGCCGCCCTCGAGGGCACGCAACATGCGCGGATCCAGGTCCAGCCAGGCGATGCCCCGGGCCACCAGCAGGGCCGTGCCAACCAGGAGCAGCACAGTACCCAGTGCCAGCCGGAACAGGCGCACACTACTGACAGACATCACCTCTGAACGCATACCGGTCCGACTCATTGGCTGGCTTCGATATAACGGCGTTCCACTTCGGCCCAGTCAATTACGTTGTAGAAAGCCCCAATGTATTCCGGGCGACGGTTCTGGTACTTCAAGTAGTAGGCATGCTCCCACACATCCAGGCCGAGGATCGGTGTGTTGCCATGCATCAGCGGGCTGTCCTGGTTGCCGCTGCTCTCCACCACGAGTTTCTGTTCACCATTCACGCTGAGCCAGGCCCAGCCGCTGCCGAAGCGGGTCAGCGCGGCTTTGGTGAAGGCTTCCTTGAACGCCTCGAAACCACCCAGCTCAGCCTCGATGGCCTTGGCCACCAAGCCCTGTGGCTGGCCGCCGCCTGTGGGCGACATGACTTTCCAGAACAGCGAATGGTTGGCGTGACCACCGCCATGGTTGGTCACCGCCCCTCGCAGGTTTTCGGGCAACTGTTTGACCGCAGCAACCAGCTTCTCAACCGGCCAGTCAGCCCACGGGGTACCTTCGACCGCAGCATTGAGGCCGTTGACGTAAGTCTGGTGGTGCTTGGTGTGGTGTATCTCCATGGTCTGGGTATCGATATGCGGTTCCAGCGCATCGTAGGCATAGGGCAAAGCAGGCAAGGTATGAGACATATCAATGGATTCCGTAAGCGGGGGTTGGGGGCGGCAGGTCCGTCTGGGCAGCCAGTCCACTGGCCAAGGGCGCACGGCGATAGAGCAGGCGCTCGGCGCGTGGGTACTGCCCGTACTCGGCAATGAAGCTCAGCAATTGGGTGTAGGTGCGCCCGCTGTGGCGCAGCGCGGCATCACGCAGCGCCTGCGGCAGGCGCGCTTCCTGGCTGGCCTGGAGCAGACGCTGGTGAATGGCGCACAGGTAGTCGGCGCTTTCATGCGGCTGGTTCAGGCGCAGGTGCAGGTCGGCCAGGTTGTGGTGGGCAATGACCAAAGCGGCCACTGCTTCGTCGACGTCATGCCAGCGCTCGAACAGCACCTGGGCCAGCGCCAGGGCTTGCAGGTACAGTTCCCGGGCATCGACCAGCTCGCCCTGGTCGAACAGCCGGTTGGCGGCCTCGGTGGTGCGTTTCCAGTGCTGCATGACAGGCCTCCTGGGCGCTGACGCGGGTCAGATGCCCCCAGCGGTGAGTTTTTCCGGGTCCAGCAGCGCTTCGAGCTGATCGCGCGACAGGTCGGTATGCTCCAGCGCCACGTCGATGATCGGCCGGCCCTGCTTGTACGCGGTCTTGGCGATCTCGGCGGCCTTGAGGTAGCCGATGATCGGGTTCAGCGCGGTGACCAGGATCGGGTTGCGTGCCAGGGCTTCCTTGAGCTTGCCCTCATTGACCTTGAAGCTGGCGATGGCCTGGTCGGCCAGCAGGCGGCTGGCGTTGGCCATCAGCTCGATGCTCTCCAGCAGGTTGCGGGCTATCACCGGCAGCATCACGTTGAGTTCGAAGTTGCCCGACTGGCCGGCAATGGCGATGGTCGCGTCGTTGCCGATCACCTGGGCGGCGACCATGGCGGTGGCTTCCGGGATAACCGGGTTGACCTTGCCCGGCATGATCGAGGAGCCAGGCTGCAGGGCTTGGAGTTCGATCTCACCGAGGCCTGCGAGCGGCCCGGAATTCATCCAGCGCAGGTCGTTGGCGATTTTCATCAGTGCCACGGCAGTGGTTTTGAGCTGGCCGGACAGCGCCACGGCGGTGTCCTGGGAGCCGATCAGGGCAAACAAGTTCTGGCCGGGGGTAAACTCGACCTGGGTGAGGCCGCTCAGCTGGCGAGCGAAGCCTACGGCGAATTGCGGGTGGGCGTTGATCCCGGTGCCCACGGCAGTGCCACCCTGGGCCAGGGCCTGCAGGCTCGGCAGGGTCGCTTCGATATGCGCCTTGGCGCCATTGATCTGGGCCGCCCAGCCATCGAGCACCTGGCTCATGCGCACCGGCATGGCATCCATCAGGTGGGTACGGCCAGTCTTCACGTACTGATGCACTTGCACCGACTTGGCCTCGATCACCTGAACCAGGTGAGCCAGGGCGGGCAGCAACTGCTCATGCAGCGCCAGTGCAGCGCTGACGTGAATGGTGGTCGGGATGATGTCGTTGCTGCTCTGGCCGCAGTTGACATGGTCGTTGGCATTGACCGGCTCACCGAGCAGGCGGCTGGCCAGCGTGGCGATCACCTCGTTGGCATTCATGTTCGAGCTGGTGCCGGAGCCGGTCTGGTACACGTCCACCGGGAAGTGCAGGATGAAGTCTTCGGCGAGCAGTTGCTCGACCGCCTTGACGATGGCTTGGCCCTGGGCGGCAGAAATCTGCTCCAGCTCGATGTTGGCCTTGGCGGCAGCCGCCTTGGCCAACAGCAGTGCACGAATGAACTGGGCCGGCATACGCTGGCCGCTGATCGGGAAGTTGTCGACCGCGCGCTGGGTCTGGGCGCCATACAGGGCCTGGGCCGGCACCTGCAATTCACCCATGCTGTCACGCTCGATACGGGTATCACTCATCATCAAATCCTTGCATCAGTTCATCGGGGGAAATGGACGGCAGCAACCGGCAGTTGGCCAGTTGCAGGGCGTAGGGTTGCCAGCGCTGGTTCTGTTCGCGGCGGTCGAGCTTGCGCAACTCGAGCAGGGGGCGCCAGGCCTGATCCAGGCACTGGCAACGCCAATGCCATGGCAACATGCGATCGCAGGCGGTATCCAGCAGCAGACGGAATGAGGTCAGCGCCACGGTCCATGGCGAGGTGTCCGTGCAGCACGCCAGGTAGCGGCCTTCGGCCAGATAGTGCTCGATCAGGCGCGGCTCGTCGGGCTCGAGCGCGCAGCGGATGCGCCGGCTGAGCCAGCGCCAGTTTTCCAGGTAAGGCAATTCGCGCAGGACGGGTTTCATGAACATCATCACCGGAGCTTTTGGGTAATGATATTCATTATTAAATGATAAACGTAATCACTTCAAGCGCGGATTGAGCAAATAAAAAACCCGGCACAGGGCCGGGTTTCGAGGTTTTCGCTCAGCGCTTCAGGGTTTCAGCTACCCGCAACGGTCATCCGCTCGATCAACACCGAGCCCGTGTGGATATTGCTGCGGGTTTCAAGATCACTGCCAATGGCAACAATCTGCTGGAACATGTCCTTCATGTTGCCGGCAATCGTCACTTCCTGCACCGCATGCTGAATCTCGCCATTCTCGACCCAGAAGCCTGCAGCACCACGCGAGTAGTCGCCTGTGACCATGTTCAGGCCATGGCCCATCAGCTCGGTCACCAGCAAACCGCGCCCCATGCGGCGGACCAGGGCCGCCTGGTCTTCGATGCCATGGGTGACGTAGAGGTTGTGCACACCACCGGAGTTGGCCGTACTTGGCAAGCCGAGCTTGCGACCGGAATAGGTACCCAGCAGGTAAGACACCAGCTCCCCTTTGTCGACGAACGGCTTGGCATAGGTCGCCAGGCCATCACCGTCGAACGCCGCGCTGCCTAGGGCACGCGGAATATGCGGGCGCTCATCCAGCGTCAGCCAGCTGGGGAACAGCCGCTGGCCAAGGGCACCATCGAGGAACGACGACTTGCGGTACAGGTTGCCACCCGAGATGGCCGACAGGAAGCTGCCGAACAGGCCACCGGCCAGCTCGGCGGAGAACAGCACCGGCACTTCGCATGTCTTGACCGGACGCGCACCGAGCCGGCTGGCTGCGCGCTGTGCAGCGCGCTGGCCAATGCTGCGCGGGTCGGCCAACAGGTGGCCCTGGCGGTTGACGTCGTACCAGTAATCACGCTGCATCTGGCCTTCACCTTCAGCGATCATCACGCAGCTCAGGCTGTGCCGGGTCGATGCGTAACCGCCGATGAAGCCATGGCTGTTGCCATAGACACGGCAGCCCTGGTGGGTATTGAGGGTGGTGCCATCGGCGTTGAGAATGCGCGGATCAGCGTCGAATGCCGCCGCCTCGCAGGCCAGGGCCATCTCGATGGCTTTCTCGGGTTCCAGATCCCAGTCATGGTAAAGGTCCAGGTCCGGAATCTCGCGCGCCATCAGTGCCGCATCAGCCAGCCCCGAGCAATCGTCTTCGGAGGTGTGCCTGGCAATGGCCAGGGCGGCGGCAACGGTTTCGCGAATGGCCTCAGGGCCACTGGCCGAGGTACTGGCCGAGCCCTTGCGCTGGCCGACATAGAGGGTGATGCCAAAGCCCTGGTCGCGGTTGAACTCTACCGTCTCGACCTCACGCTGACGCACCGTGGTGGACAAGCCCTGCTCCAGCGACACCGCCACTTCGCAGGCGCTGGCACCCTGCCGGCGCGCCTCGGCGATGATCGCTTCGACCTGCTCCTGCAATGCTGGCAGGTCCTTGGGGCCTACGCTCTGGACTGCACTCATGGTTTTCTCCACTCAAATTCTGCATTCGGCGAGGGTCATTCTACGACCGGGCCGGACAAGCGGCCCCCGGGTGGTTATCATGGCGGCAATTTCTATGCCTTCTACGAAAAGTGCCTGCGCGGCGACTTTTCATACAACTCAAGCGGACTGCGCACCATGGTTGATTCATACGACGACGCCTTCGACGGCGAAAAAAGCAAAACCCAGATCAAGCGCGAGTTGCATGCGCTGGTCGAACTCGGCGAACGCCTGACTACGGTCAAGGCCGATACCCTGGCGCGCCTGCCGTTGACCGATGAGCTGCGCAAAGCCTTGGCCGAAGCCTGCAAGCACACCGCCCATGGCGCACGCAAACGGCATATGTCGTTCGTCGGCAAACTGATGCGCGACCAGGACCTGGACGCCATCCACGCGGTGCTCGAGCAGATCGACAGCTCCAGCCGCCAGTACAACGAACGCTTCCACAACCTGGAGCGCTGGCGGGACCGCCTGATCGACGGTAATGACGAGGACCTTGAACGCTTCGTCAACGAATACCCCGACACCGACCGTCAGCAGCTGCGTTCGCTTATCCGTCATGCCCAGCACGAGAAGGCGCGGAACAAGCCGCCTGCCGCTGCGCGCAAGGTCTTCAAGTACATCCGCGACCTCGACGAACTGCAGCGCGGCCTGCGCTGACCCGCGCCACCTGGGGCTGCCCTGCAGCCCCGGGGCATGCATCACGCGCCGGTACCACCGACGGTGATCGCGTCCAGCTTCAAGGTTGGCTGGCCTACCCCTACCGGCACCGATTGCCCATCCTTGCCGCACGTCCCCACGCCGCTGTCCAACGCAAGATCGTTACCGACCATCGACACTCGGCTCATGGCCTCGGGCCCGTTGCCGATCAGTGTCGCCCCTTTGACCGGTGCGGTGATCTTGCCGTCTTCGATCAGATAGGCTTCGCTGGTCGAGAACACGAACTTGCCGCTGGTGATGTCCACCTGGCCACCGCCCAGGTTGGCGCAATAGATCCCTTTCTTCACCGAAGCGATGATTTCCTGCGGGTCGCTTTCGCCGGCACGCATGTAGGTATTGGTCATGCGCGGCATCGGCAGGTGGGCATAGGATTCGCGGCGGCCGTTACCGGTCACGGCCATCCCCATCAGGCGTGCATTGAGTTTGTCTTGCATGTAGCCCTTGAGCACGCCGTTCTCGATCAGCGTCGTGCATTCGGTCGGCGTGCCCTCGTCGTCGACGCTCAACGAGCCGCGACGGCCCTCGAGGGTGCCATCGTCTACGATAGTGCACAGGCTCGAAGCCACCTTCTCGCCGATCCGGCCACTGAACGCCGAGCTGCCCTTACGGTTGAAATCGCCTTCCAGGCCGTGGCCGACCGCTTCATGCAACAGCACACCCGACCAGCCGGAACCCAACACCACCGGCAAGGTGCCCGCTGGGGCAGGAATGGCCTCCAGGTTCACCAAGGCCTGGCGCAGCGCCTCACGGGCATAACCCATGACCCGTTCCTCGGTGAAGAAGCGGTAGTCGGTACGCCCGCCGCCGCCCTGCCCGCCCCGTTCACGCCGACCATTGTGCTCGACGATGACACTGACGTTGAAGCGCACCAGCGGCCGCACGTCAGCGGCCAGGCTGCCGTCGGCCGCAGCGATCAGAATGCGCTCCCACACCCCGGCCATGCTCACGCTGACCTGCTGGATACGCGGGTCGAGCGCCCGCGTGGCGGCATCGACACGTTTGAGCAGCTCGACCTTTTCAGCACGGCTAAGCACGTCCAGCGGGTTATCCGGGGCATACAGGGCCGTCACGTCCTGGCTGCGGAACGCCTGAACGGTGCCGTTCTGCCCGGCGCGGGAAATCGACCGCGCCGCCCGGGCTGCCGAAGTCAGAGCCTCGAGGTTGATCGCGTTGCTGTAGGCGAAACCGGTTTTCTCACCCGACTGGGCACGCACGCCCACGCCTTGGTCAAGGTTGAAGCTGCCCTCTTTGACAATGCCGTCCTCCAGCGCCCAGGTTTCCGAGATCTGGCCCTGGAAGTACAGGTCGGCGGCGTCGATGCCCGGCCCGGCCAACTCGCCCAGTACAGCCTGCAGGCTGTCCAGGGTCAATCCGCCTGGGGCCAGGAGCTGCTCGCTGACGGTGGATAACATCTGGCTCATAGTCACTCCGAGGTGTGCGCAGGCCGCAAGGCGTCCTGCGAAAAAAAGCGCCGGTGCAAAGCGACCGGCATACGCGCCCGAATGGACGCTTGTTCATCACTGTCGCGCTCGGCAAGCAATACCGCTTCGCCTTGCGCCTGTTCGGCGACGATCCGCCCCCAGGGGTCGACGATCGCCGCGTGCCCATGGGTCTCCCGTGGGCCTGGATGGGTACCGCCCTGTGCTGCGGCCAGCACATAGCACTGTGTTTCGATGGCCCGGGCACGAATCAGCACTTCCCAGTGCGCCGCGCCTGTGACCGCCGTGAACGCCGCAGGTGCCGTAATCAGTTGCGCGCCGGCACTGCGCAGCGCGCTGTACAGTTCCGGAAAACGAAGGTCGTAGCAGACGCTCAAGCCCAGGCGCCCTACCGGCGTGTCGGCCACCACCACGTGCGCGCCATGGGCGTAGTCGTCGGACTCACGGTAACGGCCACGGGTATCGGCCACGTCCACGTCGAACAGGTGCAGCTTGTCGTAGCGCGCCACCACCTCGCCGTGCTCGTCGACCAGAAGCGAGCAGGCATGCGCCTTGGCATCAGGCTGATCGGCAGGTGGCAACGGCAAGGTGCCGGCAACAATCCATAATCTGAGGTCGCGGGCGGTGCGTTTCAACCAGGGCAGTATCGGCCCCTCACCCAAAGCCTCGACCCGGCCGATCGCAGCGGCATCCCTGCGCCCCATGGCGGCAAAATTTTCTGGCAGCACCGCCAGCCTCGCGCCGCCGAATGCCGCCTGTTCCAGCAAGGCACCCGCACGCTGCAAGTTGGCCAACACATCGTCCTGGCTGACCATCTGGATGACCGCTACTTTCATCGGCACTCCTGGCACTACTTGTTGAACGGTTTCACAAAGGTGATTCTAGGCTCTTTCCACGGCCCTTCGATGCGATAGTGCACGCTGGCGAAGCGCGATACGCGATCACCGATCAGCCGGTCGACCAGGAACAGCGCCCCACCGACCGCCGGTGCGCCTACGATCAGCGCGGCCAGGGGCAGGTTGTTGGTCACTGGCAGGGAGACCTGAAGGTTGGCGTCCACCCGGTCGCGAACGAGGTCCAGCGTACCGTCGAGCTCGAAGTTGCTCGAAGGCCCGGTCACGCTGATCGGCTCGCGGGTCACGTAGACGCCGTCACTGGCTACCAGCAAGCCTTTTACCCGATCATAGGCGAGGCCCTTGTCGAACAGGTCGGAGAAGTCCAGGCGCAGACGCCGGCCGATGGAGTTGAAGTTGAGCAGGCCAAACACCCGCAAGGCTTGAGCGCCGCCCTCCACTTCCACGAACTGCCCTGTGCGCAATGCCGCATCCATGCTGCCCGAGAAGCGCTTGAGGCCAACCCAGGCTGGCGAGCCGGGCCAGCGCCCATCCACATCCAGACGAAAGTCGCGACTGGTCACGGTAGGCGCGAAGCCCCAGGCCTTGAGCACGTCGGCCAGGTTCTTGCCATCCAGGCGGCCCTTGTACCAGCTGCTGGTGGCACCGCTGTCACCTTCCCAGCCGCCGCGGCCGTCGATGTGCAGGCCTTTGAAGACCAGGTCGATATCCTGAGCGGATACGCCTCGGGCGGTCGGGCGCAGCTTCAACGCCAGGTTGCCATACAGGTCATCGCCGCGGTACAGCTTGTCGATGGTCAGGTCCAGTGCCGGTACCTTGCGTGGATCGAACGAGGCCAGCGGGTCAGGGCCTTCCTCGGCCTGTGCTTGGACCGGGTCCGCTGCTGGCAGGCGCAAGGTCTGCAGGCGCACGGTCATCGGTGCGCCCTTGGCATCGGGTAACCGTGCATTGCCGATGACTTCCTTGCTATCCAGGCGCAGATCCCACGCAGGGCCGCCCCTGGCCAGACGCACGACAGCCTGGTTCAGCTCCATGCCCAGGGCCTTCAACTGGCCGATGCTCAGGTCTACGCTCTGAAGCGTCTGGCGGGCACTGGCGCCTGGGTCGTCGCCACTGATCTGCGTCATCTTGGCCTGCCAGGGCGCCAGGTCCAGGCTCTCGAGGCGCCCCCGTACGCGCAGGCCCTGCTCAGCTGGCACCTGCGCCTGCCCTGCCCCCAGCAGCAGCTCGCCGCGGCCTTGCCCAAGGTTGTCGCTGGGCGCTGCATAGGCAAAGCGGGCAAGGTCGGCGTAGGCGGCATCCAGACGCCGCTCAGGGCCTTGCAGGCTCATGCTGAATCGGCTATCACGCGTCTCTGCTGCGGCCTTGCCGAACGGTGCCGGCAAATCGATCACCAGGCCTTTGAGCGACGAATTCACGCTCAGGCTGTTGTCGCGGCTGCCAAGGTTGAGTTGCAACTGGTAGGGCAGCTCACCAGACGCCGGCAAGGGCTGCTTGAACTGCAGCCAGTCGGTCAAGGCCGCAAGCGCCACTTGGCCATTCGCGCTGATACGCGTCTGCATCTGCCCAGGCTGGCCCTCGGCGGTGATCTGCGCGGTCACCGGTTTGCCAAAAGCCTGCAGGGCGATGTTCTTCCCACTCAGGCCCTTGTCGAGGTCGAAACTGAAGTCGCCCTTGAGTCGGCTCAGCTCCAGGGTCGGCGGCGCAACCTTCAGGCGTGCATCGGCGGTGGCAAAGTCGACCTGTACTTTCGGGCGTTGCCCGTGGGCCAAGGGGATGTCGAGTTTGAGCTTGCCCTTGAGCGGCCCCTCGCCCTCCCATCCTGCGAACATTTCGCCGGTGCCGATAGGCGCCTCTTTGAGAATCCTCAGACCATCGCCGAGGCTACCGTCGAACTTGCCATCAAGGTACAGGTGGCTTTGCTCGTCGCCCTCGACATGGGGAATGTTGACACTGACGTCGCTTACCTGTGTGTCGAGCAACAGGCCTTTATTGGCCTTGATACGCACGCCACTGTCCTCGATCAGCACATCGCCAGCGACGTTCTGCACCTGTGGCCAGCCAGGCTGGAAGTCCAGCGCAGCGTCGTGCACCTTGAAGAACAGGCTGATACTGCGCGATTCGGGGCTGGCACCGTGGTTCAGCGAACCTTGGTACTGGAAGTAGCCCTCATCGACGTTGCCCTTGACGATGGCACTGCGCAGCCATTCATCGAGCGCCGGGCTGAGCACCTCAGGCAGGTATTTGGCAGTGTAGCGCCCATCGCCTTCGGTCAGGCCGACGCGCAGGTCCATATAGCTCTCGCTGCCTTCTTCGAACAGCAGGCGAATCAGGAAATCCCCGGCGATCTTGCCCTCCTCGCCCAGCACTCTCAGGTAGGGCGCAGCCAGGGTGAATCCTGCTTTGTCGAGGGTGTAGGTCAGGCGGGCGTTGGCTTTCTGATAATGCCAAGGTTTGGCGAAGATCGGATAAAGATGCAACATGAAGGCCTCGGTATCCAGGCGTAGTTCGCCATGGCCAAGGTCTCCACTGATGCTCCCGCTGACGTTACCGGCAGCCGGTGCGCCGTGGTAGGCGTCAAAGCCCACTTTTTCCAGATTGGCAGCGAATTGAAGCCGTTGATCACCCTCGGCCTTGGGCCGCACGTCCAGGCGCAGATTGCGCACGGCACCGGTCACTTTAAGCCCATCGACCACCGTCATGAGCTTTTCCGGCAGCGGCGCCAGTGCATCTATCAAAGGCGTCAGCGGCGTAAGATCAAGACGGTCCGCCTGCACCTGCCAGGTTTCTCCGGCAGGCTCCTCGCCTGCCCGCTGACGCAGCTGCAGCTTCGACTCCCAGCGGGTTTTGCCGAGGTCGGCTGCCAGTGAATCGACCACCACATCGAACCCTTGCGCGTTGCGCTGGAACCAGGCCGACACCGCCAGGTTATCCAGTGTCACCGCCTGGCGCTCGGCATAGCCACCGCGCAACTGAGGGGCATTGAGCCGGACCACTGCCTGCTGCAACCGGCCCTCACCCCAGTCAACCCAGAACTCACCACCGGCGCGCAAGGCCTGGGCCTGCCACTGGCCGAGCAGGCGTGGCGGCAGCCAACGCGCCCAGTCGCTCTGCGGCAGGCTCAGGTAAGCCTCTGCCTTACCGTCGCGCCAGGCCTTGGCATTCACCCGGCTGCGAAGGTTCAGTGCCAACGGCTGGCCGTCAGGCAGGGTCGCACGCAGGTCCAGCGCCTGGCGTGAAGCGCCGGCCTGCAGGCCAAGGCTGACATAGGTAAGCGTCAACGGGTCACGCTGCCAGGGCTGCAGGGTGACTTGACTGTCGAATGCATCGATACGGCCCAACTGCTGCAAACGCTGCAACACTTCGGCCGGGTCCAGCGGCGCATCATCCTTTTTCGGTAAGCCTTCAAGCGCCCAAACGCCCTGCTCGTTCTCACGCAGGATCAGTTGCAGGCCCGCCAGCTGAACACGTGCCAGGCGTACTTCGCGTGCAGTGAGGCTGGCCCACAGGTCGGGCACCAGCTTGACGTCATCCAGACGCAACGCCGAAGCCCCCTCGCCCAACTGCAGGTCGCGCACTTGCAGCACCGGCGCCAGGCCACTCCAGCGCCCTTCCAGGCTGCCCACATGCACCGGCAGGCCCAACGCCTGCTCGGCCTTGCTTTCGAGGTCGGCGCGGTATTCGGCCACCAGTGGCACCAGGTACCGGCCGAGGCTGACGTAGAGCGCCACCAACACCGCCAGCAGGGCGCAGATGCCCAGCCCCCAACGGGTCAAGGCGACAAGAACGCGGGTCAGACGTCCCATGGCCATGGCCCTCCAGGTCGTTTATCCATGATGGCTCGAAGCAGCGGTTTTGCCAGCCCGGGCACCCTGGACTGGGTATCAGAACGCCTCAGAGCAGCACCACATCGTATTGTTCCTGCGAGTACATCGACTCGACCTGGAAGCGAATGGTTCGACCGATGAAGGTTTCCAGCTCGGCCACGTTGCCGGATTCTTCGTCGAGCAGGCGGTCGACCACCTTCTGGTTGGCCAATACCCGATAGCCCTCTGCCTGATAGGCGCGGGCTTCACGAAGGATCTCGCGGAAAATTTCGTAACAGATAGTTTCCGGGGTTTTCAGCTTGCCACGCCCCTGGCAGGCGGAGCAGGGTTCGCACAGCACCTGCTCCAGGCTCTCGCGCGTGCGCTTGCGGGTCATCTGTACCAGGCCCAGCTCGGTGATGCCGATGATGTTGGTCTTGGCATGATCACGTTCGAGCTGCTTTTCCAGCGTACGCAGCACCTGGCGTTGATGGTCCTCATCCTCCATGTCGATGAAGTCGATGATGATGATCCCGCCAATGTTGCGCAGGCGCAGTTGCCGGGCGATTGCCGTGGCCGCTTCCAGGTTGGTCTTGAAGATGGTTTCTTCAAGGTTGCGGTGGCCGACGAAGGCGCCGGTGTTCACATCGATGGTAGTCATTGCCTCGGCCGGGTCGACCACAAGATAGCCGCCGGACTTGAGCGGCACCTTGCGATCGAGTGCGCGCTGGATTTCGTCCTCTACACCATACAGGTCGAAAATCGGCCGCTCGCCCGGGTAGTGCTCCAGGCGGTCGGCGATCTCCGGCATCAGTTCGGCAACGAACTGTGTGGTCTTCTGGAAGGTTTCCCGGGAGTCGATGCGGATCTTCTCGATCTTCGGGTTGACCAGATCGCGCAGTGTGCGCAAGGCCAGGCCAAGATCCTCGTAGATGACCGTCGGGGCACCGCAGGTCTGGATCTGGCTGCCAATCTGCTCCCACAGGCGGCGCAGGTAGCGGATGTCCTGCAGGATCTCTTCGGCCCGCGCGCCCTCGGCGGCCGTGCGCAGGATGAAACCGCCGGCGTTCTTGATGTCTTCGCTGTCCATGCAGTCACTGACCACCTGCTTGAGGCGATCACGTTCGGCTTCGTCCTCGATCTTCAGCGAAATGCCGACATGGCTGCTACGCGGCATGTACACCAGGTAACGCGACGGTATCGACAGCTGAGTGGTCAGCCGTGCGCCTTTGCTGCCGATGGGGTCTTTGGTCACCTGCACCACCAGGGCCTGGCCCTCGTGTACCAGTGCGGTGATGGTCTCCACGGCAGAACCTTCGCGCTGGGAAATCTCCGAGGCATGAATGAACGCGGCGCGCTCCAGGCCGATATCGACGAACGCGGCCTGCATGCCGGGCAGCACCCGTACGACTTTGCCCTTGTAGATATTACCGACGATGCCGCGACGCTGGGTGCGCTCGACGTGCACTTCCTGCAGCACCCCGTTTTCCACCACCGCCACACGCGACTCCATCGGGGTGATGTTGATCAGGATCTCTTCACTCATGGCAGGCTCTCGTCAAAGGTCTTCGGTAATCATGGATCGCGGGCGCCGGGCTGGCTACTGCTGCTTTGTTACCTCTGGAGAAAGCGCCGGCACCTGCCAGCAGGCGATACCGAATTGGGCGAGCAGCTCGGCCGTCTCGCTCAGGGGCAGGCCGACCACCGCCGAATAGCTGCCCTGAAGGCCGGTCACGAATACCGCCCCCAAGCCCTGGATGGCATAACCGCCTGCTTTATCCACCGGCTCGCCACTGGCCCAATAGCGCTGTGCTTCTTCCGGGTCGATGGCACGAAAACGCACAGTGCTGGTGACACAGACGCTCAGGCAGCACTGGCCATCGCTCAGTGCCACTGCCGTCAACACCTGATGTTCGCGCCCTGCCAGGTCCGCCAGCATGGCCAAGGCATCTTCACGGTTTTCCGGCTTGCCGAGAATTCGCCCATCGAGCACCACCGCAGTGTCTGCGCCAAGGACTACGGCCGGGCCGGCGAGACTGGCAAGGCCAGCCTCAGCCTTGCTCCTGGCCAGGCGTTCGACATAAGCCACAGCGCTTTCATCTGGCAGCGCGCTTTCATCGATGGGGGCACTGATAACGGTGAACGGCACACCGATCTGGGCCAGCAGTTCACGACGACGGGGCGAGCCTGAGGCCAGGTAAAGTGGTTTCATGCAGACATCTCCCTGTCGGTGACGGCGGTGCCGTCAGTTGATATGCAAACGCCGGCGCAGATCACGCAGGGCGAAGCTGATCCACGGCCAGAGCAAGGCACTGATGACTGCCGACCAGACCAGCGCAAGCGTGGGCAGCCGGTTACCGGTGAGCGCGCTGAGCCACAACTGGACCAATTGGGCGATACCGAAGATCACCAGGATTACCAGGCTCTGCTGCCACATCGGGAACATGCGCAGACGCTGCTGCAGCGACAGCACCAGGAAGGTGATCAGGGTCAGGACCAGGGCGTTCTGCCCGAGCAACGTGCCATACAGCACATCCTCGGCCAGGCCCAGTACGAACGCAGTGGTCATGCCAACCTTGTTCGGGACCATGAGCGTCCAGAACGATACCAGCATCGCCAGCCACATTGGCCGGAACATCTCGAGAAACGGCGGCATGGGCGAGACGCTGAGTAGCAGGCCAATGGCGAAGGTCAGCCAGATGACCCACCCGTGGTTACGGCGCGTTTTGGCCATCATTGCCTCCGAGGCTGGGCAGGTGCCGCAGGCGCTGCGGCAGGGCTGGCGGGGGCTGCACCCGGTGCTGCGGCGGCCGGGGCCGGTACTGCACCGGCTGGGGCGGCGGGCGCGGCCGGGGCAGGCGCTGCCGTTGCAGGCGTGCCGGGGGTGGCCTGTTCGCCATTGGCACCAGGCTCTGCGGGGGCGGCTGCGCCCTTGCGGTCTGCCTCTTCCTGGGCCAGCGCCGCATCGGTGGCGCGCTGCTCCGGCGAACGCCGGTCGCTGAACACCAGCAGCATGTAGCGGCTGCGGTTGAGCGCGGCGGTAGGAATGGCACGAACGATTGCGAACGGCTGGCCGGAGTCATGGATCACTTCGTTGACCGTGGCCACCGGGTAGCCGGCCGGGAAGCGCTGGCCCATGCCGGAGCTCACCAGCAAGTCGCCTTCCTTGATGTCCGCCGTGTCGGCGACATGGCGCAGCTCCAGGCGCTCAGGGTTGCCTGTACCGCTGGCAATCGCGCGCAGGCCGTTACGATTGACCTGTACCGGGATGCTATGGGTGGTATCGGTCAGCAGCAGCACCCGTGAGGTGTAGGGCATCAGCTCGACCACCTGGCCCATCAGGCCGCGGGCGTCGAGTACCGGCTGGCCAAGGAACACCCCATCGCGCTCGCCTTTGTTGATCAGGATACGGTGAGTGAACGGGTTGGGGTCGACGCCGATCAGCTCGGCCACCTCGACCTTCTCGTTGACCAGTGCGGAGGAGTTGAGCAACTCGCGCAGGCGCACGTTCTGCTCGGTGAGGGCCGCCAGCTTCTGCAAGCGCCCCTGCAACAGCAGGGCTTCGGTCTTGAGCTTCTCGTTTTCCGCGATCAGTTCGTTACGGCTGCCGAACTGGCCAGCCACACCTTGCCACATCCGCTGAGGCAAGTCGGTGATCCAGTACGATTCCATCAGAACCAGGCCCATCTGACTACGCACGGGCTTGAGCAGGTCAAAGCGTGCATCGACCACCATCAGCGCGACCGAAAGCACCACTAACACGAGCAGGCGAACGCCCAGCGAAGGGCCCTTGGAGAAAAGCGGTTTAATGGGCCGTTCCTCGTGGACGACTCAGGAGATCATTGGACATGGGACAACGCACCAGCCTGGTTGCGGGTTGACAGAAGCGGCGCCGCCACGGACGCCAGCCCAACGCATACAGGTAGCACTGCGCGCGCCACCTGTAAACCGGGCGCTCGATCACTCGCTGGAGAGCAGGTCCATCGCGTGCTTGTCCATCATCTCCAGGGCGCGACCGCCGCCACGGGCCACGCAGGTCAGCGGGTCCTCGGCAACGATCACCGGCAAGCCGGTTTCCTGGGCCAGCAGCTTGTCGAGGTCACGCAGCAGCGCGCCACCACCGGTCAGCACCAGGCCACGCTCGGCGATGTCAGAGGCCAGCTCCGGCGGAGACTGCTCCAGGGCGCTCTTGACGGCCTGAACGATGGTCGCCAGCGACTCCTGCAGGGCTTCGAGCACTTCATTGGAGTTCAGGGTGAAGGCACGTGGCACGCCTTCGGCCAGGTTGCGGCCGCGCACGTCGACTTCACGCACTTCGCCGCCCGGGTAGGCGGTACCGATTTCCTGCTTGATGCGTTCGGCAGTGGATTCGCCGATCAGGCTGCCGTAGTTGCGGCGCACATAGGTGACGATGGCCTCGTCGAAGCGGTCGCCGCCGACGCGGACAGACTCGGCGTAGACCACGCCATTGAGCGAAATCAGGGCGATTTCAGTGGTACCACCACCGATATCGACGACCATCGAACCACGGGCTTCTTCGACCGGCAGGCCGGCACCGATGGCCGCGGCCATGGGTTCTTCGATCAGAAACACTTCACGGGCACCGGCACCCAGCGCCGACTCGCGAATGGCGCGGCGCTCTACCTGGGTCGACTTGCACGGCACGCAGATCAGCACACGAGGGCTTGGCTGCAGGAAGCTGTTCTCGTGAACCTTGTTGATGAAGTACTGCAACATTTTTTCACAAACGCTGAAGTCGGCAATGACGCCGTCCTTCATCGGACGAATGGCAGCAATGTTGCCGGGCGTACGGCCCAGCATGCGCTTGGCTTCGGTACCGACGGCGACGACGCTTTTCTGGTTGCCGTGGGTACGGATGGCAACTACCGAGGGCTCATTCAGGACGATACCGCGCTCACGCACGTAGATAAGGGTGTTGGCAGTACCCAGGTCGATGGAGAGATCGCTGGAAAACATGCCACGCAGTTTCTTGAACATGGGAAAGGGACCCTGGGGAAAGCGTGGGTAAAAAAGTGCGGCAAACTCTAACAATGGCAGGGATTTTGGGCAAGGAGCCAATATGTTAAATTGGTCGTTTTTCCGAGCACGCCAGCAGATGATCGCGGCCGTATGACCGCCAGAATGCCGACATGTTCCTCATCACGGACCTTATTCCGTTCTTTGTTTCCCCTGGAGATACCCATGGCGCTTGAACGCTGCGACGTGGAAAAGATCGCCCATCTGGCCCGTCTGGGCCTGAATGAAGGCGAACTGCCACGCACTACCGATGCACTGAACAGCATTCTCGGGCTGGTCGACCAGATGCAAGCGGTCGACACCACCGGCATCGAACCCCTGGCCCACCCCCTGGAGGCCAGCCAGCGCCTGCGTCCCGACCAGGTCACCGAAAGCAACCAGCGCGATGCCTACCAAGCCATCGCACCGAAGACCGAAAGCGGTCTGTACCTGGTTCCCAAAGTCATCGAGTAAGGGATAGTGCCTGCCATGCATCAATTGACCCTGGCCGAGATCGCCCGCGGGCTCGCCGACAAGTCGTTTTCTTCCGAAGAGCTGACCGGCGCCCTGCTGGCGCGCATTCAGCAACTCGACCCGCAACTCAACAGTTTCATCAGCGTCACCGAGGAGCTGGCCCTGGGCCAGGCCCGTGCCGCCGACGCCCGTCGCGCCGCCGGTGAGACCGGCGCACTGCTGGGCGCCCCCATCGCCCACAAAGACCTGTTCTGCACCCACGGCGTACGTACCAGCTGCGGCTCGAAGATGCTCGACAACTTCAAAGCGCCGTACGACGCCACCGTGGTCGCCAAGCTGGCCGAGGCCGGCATGGTCACCCTGGGCAAGACCAACATGGACGAATTCGCCATGGGGTCTGCCAACGAATCCAGCCACTACGGCGCGGTGAAGAACCCCTGGAACCTCGAACACGTGCCTGGCGGCTCGTCCGGTGGCTCCGCTGCGGCCGTGGCCGCCCGCCTGCTGCCGGCGACCACCGGCACCGATACCGGTGGCTCGATCCGACAGCCGGCGGCACTGACCAACCTCACAGGCCTCAAGCCGACGTACGGTCGTGTTTCGCGCTGGGGCATGATCGCCTATGCCTCCAGCCTCGACCAGGGTGGCCCGCTGGCCCGCACCGCTGAAGACTGCGCGCTGCTGCTGCAGGGCATGGCCGGTTTCGACGCCAAGGACTCCACCAGCATCGACGAGCCGGTGCCGGACTACAGCGCCAACCTCAATGCCTCGCTGCAAGGCCTGCGCATCGGCCTGCCAAAAGAATACTTCGGCGCCGGCCTCGACCCGCGCATCGCCGAATTGGTACAAGCCAGCGTCAAGGAGCTGGAAAAGCTCGGCGCAGTGGTCAAGGAAATCAGCCTGCCGAACATGCAGCACGCAATCCCTGCGTACTACGTGATCGCGCCGGCCGAAGCCTCTTCCAATCTGTCACGCTTCGACGGCGTGCGCTTCGGCTACCGTTGCGACGCGCCCAAAGACCTGACCGACCTGTACAAGCGCTCCCGTGGCGAAGGCTTCGGTGCCGAAGTCCAGCGCCGCATCATGGTCGGCACCTACGCCCTGTCGGCAGGCTACTACGACGCCTACTACGTCAAGGCGCAGCAGATCCGCCGCCTGATCAAGAACGACTTCATGACCGCCTTCGAAGGCGTCGACCTGATCCTTGGCCCGACCACGCCGAACCCGGCCTGGAAGCTCGGCGCCAAGAGCAGCGACCCGGTCGCGGCATACCTTGAAGACGTCTACACCATCACCGCCAACCTGGCGGGCCTGCCGGGCCTGTCGATGCCAGCCGGCTTCGTCGATGGCCTGCCGGTCGGCGTGCAGCTGCTGGCTCCGTACTTCCAGGAAGGCCGCCTGCTCAATGTCGCGCACCGCTACCAGCAGGTCACCGACTGGCACACCCGCGCCCCCAACGGCTTCTGAGGAATTCACACATGCAATGGGAAGTTGTGATCGGGCTGGAAATCCACACCCAGCTGGCCACCCAGTCGAAGATCTTTTCCGGCAGCGCCACCACCTTCGGCTCCGAGCCGAACACCCAGGCGAGCCTGGTTGACCTTGGCATGCCTGGGGTATTGCCGGTACTGAACCAGGAAGCCGTGCGCATGGCCTGCATGTTCGGCCTGGCGATCGATGCCCAGATCGGCAAGCGCAACGTGTTCGCGCGCAAGAACTACTTCTACCCCGACCTGCCCAAGGGCTACCAGATCAGCCAGATGGACCTGCCGATCGTCGGCAAGGGCCACCTGGACATCGCCCTGGAAGACGGCACCATCAAGCGCATCGGCGTAACCCGCGCGCATCTGGAAGAAGACGCAGGCAAGAGCCTGCACGAAGACTTCAGCGGCTTTACCGGTATCGACCTGAACCGGGCCGGCACGCCGCTGCTGGAAATCGTCTCCGAACCGGACATGCGCAGCGCCAAGGAGGCCGTCGCCTACGTCAAGGCGATCCACGCGCTGGTGCGCTACCTGGGCATCTGCGACGGCAACATGGCGGAAGGTTCGCTGCGCTGCGACTGCAACGTCTCGATCCGGCCCAAGGGCCAGGCCGAGTTCGGCACACGCTGCGAGATCAAGAACGTCAACTCGTTCCGCTTCATCGAGCGTGCGATCAACAGTGAGATCCAGCGCCAGATCGACCTGATCGAAGATGGCGGCAAGGTGGTTCAGGAAACCCGCCTGTACGACCCGAACAAGGACGAGACCCGCTCCATGCGCAGCAAGGAGGAAGCCAACGACTACCGTTACTTCCCCGACCCGGACCTGCTGCCGGTGGTGATCGAGGACAGCTTCCTCGAGACCATCCGTGCCGGCTTGCCGGAGCTGCCACCGCAGAAGGTCGAGCGCTTCCAGAGCCAGTATGGCCTGTCGGCCTACGATGCCAACGTGCTGGCCTCCAGCCGTGAACAGGCAGACTACTTCGAGCAGGTGGTGAAGATTGGCGGTGACGCCAAACTGGCAGCCAACTGGGTCATGGTCGAACTGGGCAGCCTGTTGAACAAGCTGGGCATCGAGATCGACCAGGCACCGGTCAGCGCCGAGCAACTCGGTGGCATGCTGCTGCGTATCCGCGACAACACCATCAGCGGCAAGATCGCCAAGACCGTGTTCGAGGCCATGGCCGCCGGTGAAGGCGATGCCGACAGCATCATCGAGAGCAAAGGGCTGAAACAGGTCACCGACACCGGCGCGATCGACAAGATGCTCGACGAAGTGCTTGCCGCCAACGCCGAGCAGGTCGAACAGTACCGTGCTGCCGACGAAGCCAAGCGCGGCAAGATGTTCGGCTTCTTCGTTGGCCAGGCGATGAAGGCCTCCAAGGGCAAGGCCAACCCGGGGCAAGTGAACCAATTGCTCAAGGCTAAGCTCGAAGGGTGAGCTGAAACCAGCGGCGAGGGCTTTGCCCTCGATCGCCGACAAGCCGGCGCCCACCTGTTCAACGCCGCCCCATGGGACGGCGTCTTGCTGTGGAAGCCGGCTTGCCGGCGACGGGCCGCACAGCGGCCCCACTCGCAGCACCGGAGCTCCTGATTTGCTAAAACGATCCCTCGGCACCCTGGCCCTGTTTTCCCTGTTGGCCGGCTGTGCCAGCCACGACATCGATCCCCGAGGCTACAACCAGACCGGCACCGCCTCCTATTACGGCGCCCGCCACCACGGCAAACGCACCGCCAGCGGCGAAGCCTTCAACCAGCATGGCTTGACCGCCGCGCATCGCAGCCTGCCCTTCGGCAGCCGGGTACTGGTCACCAACCTCGCCAACCAACGCAGCGTGGTGGTCCGCATCAATGACCGCGGCCCGCACACACGCGGCCGGCTCATCGACCTGTCGCGCGCTGCAGCAGAAAAAATCGGCATGATCCGTAGCGGAACGGCGCGCGTGCGGGTACAAGGTCTAAGCGACTGACGCAACGGAGTTACAACCATTTTCGACCTGGCCACCCTCCCCACTTTCAGCCTCCTGCAACTGGGCATAGCACTGCTGTTGCTGGTGGCCGGCGCCGAACTCCTGGTGCGTGCCGCCCTTCGCCTGGCCCAGCGCGTGCACGTACGCCCGCTGATCATCGGCCTGAGCCTGGTGGCATTCGGTAGTACAGCGCCACAGCTGACCGTCAGCCTGCAGGCCGCCTATCAGGGCGCGCCCGATGTCGCCGTCGGCAGCGTGATCGGCAGTAATATCTTCAATGTCCTGGTGATTCTCGGCCTGGCGGCTTTGATCATCCCGCTCCGCGTCTCGCGCCAACTGGTGCGCCTGGACATCCCCCTGATGATCGTCGCCAGCGCACTGGTCTACGCGCTGGCCGCGAACGGCCACCTGGGGCGGGTGGAAGGGTTGGTGCTGCTCTCGGGCCTGTTGGGCTATCTGGTCATGCTCTGGCACCAGTCGCGCCACTATGCCCGCACCTACCCTGCGCCACGTGCACTGGCCAGCAGCGCCGGTCGCTTCTGGACCGGTACGCTGCTGCAAGTGGCGTTCGGCTTCGGCCTGCTCAGCCTGGCCGGCCACTTGCTGCTGGAAGCGGCGGTCGAAGTCGCGACGGACCTCGGTTTGTCTGAACGCATCATCGGCCTGACCGTTGTCGCGGTGTGCACGTCCCTGCCCGAGCTGGCTGCGGCGCTGATTGCCGCTCTGCGAGGAGAACGGGAGATCGCTGTGGGCACGGTGATCGGCAGCAACCTGTTCAACCTGCTGGCAGTGCTCGGCCTGACCGCACTGACCGCACCCGAGCCGCTGACCATATCGCCAAACGCACTGGGCTTCGACCTTCCGGTGATGCTCGGCGTCGCGGCGCTGAGCCTGCCGGTGTTCTACTCCGGGTACCGGATTACCCGCGCCGAAGGGTTGGTATTCCTTTGCCTGTACCTTGCCTACGGGCTGCACGTGGTGGCGTTCACCACGGGCATGCCGCTGGCCGGCCGCCTGGAACGGCTGATGCTGTTCTATGTATTGCCAGTGCTTGGCCTGGTGCTGCTGTACACCACCGTGAGGGCATGGCAGCGACAGCACTAACGGCGGGAAGGTCGTGGCGCGGCAAAGGGCATGTTGCGGGTAGCGCGCCTGGCCACCCACGACAGGCCCCATGACTCAAGCCTGCCGAGCTTTCTTCAAGCGGAACGCCACCCACAGCAGCGCAATCCACCCGGGGATCAGCATCACTGAAATACGGATCGGCGGGGTCAGGTACATCACCACCAGAATCAGCACGATGAATGCCAGGCACAGGTAGTTGGTGAACGGGTGCCCCCAGCTTTGATAGAACGGGGTAATACCTGCCGCCAGCTTGGCCTTGCGGAACTTCAGGTGGGTGATGCTGATGCTCGCCCAGTTGATCACTAGGGCCGACACCGCCAGCGCCATCAGCAGGCCGAATGCCTCACCCGGCATCAGGTAGTTGATCACCACGCACATGCCCGTAGCGAATGCCGACACGCCCAACGCAGTCAATGGCACGCCGCTGCGGCTGACCTTGAGCAACTGACGTGGTGCATCGCCCTGGCTCGCCAGGCCGAACAACATGCGGCTGTTGGCGTACACGCAACTGTTGTAGACCGACAGCGCAGCCGTGAGCACCACGATATTGAGGATGGTCGCCACCAGATCGCTGTCCAGTTCGTGGAAGATCATCACGAACGGGCTGCCACCCTGAACGACCTTCTGCCACGGGTACAGCGACAACAGCACGGCCAGCGCGCCGATGTAGAAAATCAGGATGCGGTAAACCACCTGGTTGGTAGCCTTGGGAATGCTCTGGCGCGGGTTGTCCGCTTCGGCGGCCGTGATACCTACCAGCTCCAGGCCACCAAAGGAGAACATGATCACCGCCAGGGCCATCACCAGCCCGGTGACGCCATTGGGGAAGAACCCACCGTATTGCCACAGGTTGGCCACACTGGCGTCCGGGCCGCCATGACCGCTGCTCAGCAGCCAGGCGCCGAAGCCGATCATGCTGACGATGGCCACTACCTTGACCAGTGCGAACCAGAACTCCATCTCGCCATAGACCTTCACCTGGGTCAGGTTGATGAGGTTGATCACCACGAAGAAGATCGCCGCCGTGGCCCAGGTCGGAAACTCCGGCCACCAGTACTGCACGTAGATGCCCACGGCGGTAAGCTCGGCCATGCCCACGAGCACATAGACCACCCAGTAGTTCCAGCCCGAGACGAAGCCTGCGAACTCACTCCAGTACTGGTGTGCGAAGTGGCTGAAACTGCCGGCGACCGGCTCTTCGACCACCATTTCGCCCAACTGGCGCATGATGAAGAAAGCCATCAGGCCAGCTATGGCATAGCCCAGCAAAACGGAGGGGCCCGCCAGCTGGATGGTCTGGGCGATGCCCAGGAACAACCCGGTACCGATGGCACCCCCCAGCGCGATCAGCTGGATATGGCGATTCTTCAGCCCGCGCTGCAACCGCTCGGGCGTGCTCTGGTCTTGCATGAAGTGTCCTTAAGCTCAGTGAGGCAGTGTTTTTGTGATGTATGCAGTCAAGGATCTAGATCCATCCGCCCCACTGCAAGATGAAAATACCAATATTGGTGGTGATCGCCGCCATTAGCGTAGTAATCACGATGATCGAGGCCGCCAGTTCGTGGTTGCCGTTGGCTGCCCGTGCCATGACATAACTGGCCGCCGCCGTTGGGCTGCCGATGTACAAGAACAGAATGCCCAGCTCGGCCCCGCGAAAACCGCAGAGCCAGGCACCGAGCGTGCCGAACAGCGGCAACCAGAGCATCTTCACCAGGCTGACGTCGATGGCCAGCTTGCCGCTGTCGCGCAGGGCGTTGAGCGACAAGGTGCCACCGATACAGATCAGCGCCAGCGGCAGGGTCATCTGCGCGAGGTAGTCACCCGAGGTGAGCAACCAGTTGGGCAGGGGTACCTGGCCGTAGGCCATGGGCGTGGCCAGCAGCACGCTGATGATCAGCGGGTTGCTGATAATGCTCTTGCAGATGCTCCACGGGTCGGATTTCAGGTCCGGGCTGTATACCGCCAGCACGATGGCTGAAAGTGAGTTGTACAGCAGGATCACCAGGCCGGCGAGCACTGCCCCCAGGGAGATACCGTAGTCCCCGTAAAGGCTCGCGGCCAGGGCCAGGCCGATCACGCCATTGTTGCCGCGGAACGCCCCCTGGGTGTAGATGCCGCGGTCGGCCAGCGGGCTGCGCCAGATGGCCAAGCCCCAGGCCAAGGCGAAACCGACCAGGGTGGCAGCGACGAAATAGAGGATGACCCCCGGTTTGACCGCCGCTGCCAGGTCGGCATGGTAGATGCCGAGGAACAGCAACGCAGGCATGCAGACGTTGAACACCAGTTGCGAGGCAACACGGTTGAAATTGTCGTCGATCAGGTGAATGCGTTTGAGCAGCACGCCCAGGAACAGCATGGCGAAGACGGGCGCCGTGATGTTCAGCGTCTGGATAAGAAGGGCGAGCATGCGCTAGCGATCCTGAGGAGGTTGCCGTTAGGGGGCTAATGATACGCCAACAGGCCAGGAGTTGCGGGGATCAGCTGCAATATAAAGAAATTTCTGCAAGGCCCTATCGCCGGCAAGCCGGCCCACACCATGGACTGCCCCCAGGAAGTTGAACACCAATTCACTAGCTTGGGGCAGCCCACTATGTCAAAGCCTGCGCCGCACCTGTGGGAGCCGGCTTGCCGGCGATAGGGCCGGCACTGCCAGAAATAAGCTCAGCGCCGCACAGGCCGCTTCTGCAGTTTGCGCTGCAATGTGCGCCGGTGCATGCCCAGCGCCCGCGCGGTCGCGGAAATATTGCCCTCGTGCTCGCTGAGCACGCGCTGGATGTGCTCCCACTGCAGGCGGTCCACCGACATGGGGTTTTCCGGCACCAACGTGTCCAGGTCCGTATGCTCCGAGAGCAGTGCGGCCAACACATCATCGGCATCGGCGGGTTTGCACAGGTAGTTGCATGCCCCGCGCTTGACCGCCTCGACCGCCGTGGCAATGCTCGAATAGCCGGTGAGGATCACCACGCGCATTTCAGGGTCCAGTTCCAGCAGCTTTGGCAGCAGTACCAGGCCGGAGTCGCCTTCCATCTTCAAGTCCAGCGTGGCGTAGTCCGGCAGGTCGTTCTGCGCCAGGGCCAGGCCTTCCTCGGCGGAGCCGGCAGTGCTCACACGGAAACCGCGACGGCTCATGGCACGGGCCATGACCCGCGTGAAGGTGGCATCGTCATCCACCAGCAGCAGGTGCGGCAGCTCTTCGCTTTCGACCTGGTTTTCTTCGCTCATCATTCATCTCCTCGCTTGCCACGGGGCAGGCGCAGTTCGGTCAGGGTGCCACCCTGCTCATGACTATAGAGTTTCACCGAACCACCCGCACGGGTCACGCTGGCTTTGCTCAAGAACAGGCCCAGGCCGAAGCCTTTGCCTTTGGTGGTAATGAAGGGTTTGCCGATCGCTTCGGCAATGGCCGGCGGCACGCCGGGGCCATGGTCGCGGATGCTGATGACGATATCCTGGGCGTCCCAGTCCAGGCGCACCTCCAGATCGTCAGGGCACGCATCGGCGGCATTGTTCAACAAGTTCAGCAGTGCCTGGGTCAGGTCCGGTGGCGGGGTCAGGCGCGGTACCTGGCCATCGCGCAGACGCTGGAAGCGGTAGCTGGCTTCGGGGCGCATCAGGTGCCAACGGTTCAGCGCCTCATCCAGCCATTCGGTCACGTCCTGCTCCACCACCGCAAGGCGGCGGTTGGCTTCGGCGGCACGCACCAGCTGCTGCAGGGTTTCCTTGCACAGCTTGACCTGGTCCTGAAGGATCTGCAGGTCCTCCTGCAACAATGGGTCGGCGTGGTCCTGGCGCATTTCGTTGAGCAACACGCTCATGGTCGCAAGCGGCGTGCCCAGCTCGTGGGCCGCACCGGCGGCCTGGGTGGCCACGGCCAACAGTTGTTCGTCGCGCAGGCTTTCTTCGCGCCGTTCAGAGCGCAGTTTTTCCTGGCGGCGCAGCTCTTCGGCCATGCGCGCGGCAAAGAAGGTGATCACTGCAGCCGCCAGCGCGATGCTCAACCACATGCCGTAGACCTGCATCTTGTCCCGCGCCATCGGCAGCCCCTCGAGCGGGTAGAACTGGACCAGCAACAGGCTGTAGGCGGTCAGGGCGATACCCGAAAGAATCAGCGAGTAGAGCCAGGGCAAGGTCACGGCGGCGATGGCCAGCGGCACCAGGTAATAGGAAACGAAAGGGTTGGTCGAGCCGCCCGAGTAATACAGCAGCGCGCTGTGGATCAGCAGGTCGCAGGCCAGCTGCAGCGCGTATTCCAGTTCGGTGACCGGCAGCGACAGGCGCAAGCGCAAGGCGGTGAAGGCGCACAGCAGGGACGACAGGGCCAGGGTCGCAGCCAGGGAAAACCACGGCAGCGGCAGCAGTTCGGTCCAGTAGGCGACGCCCACCGAGCCTGCCTGAGCGGCCAGGACCAGAACGCGAATGACAGTCAGACGCCAGAGGTTCTGGCGGGTAGCGGACAGCGGTTGTGCGGCGGCGAGCATGAGCTCTCCTGATGAGTGCTCCAGGACAATCGGCTGGAGTATACCGAAGCCAGGCGCCGAGCTGCAGCGATGCGGCAAAGCGCCACAGTTTGTCACAGGTTCATGATGGCACTTTTGAACCCACTACACTGATCCCGGTCTCATGGGCCATGCGTGGGATGGATGGCCAGAACCCACGCCTTTCATTGCCAAGGAGTATCACATGCCTAACCCTCGTCGCGGCGCTGCCCTGATCCTTTCCTGCGGCCTGCTTGCCAGCCTGCCGGCGCTGGCGGCTGATGAGCCGCGCTACAACCAGGTATCGCTGCGTGCCGAAGTCAGCAAGGAAGTGCCGCGCGACCTGATGGTCGTGACCCTTTATAGCGAAGCGCAAAACACCGACCCGGGCAAGCTTGCCAAACAGATCACCGAAACCATGAACAAGGCCGTGCAGCAGGCCCGCCAGGTCAAGGACGTGAAGATCAGCCAGGGCAGCCGTAACAGCTACCCGGTCTATGACAGCAAGGGGCAGAAGATCACCGGCTGGCGCGAGCGTGCCGAAGTGCGCCTGGAAAGCGCCGACTTCCCGGCCCTCTCTCAGCTCAGCGCCGACCTGCTGCAGGACCTGAAGATGGGCGGCATGGACTTCTCTATCGCCCCAGCCACGCGCAAGGCCAGCGAAGACGCCTTGCTCAAGGATGCGGTCAACGCCTTCAAGGCGCGCGCGCAACTGGCGACCGAAGCCTTGGGTGGCAAGGGCTATAAGGTGGTCAGCCTGAACCTCAACAGCAGTGGCTACCCACGCCCCTATCTGCGCAGTGCGCCGATGGCCATGAAAGCCATGGGTGCCGACGAAGCAGCACCGGCGCCGGATATCGAGGCAGGTACCAGCGAAGTCAGCATGAACGCTGACGGCCTGATCGAAGTGCAGATGCCTTGATCAACGCTGGCGATTCACGGGGCGCTTAGCGCCCCAGCAGCACCAGTAAAGGTATTTCCTACGCACTGAAATAGTGCTTCCTACAAATTCCCTCCCGCGAAACATCCTGCAAAAAGCCATCATTTCGCCCTCGCAAACGTTCAACTTCATCGAAAGTTATACAAATGCGACATCCATGTACGCTCGTACTACTTTTCTGACGCCAACTATCCTTAGCAGTGTTGCATTGGGAACACACCCTGCATAAGTATCCGCAGGTCGGCTCACGAGGCCACCTCGAACCAGAAAAATGACAACAATGAGGCCACCATGCTCAAACACGCAGTCATTCCGTTCCTGCTCGGCGCAGGCTTGCTGACCGGCGCTCCGCTCGCCCACGCCGCGTCCAACCTGGTGTTCTGCTCCGAAGGCAGCCCCGCCGGCTTCGACCCGGGGCAATACACCACCGGAACCGACTTCGACGCCTCGGCCGAGACCGTGTTCAACCGCCTGACCCAGTTCGAACGTGGCGGTACCGCTGTCATCCCGGGCCTGGCAACCAAATGGGAAGTGTCCGACGACGGCAAGACCTACACCTTCCACCTGCGCGAAGGGGTCAAATTCCACACCACCGACTACTTCAAGCCAAGCCGCGAATTCAACGCAGACGACGTGCTGTTCACCTTCAACCGCATGCTCGACAAGAACCACCCCTTCCGTAAGGCCTACCCCACTGAATTCCCCTACTTCACCGACATGGGCATGGACAACAACATCGCCAAGGTGGAGAAACTCGATGAACACACCGTCAAGTTCACCCTCAACCAGGTGGACGCAGCGTTCATCCAGAACCTGGCCATGAGCTTTGCCTCCGTGCAGTCGGCCGAGTACGCCGACCAGTTGCTCAAAGAAGGCAAGGCTGCAGACATCAACCAGAAACCGATCGGCACCGGCCCCTTCGTGTTCAGCAAGTACCAGAAAGACGCCCAGATCCGCTTCAAGGGCAACAAGGACTACTGGAAGCCAGAAGATGTGAAGATCGACAACCTGATCTTCGCCATCACCACCGACGCCTCGGTGCGCATGCAGAAGCTGAAGAAGAACGAGTGCCAGGTGACCTTGTTCCCGCGCCCTGCCGATATCGAGCCGCTCAAGGCCAACGATAAGCTGCAGATGCCGCACCAGGCCGGGTTCAACCTGGGGTACATCGCCTACAACGTGATGGACAAGCTCAAGGGCAGTGACCAACCCAACCCGCTGGCTCAACTGAAGGTGCGCCAGGCACTGGACATGGCCGTCGACAAGCAGAAGATCATCGAGTCGGTGTACCAGGGCGCCGGTCAGCTCGCCGTCAATGCCATGCCGCCGACCCAGTGGTCCTACGACGACAGCATCAAAGACGTACCGTACGACCCGGAAAAGGCCAAGCAACTGCTCAAGGAAGCCGGGATCAAGGAAGGTACCGAAATCAGCCTGTGGGCCATGCCGGTGCAGCGCCCGTACAACCCCAACGCCAAGCTGATGGCCGAGATGCTGCAGGCTGACTGGAGCAAGGTCGGCATCAAGGCGAAAATCGTCAGTTACGAATGGGGCGAGTACATCAAGCGCTCCAAAGGCGGCGAACAAGGCGCCATGCTGATCGGCTGGAGCGGCGACAACGGTGACCCGGACAACTGGCTAGGCACCCTGTATGGCTGCGATGCGGTCGACGGCAACAACTTCTCCAAGTGGTGCTACAAGCCCTACGACGACCTGATCAAGCAGGCCAAGGCCACGCCTGACCAGGCCAAGCGCACCGAGCTGTATCAGAAAGCGCAACATATCCTCAAAGAGCAGGTGCCGATCACGCCGATCGCCCACTCCACGGTCTACCAGCCGATGAGTGCCAAGGTTAAGGACTTCAAGATCAGCCCGTTCGCACTGAACTCCTTCTACGGCGTCAGCGTGGAGAAATAGCGCCGGGCACTCGCAGCACCCTCGCCCACTTCTACTGTTCACACTCACCCCGGCGCTACCCGCGCCGGGGTTGGGGGCCTGTTGCCGCATTTCGTATCCCGAAGCGGCAAAAACAGACGGAAAAAAGGATTTGCCATGCGCCATACCTCACTGGTTTCCACACTGCTCGCCTTGGGCCTGCTAAGCCAGGCGCCGGCCCTTCAGGCCGCTAACCTGGTGTTCTGCTCCGAGGGCAGCCCGGCTGGGTTCGACACCGCTCAATACACCACTGCCACCGACAACGATGCGGCAGAACCGATCTACAACCGCCTGGTGGAATTCGAACGCGGCGGTACCGCTGTGCACCCCGCTTTGGCAACGAAGTGGGAAGTATCCGATGACGGCCTGCGCTACACCTTCCACCTGCGCGAAGGGGTGAAATTCCACGCCAACAAGGCATTCACACCCAGCCGCGACTTCAACGCCGATGACGTGCTGTTCACCTTCAACCGCATGCTCGACCGCGAGCACCCGTTCCGCCAGGCCTACCCCACCGAGTTCCCCTACTTCGTCAGCATGGGCCTGGACAAGAACATCGCCGGCATCGAAAAGACCGGCCCGATGACCGTGGTGTTCACCCTGAACAAGGTCGATGCCGCTTTCGTGCAGAACCTGGCGATGAGCTTCGCGTCGGTGCTGTCGGCTGAATATGCCGAGTATCTTTTGGCGAGCGGGCGCCCCAGCGACATCAACCAGCAGCCCATCGGCACCGGCCCATTCGTGTTCCAGCGTTACCAGAAGGATTCGCAGATCCGTTTCAAAGGCAACAAGCACTACTGGGCACCGGATGAGGTGAAGCTCGACAACCTGGTGTTTTCGATCAACACCGACCCCTCGGTGCGCATCCAGAAGCTGCGCCGCGGCGAATGCCAGGTCACCCTGCACCCACGCCCGGCCGACCTGCCAGCACTCAAGCACGACAGCAAGCTGCAGGTGCTGCAACAACCAGGTTTCAACCTCGGCTATATCGCTTACAACACCCAGCACCCACCGTTCGATCGCCTGGAGGTACGCCAGGCCCTGGACATGGCAGTGAACAAGCAAGAGATCCTGCAAGCGGTGTATCAGGAGTCCGGCCAACGCGCAGTCAACGCCATGCCACCGACCCAATGGTCTTACGACGACAGCGTCAAGGACGCCCCCTACGACCCTGAAAAAGCCCGCCAGTTGCTCAAGCAGGCGGGGGTCAAGGAAGGCACCGAAGTCACCCTGTGGGCCATGCCTGTGCAGCGCCCGTACAACCCCAACGCCAAGCTCATGGCCGAGATGCTTCAGGCCGACTGGAGCAAGCTCGGCTTGAAGGTGCGCATCGTCAGTTATGAATGGGGCGAATACATCAAGCGCATGAAAAGCGGCGAGCACGACATCGCCCTGATCGGCTGGACCGGAGACAACGGCGACCCGGATAACTGGCTGGGCACCCTCTACAGCTGCGATGCCATCGGCAGCAACAACTACTCGCAGTGGTGCGACCCGCAGTACGACAGCCTGGTCAGGCAGGCCAAGCAGGTAACCGACCGTGAGCAGCGCACGGTGCTGTACCAGCAAGCCCAGCAACGCCTCAAACAGCAGGTGCCGATCACCCCGGTGGCGCACTCCACCGTGAACCAGCCGCTCAGCGTCAAGGTGGCCGGGTTCAAGGTGAGCCCCTTTGGCCGCAACGACTTTTCCGGAGTGAGCGTCGATTGAACGCTAGCCCGTAACGGCCCGTTGGCCGGCAAGTCGGCTCCCACACACATTGCACCAGGCCGGGGATCTCTAGCGATCCCCGTGGGATCCGGCTTGCCGGCCAACGGGCCAGCACTGGCCACACAGCTCCACCCGATTGGCCCGGCAACCCCGGGCAACCCAGGCAACACCGTAACAACCCGGCCCACAAGGCCAGGCAATAACTAAAAGAACAGAAAGGGAGCTTTCAACTTGAGACTATTCACGCTTACCGCACTGGCGTTATCCATCGCCACCTTCAGCGCCGTGGCCCAGGCCGACACCCAAAGCCAGGACTACGTACCGTTCAGCCTCAAAGGCACCAGCGAACAGGATGACGCCAAAGGTTTCATCGACGGCCAGAGCCTGTCCGGCAGTACCCGCAACTGGTACGCCCGCGAACGCGCCACCCGCGCGCCGTTGTTCAAGTACTACAAAAGCGACGGCACACGCCATGACAGCCACAGCCGCGACAACTGGCTGCAGGGCACCATCCTCAACTACAGCTCGGGCTTCACCCAAGGCACCGTAGGCTTTGCCGTGGAAGCAGCCGGCTACAACGCCATCGCCCTGGAGCAAGGCCGTGCCGCAGTCGCCGGGCCGAACAACCGTACCCTGACCCATAGCGATGGCGACCCCATCGGGCAGTGGAGCAAGATGGGCCTGGCCAACGTCAAGGCCCGGGTGTCCAACACCACCCTCACCGTCGGCCGCCAGTCGGTGGACACGCCCATGATCGCTTACATCGGCAACCGCGCCCTGCCCTCAAGCTTCCAGGGCGCATTCCTGCACAGTGCCGAGTTCGACAACCTGTCATTCGACCTGGGCACCTTCGACCGCGTCTCGCCGCGTACCGAACAGAGCCTGAGCAAGTTCCGCAGCGAGTATGGCGCCGCTGGCGTGGAAACCGACCGTGCCAGTACCGCGGGGGTCAACTACCAGCCGCTCAAGAGCCTGACCACCAGCCTGTACGCCACCAAGGTCGACGACTTCTGGAACCAGTACTACTTCGGCGCCAGCCACGTGCTGGGCGATAGCGCGGTGCTGAGCCTGACCACCGGCCTGAACTACTACAAGACCGTGGACGCAGGCAGCCAGAAGATGGGCGATATCGACAACGACACCTACAGCCTGTCGTTCGGCCTGACCCACCAGGCCCACACCCTCAGCGCTTCGTGGCAGCAGGTCAACGGTAACGAGTACTTCGACTACCTGCACGAAACCAACGGCATTTATCTGGCCAACTCCCTGCTCTCGGACTTCAACGGCCCGAACGAGAAATCCCTGCAGATTTCCTACGTGCTGAACATGGCGCCGTACGGCGTGCCGGGCCTGAAGTTCAACCTGTACAACGCCCGCGGCTGGGGCATCGATGGCAGCCACTACCGCGGCACGGCCTATGACGTGAACGGCCTGGATGGCGAAACCCACTATGAGTGGGGTATCGGCACCAGCTACGCGGTGCAGAGCGGGCCGCTGAAAGACACCAGCATCCGCGCTACCTACACGGCGCATCGCGCCAGCAAGGCACAGGCCGATGGCAGCCTGGACGAGTTGCGCGTGGTGACCACCATTCCGTTCAACATTCTCTGACCACGTGCGCCCAGGCCCGCTTCAGCGCGGGCCCGGGCGGCTACGCTGGAATCATTGCAAGCAAGGAGGACACATGACATCGCTACCGCTCCGCGCTGCCCTGGCAGCAGTCATCCTGGGCGCCGCCAGCAACCTGGCGGCCAAGCCGCTGGTGGTGTGCACCGAAGCCAGCCCGGAAGGCTTCGACATCGTTCAATACACCGCGGCGGTCACTGCCGATGCCTCGGCTGAGACGGTGTTCAACCGCCTGGTCGACTTCAAGCCAGGCACCACCGACATCCAGCCAGCCCTGGCCGAACGCTGGGACGTCTCGGCCGATGGCCTGACCTACACCTTCCACCTGCGCCAAGGGGTGAAGTTCCACACCACCGACTACTTCAAGCCTACCCGCGATTTCAATGCCGACGACGTGCTGTGGAGCCTGCGCCGTCAGCTCGACCCCAACCACCCGTGGCACGCCAAGACCAGCGTCGGCTACCCGTATTTCGAGAGCATGGCCTTCAAGGACCTGCTCAAATCGGTGGACAAGACCGACGACCACACCGTGGTCATCACCCTGACCCGCCCGCAAGCACCGTTCCTGCGTGACATGGCCATGGCCTTCACCTCGATCTACTCCGCCGAATACGGCGACCAGTTGCTCAAGGCCGGCAAGACCGGCGACCTCAACAGCAAGCCGGTTGGCACAGGCGCGTTCATCTTCCAGCGCTACAACAAGGACGCCCAGGTGCGCTTCAAGGCCAACCCGGACTACTTCCGCGGCAAACCGCCGGCCGACACGCTGATCTTCGCCATCGCCACCGACAACAACGTGCGCCTGCAGAAGCTGCGCGCCAACGAATGCCAGGTGGCCCTGTACCCGAAGCCGGACGACGTGCCATCGATCAAGGCGGACCCCGCGCTGAAGGTCGCCGAGATCGAGGCCCTGGTCACCGGCTACATCGCCATGAACACCGAGCACAAATACCTCAGCGACGTGCGCGTGCGCAAAGCCATCAACATGGCCTTCGACCGCCAGACCCACGTCGACCAGCTGTTCGGCAAGGGCAATGCGCTGGTGGGCGTAAACCCTTACCCGCCGACCATGATCGGCTACAACAATGACAACCAGAACCCACCCCGTGACCTGGCCAAGGCCCGTGAGTTGCTGCAGCAAGCCGGCGTGCCGCAAGGCACGGTCATCACCCTGTTCACCCGCAACGGCGGCGGCCCGACCAACCCCAACCCGCGGTTGTCGGCGGAAATGCTCCAGTCCGACCTCGCCAAAATCGGCCTGAAGCTGGACATCCGTGTGATGGAGTGGGCCGAGATGCTGCGCCGTGCGAAAAACGGCGAGGCCGACCTGGTCTCCACTGGCTGGGCCGGCGACAACGGCGACCCGGACAATTTCCTCAGCCCCCTGCTCAGCTGCGAGGCTGCCAAAAGTGGCGAGAACTACGCCCGCTGGTGCAACTCGAAGTTTCAGGACCTGATCACCCGTGCCCGTGAGGTGATCGACAATGACGAGCGTGCCAGGCTCTATGCCGAGGCATTGAAGGTGTACGATGACGATCAGCCCTGGATCAGCATGGCGCACCCGAAGATGTTCACTGCCATGCGTGACAACGTGGAGGGTTATGTGATCAACCCTCTGACCAACAACAACTTCGCCACCACCAAGGTGAAGTAGAACAACAACGACCGCCGGCAACCCACACGGGCACCGGCGGCACCGCCGTACAACGGCTGATGAGGTAACCCTGACAATGTTGAGTTTTATTGCCCGGCGCCTGGGCCTGCTGATACCGACGTTTTTCGGCATCACCTTGCTCACCTTCGCGCTCATACGCCTGATCCCCGGCGACCCGGTGGAAGTGATGATGGGCGAGCGCAGAGTCGACCCCGAAATGCATGCCCAGGCCATGGAGCGCCTGGGCCTGAACAAGCCACTGCCCGCTCAGTACCTGGATTACGTGGGCAAGCTCGCCCAGGGGGACCTTGGCGAGTCGCTGCGCACCCGTGAAAGCGTATGGCGCGAGTTCCTCACCCTGTTCCCCGCCACCCTGGAGCTGGCCTTCGCCGCGCTGCTGTTCGCCGGCATCGTTGGCCTGCTGGCCGGCGTGATCGCTGCGCTCAAGCGGGGCTCGCTGTTCGATCACGGGGTCATGGGTATCTCCCTGGCCGGCTATTCGATGCCGATTTTCTGGTGGGGCCTGATCCTGATCATGTTCTTCTCGGTGAGCCTGGGCTGGACGCCGGTCTCCGGGCGTATCGACCTGCTGTACGACATCGAGCCGAAAACCGGCTTCATGCTCATCGACACCCTGCTCAGTGACGAAGAAGGCGCGTTCAAGGATGCGGTGATGCACCTGATCCTGCCAGCCATCGTCCTCGGCACCATCCCCTTGGCGGTGATCGCCCGCATGACCCGCTCGTCCATGCTCGAAGTGCTGCGCGAAGACTACATCCGCACCGCGCGCGCCAAAGGCCTGTCGCCAGCCCGGGTGGTGTTCGTGCACGGCCTGCGCAATGCGCTGATCCCGGTGCTGACCGTGTTCGGCCTGCAGGTGGGCACGCTGCTGGCCGGTGCGGTGCTGACCGAAACCATCTTTTCCTGGCCGGGCATCGGCAAGTGGCTGATCGAAGCCATCGGCGCCCGTGACTATCCCGTGGTCCAGAACGGCATCTTGTTGATCGCCTGCCTGGTGATCCTGGTCAACTTCGTCGTGGACATCCTCTACGGCCTGGCCAACCCACGCATCCGTCATCAGCGCTGAGGCCTTCGTCATGACTAGCCCGATTCCCAATTCCGTGACACCGGCCAGCCCGGTGGACCAAAGCTTGCTCTACCCCTCGCCCTACAAAGAATTCTGGCATGCCTTCTCGCGCAACAAAGGTGCGGTGATGGGCCTGGCCTTCATGTGTGTGGTGGTGTTCTGCGCACTGTTCGCCCCATGGGTAGCGCCGCATGACCCGAGCGAACAGTACCGTGACTTCCTGCTGACCCCGCCGGTATGGCTCGAAGGTGGTACCTGGCAATTTATCCTCGGCACCGACGAACTGGGCCGTGACATGCTCTCGCGGCTGATCCAGGGCGCCCGGCTGTCGTTGCTGATCGGCCTGTCGTCGGTGGTGATGTCGCTGATCCCGGGCATCCTGCTGGGCCTGTTTGCCGGCTTCTTCCCGCGCTTGCTCGGCCCGTCGATCATGCGCCTGATGGACGTGATGCTGGCCCTGCCGTCGCTGCTGCTGGCCGTGGCGATCGTCGCCATCCTCGGCCCTGGCCTGATCAACACCGTGATCGCCATCGCCATCGTCTCGCTGCCGTCCTACGTGCGCCTGACCCGTGCTGCCGTGATGGGCGAACTGAACCGCGACTACGTGACCGCCGCGCGCCTGGCTGGCGCAGGGTTGCCACGGCTGATGTTCGTCACCGTGCTGCCCAACTGCATGGCGCCGCTGATCGTGCAGGCGACCTTGAGCTTTTCCTCGGCCATCCTTGACGCCGCTGCGCTGGGCTTCCTGGGCCTGGGTGTACAACCCCCGACCCCGGAGTGGGGCACCATGCTGGCTTCGGCCCGGGACTACATCGAGCGCGCCTGGTGGGTCGTGAGCCTGCCTGGCCTGACCATCCTGCTCAGTGTGCTGGCAATCAACCTGATGGGCGACGGCCTGCGCGATGCGCTGGATCCGAAACTCAAGAACGCCGCCTGAGGAGAACGCCATGCCACTTTTACAGATCGACAACCTCAACGTGCGCTTCGGCGATGCCAATGCGGTGCCCGTGGTGGACGGCCTTGACCTGATGGTCGACGCCGGCGAAATCCTGGCGATCGTCGGTGAGTCCGGCTCGGGCAAATCGGTCACCATGATGGCCCTGATGGGCCTGATCGAGGCCCCCGGGCGCATCACCGCCGACGCCCTGGCATTCGACGGCACCGACATGCTCAAGCTCAGCGGCCGTCAGCGGCGCAAGGTGGTGGGCAAGGACATCGCCATGGTCTTCCAGGACCCGATGACCGCGCTTAACCCCAGCTACACCGTAGGCTTCCAGATCGAGGAAGTGCTGCGACAGCACCTGGGCCTGAAGGGCAAGGCTGCGCGCCAGCGTGCGCTGGAGCTTTTGAAGAAGGTCGAGATCCCGGCCGCCGAAAGCCGCCTGGACGCTTACCCGCACCAACTGTCCGGTGGCATGAGCCAGCGGGTGGCGATTGCCATGGCCATTGCCGGCGAGCCGAAGCTGCTGATCGCCGACGAGCCGACCACGGCGCTGGACGTGACCATCCAGGCGCAGATCATGGAACTGCTGGTCAACCTGCAGCAAGAGCGCAACATGGCGCTCATCCTGATCACCCATGACCTGGCCGTGGTCGCCGAAACCGCCAAGCGCGTCTGCGTCATGTACGCCGGCCAAGCCGTGGAAGTGGGCCAGGTGCCTGAGCTGTTCGACGTGCCCGCGCACCCGTACAGCGAAGCGCTGCTGGCGGCGATCCCTGAACACAGCATCGGCGCCGAACGCCTGGCCACGCTGCCCGGCATCGTCCCCGGCCGTTACGACCGCCCGGCCGGCTGCCTGCTGTCGCCACGCTGCCCATACGTGCAGGACAACTGCCGGCGCCAACGCCCGCCCCTTGACCCTCAGGCCCATAGCCTGGTGCGTTGCTTCTACCCGCTGAACCAGGAGGTGGCGTGATGAGCGTCGTTCTAACCGCTCGGGAGCTGACCCGGCATTACGAAGTGTCCCGCGGGCTGTTCAAAGGCCACGCCCTGGTACGCGCACTCAATGGCGTGTCATTCGAACTGGAAGCCGGCAAGACGCTGGCCGTGGTGGGTGAGTCCGGTTGTGGCAAGTCCACGCTGGCGCGCGCACTGACATTGATCGAAGAGCCCTCCTCCGGCTCGTTGCAGATCGACGGCACCGAGGTCAAAGGTGCCAGCAAAAGCGAGCGAAAGCAGCTACGCCGCGACGTCCAGATGGTGTTCCAGAGCCCCTATGCCTCGCTCAACCCTCGGCAGAAAATCGGCGATCAGTTGGCCGAGCCGCTGCTGATCAACACCTCGTTGAGCAAGGCCGAGCGCCGCGAAAAAGTGCAGAAGATGATGGAGCAGGTGGGCTTGCGGCCTGAGCACTACCAGCGCTACCCGCACATGTTCTCGGGCGGCCAGCGCCAGCGCATCGCCCTGGCCCGGGCGATGATGCTGCAACCCAAGGTGCTGGTGGCCGACGAACCGACCTCTGCGCTGGACGTATCGATCCAGGCGCAGGTGTTGAACTTGTTCATGGACCTGCAGAAGGAGTTCAACACCGCCTACGTCTTCATCTCGCACAACCTGGCGGTGGTGCGGCATGTGGCGGACCAGGTGCTGGTGATGTACCTGGGGCGGCCGGCAGAGATGGGGCCGAAGGAAGATATCTACGAAAAGCCGCTGCACCCGTATACCCAGGCACTGCTTTCCGCGACACCGGCGATTCACCCGGACCCGTTGAAGCCGAAGATCCGCATTGCCGGTGAGCTGCCCAATCCGCTCAATCCTCCGGATGGGTGCGCATTTCACAAACGCTGCCCGTATGCGACCGAGCGATGTGGCAAGGAAGAGCCAGCGTTTCGGCAGGTGGGGAGCCGGCAGGTGGCGTGTCATTATGCCGAGCAGTTTCTTTAACCGTTAGAAAACTGGGTAGCCATCACTGCGGAAAACAGCAGTTGGTGCGCTGCCCAGTCATGTTTCCTGACAGGAGGTTGCGCCGGGATAGCATTCAAGAAACTCTGGAGCGAATGATGACATATTACATACAACTAACTTGGTATTTCCCTGCATCTACATGCCTACAGCTAAAAAAAACGCCACGGGTACAGCCACCAACAAACATGCATTTTTGTATACCACAAAGTGTCACCCAAACAGATGCAGAAGCAGAGCCCCTGACAACACTAAGCTAACACCAGCGATCTGGATGCCTGACAGCCGCTCGCGAAAAAAATGCACCCTAGAATCGCGGCAATACCACCCGACAAAGTGCTGATGACGGTGACGACGGAAACCGAGCCATTCAGAGCCCCAAAAGAAAACGCTGAAAACCCTCCCAAGTTAAAAAGACTGGCCCCACACAGTGAGCCATAGGTTTTCAGCATTATGGTCGTATGGTCCCGCAGGAACTTGACGGCTTCGGGGATCAGGAACATGACCCCTACTGCGTACCCTAGCGCCAGCATGTTCACCGGCCCCAGCGCCGGCAAGGCGAATTTCCCCTGAATCCAAAAGCTGATCCCGTAAAGCATGGCCGCCAACAAGGCAAACCACACAGACATCGTGCTGGTGACCTTCCGATCGAAGCTGCTGCCGTTATCGCTGCGGCAAGCCAACAGCACGCCGAAAAAGCAGATAAGGATACCGACCACCTGCCAGGCTGAGAGGGCGTCGCCACTCAACCAAGCCAGTAGCGTCGTAAAAACACCATACGAAGTGACCAGAGGCGCCACGACTGCTGTCTTGCCGATAGCGAAAGCTTTCGAAAGCGCCAGCGCACCTACTACGGTGCATAGAGAGGCGACAATTCCTAACCCGATAGCATGCCAAGGCGCAAATAAGAGCTTTTGCCACTGATCGACTGAAATGGCGATAATGATCACCATCAATATAAAACCTAGCAACTGACCGAAAAATACCGCCCGCTTCACTCCGACCGCTCTTGCATTCACGCCGACCAAGAAGTCGGTCGCTCCCCAGAACACCGCAGCCAGCAACCCCATGAATACGTCCATAGTAATGGCCCTTGAATAAGGAACAAAAAATTATCACGGGGAAAAATCTAAAATCAAGCAATAATATCCGGTAACTTTTCCGTAGGAAGTGCCTTACAAGTAGTGTTAATTGTTATGTTTCACCCACCGCATAGAGAAGCGCAGTAAATCCCATACGTCACCTGCGCTATAGCACATAGAAACAAAAAATCTCAAACTTACCCATCCACATTAGGCTTCTTATCTCACTACGATCCGAACATCCCCCAACCAGCATGGACATCAGGAATGAAGCAAGTGCCAGTTGCAGATAAACCACATTCATAAAAATCAAAAGGTTTGCCGTGCAAAACCCAAAGTGCTGGTGGCCGACGAACCGACTTCTGCGTTGGACGTATCGATCCAGGCGCAGGTGTTGACTTGTTCATGGACCTTCAGAAGGAATTCGACACCGCTTACGTATTCATTTCGCACAACCTGGCGGTGGTGCGGCATGTGGCGGGCCAGGGGTTGGTGATGTACCTGGGGCGGGCGACAGGTGGCGTGTCACTATGCCGAGCAGTTTCTTTAAACGCGCTTAACCTCCATCGCCGCAAGCCAGCTCCAGATAGTGCACTGCTTCTTCAACAGCGCTGGACCTGGAGCTGGCTTGCCGGCGATGGGCCGCACTGCGGCCCCTAATGCCTCAATGCATGAATATCGCGATCAGAATGATCACCGGAATCGGTACCCCAAGCATCCACAGCAGTATCGAGCGCATAGTGATTCTCCTTGTTTAACGTTGAACGGTGCGGTGTGGAACGTAGTCGCCCTCAACCCACTGCACCCGGTCACGCAGACGACCGCCATACAAGGCAGCCAAGCTGGCGAAGAAGGCCCCACACAGCAACGCGACGAAGGTCCACAGCGCTGTCCAGGCAGCGACCTTGGCAGCGGTGTCGGCTGCTTGTTTGGCATCGGTCTTCAGTTGTTGTACCTGGGCCATCACCTGGTCCACGCGCGCTTCAGCTTCGGCCTGGCTCAGGCGGGTACGCTGTGCGACCAACTGCGCCAGGTAGGCGCGGTCCTCGGAGGGCAACGCACCGTCTCCTGCAATACCCTTAGCCAGAATGCGTGCCGCTACGCCATTCGCAGCATCCTCGCTGACCGGCGCCGGACCGTCGCCACGGAACAGGCTATCGACGAAGTAGCCCATCGAGTCATTGTCACTACTGGTGGCCGACGAAGCACCTGCGGCGGCAGATACGGTGGCCGCCTGGGAAGCCGCACTGGCACCTGCGCCCACCAGGTTACCGGCAGCACCCAGTATCAGCATCGCTGCTACCAAAGTGGCCACCGCCCAGGATAGGAAGCCATGGGCGGTATCACGGAAGTACACTTCATCGCCGTGCAAGTTTGCCCACTTCACACGCAGCCGACCCGCGATGTAACCGCCGAGGCCTGAAGCAATGATCTGGGTCACCAGCAGCCAGACGATGGTCGAAACGCCCAGCGCTTTTGCACTCGCGCCTTCGTCAGCCCACGGCGAGGTGGCCGCAAAGCCAAGGCCAGCGCCCAGTACCACAAGTATCAGGGACACCGACGCAGCGGCGGCCGCGCCAGCGAAGATCGCCGCCCAGGAAACACCAGAGCGGCTTTGCGTATCTACAACGGGATAGTCGGCAGGGGTGATCATGATGTGTGCGCCTTTATGTTGTTAGCGAAAATTCCATTCGCGCATTAACCATTGCAGCGGCTGTGCCAGTTGTGTCAAAAAATGACATGTAGCCAAATCAATGGCTTAGCTCAAGCGCGCGTCCTAGGACCGTGCAAAACACCCGAATCGAGGCACGCGACTCAGGGTTTATGCAACGCTCGCGAAGACCGGCCACACGCATTCCAGGGCCCACAGGCTTGCCTGCTTGCCCCCTCCCCGGCACTATCGCCCCATGACCCCAATCCTCCTTGCCGACGGCCCTGAGCAAACGCCCATCACCGCCGAAACCGTCCTGCGCTACCACCTGTGCTGGAAGCACCGCGACCTCGACGGGGTGATTGCGCTGTATCACCCGGACGTGCAGTACCACGACTTTTTCCAGAACCGCGTACTCGGTTACGACGCGTTGCGTGACTACGTCCGCGCCAGCCTGCCCCACGAGGCTGGCGAGGACATCGTCCATGGTGACCGCATCCGCGTAGACGGCAGCACGGCATTCATCCAGTACCAGGTCACGGTGCAGGGCGGTGAAGGCTTGGTGGCCTTTCAGTCCAGCGAAGCGATCACGGTCAAGGACGGGCTGATCTGGCGGGTCAACGAGTACGCCACCCTGGTGCGCCATGGCAACACTGCCACGGTCAGCCATGGCCCGCGCCCGGCGACCAGCCGCCTGGGCCTGTCACCGCGGCAGCTGTCGACCATGGCCCAGGACCTGGAGCACTACTTCCAGCGCCAGCGCCCCTACCTTGACCCAGACCTGGACCTGCAACAGGTCGCCGACGCCAGCGGCTACAGCCGCAACCAGATCTCCTACCTGCTCAACCAGGTGCTGGGGCAAAGCTTCTACCGCTACGTCAACCAGGCCCGGCTGCAGCACCTGATGGCCAGCCTGGATGACGCAAGCGTCGAGGCGCCGATCGACGACCTGGCGTTCAGCGCGGGCTTCAACTCCCTGTCGGCGTTCTACAAGTGCTTCCGCGAACATACCGGGCTTACGCCCAAGGCCTATCTGAAGCAAATTTCCCTGCGTGCACGCACGTAAGACAGCCATCCCCCAACGCCACTAGGATCGCCCACAGACCTTGACGGATGTGGAGCCGAACCCGATGCAACCTTTGCGCACGCTCAGCCTGTGGATGGACCAGCTCGAAGAGCCGCTGTGCGCCCGCCCCGCCCTGCGCGAAGACCTCGACGTCGATGTGTGCATCATCGGCGCGGGCTACACCGGGCTGTGGACCGCCTACTACCTCAAGCGCCAGGCGCCACAGCTGAACATCGCCGTGATCGAGGCCAACATTGCCGGCTTTGGCGCCTCTGGGCGTAATGGCGGCTGGCTGATGGGCAACATGCTCGGTGAAGACCGCCTGCTTGCCACCCTGTCGCCGCAACAACGCCGCGCCAGCATCGACCTGCTGCATGGCATCCCCGACGAAGTCCACAGCGTGCTGCAACGCGAAGGCATCGATTGCGACTACCGCAAAGGCGGCGTGCTGTACTGTGCGGCGCGCTACCCGGAACAGGAGCGCAGCCTGCGTGCGTACCTCGATGACCTTTACCGCCAAGGCATGACCGAGGATGACTACCGCTGGCTGCGCCCCGAGCAACTGGACCTACAGCTGCGCGTGAGCAACGCCTACGGCGCGATCTACAGCCCGCATACCGCGACCATCCAACCGGCCAAGCTGGTGCGTGGCCTGGCCCGGGCGGTGGAAGCGCTGGGCGTACCGATCTACGAAAACACCCCCGCCGTCGACTGGCAGCCCGGTGAAGTCCGTGCCCCCCTGGCGCGCATCCGTTGCCAGTGGATGGTCCCTGCTGTGGAGGGCTACGCTGCCAGCCTACCACCGCTGGGCAAGCATCAACTGCCGGTGCAGAGCCTGCTGGTGGCCACCGAGCCCTTGCCCGAATCGACCTGGGAGCAGATCGGCCTGTCCCAGGGCCAGGCCTTCAGCGAAAGCAGCCGCCAGGTCACCTACGGCCAGCGTACCGCCGACAACCGCCTGGTATTCGGCGCCCGCGGTGGCTACCGCTTCGGTGGCAGGCTGCGTGAAGACTTCACCCTGACTGAGGCCGAAGTCGAACTGCGCCGCTACCTGTTCAGCGAGCTGTTCCCACAACTCAAGCATGTGCGTATCACCCATTCGTGGGGTGGCAACCTGGGCATGGCCCGGCGCTTCCGCCCGCACATGCTGTGTGACCGCCAGCGCGGCATTGCCCTGTCCGGCGGCTATGGCGGAGAAGGTGTCGGCGCCACCAACCTCGGTGGGCGCACCTTGGCCGCGCTGATCCTCAACCAGCACAACGAGCTGACCGCACAACCCTGGGTACTCGACAACCGCCCGCTGTCGAGCCTGGCCAGCTGGCCGCCCGAACCCTGCCGCTGGCTGGGCTACAACGCGATCATCCAGAGCTTCGTGCATGAAGACCGAACCCTCGCCAACCCCGCCACAGTGCCATGGCGGCGGCGCCTGGCCAGCTCGCTGGCGGACTTCATGGAAGGCTTCATGCGCTGACTTTCCTTTCAACCACACAGGATCCAACGGTAATGAGCATCACCCAGTTCAAACACACCGAAAGCGCCGTGCTGGACAGTTCCAACCCGGTTGCGGTGCCGCTTGGCGACCCCGTGGCAGTGACCTCGGTCACCTGCGTGGAGCGCAGCGATGGCGTGGAAACCGGCATCTGGGAATGCACGCCCGGGCGCTGGCGGCGGCAGATCGCGCAACAGGAGTTCTGCCACTTCATCAAGGGCCGCTGCACGTTCACCCCCGACGGCGGCCAACCCCTTCACATAGAAGCCGGAGACGCACTGATGCTACCGGCCAACAGCATGGGCATCTGGGATATCCAGGAAACCGTGCGCAAGACCTACGTACTCATCTTCTGATCCGCTGATCGCCTGCCTTCGAAAACAACAGACAAAGCAAGGTACTCCCGACATGCGCACCCTCCTCCTCGCTCCACTGATGCTGGCCGCCAGCGTGGCCAATGCCGCCGACTCGGTAAAAATCTACAACTGGTCCAGCTACGTGGCCCCCGACACCTTGCAGAAATTCCAGCAAACCACCGGCATCACCCCGACCTACGACGTGTACGACAGCAACGAAACCCTCGACGGCAAGCTGATGACCGGTAACTCAGGCTACGACGTGGTGTTTCCCTCCAACCACTTCATGGCCCGACAGATTCAGGGCAAGGCGCTGAAGAAGCTGGACAAGTCGCAGCTCCCCGACTGGAAAAACCTCAACCCGGTGCTGCTCAAGGCGCTGGAGGTCAACGACCCTGGCAACCAGTACGGTTTTCCATACCTGTGGGGCAGTACCGGGATCGGCTACAACATCGACAAGGTCAAAGCCGTGCTCGGTGACAACGCCCCGGTGGATTCGTGGGACCTGATCTTCAAGCCCGAGTACATGAGCAAGCTCAAGAGCTGTGGGGTTGCCGTGCTCGACAACGGCCCTGAACTGCTACCCATCGCCCTGCACTACCTGGGGCTGCCGCACCACAGCAAAGACCCGAAGGACTACCAGAAGGCCAAGGACCTGCTGATGACGGTGCGCCCGTACATCAGCTACTTCCATTCTTCCAAGTACACCGGTGACCTGGCCAATGGCGATATCTGCGTGGTTGTAGGGTTCTCGGGTGATGTGCTGCAGGCGAAGAACCGCGCCGATGAAGCCAAGAATGGGGTGAAGGTCGGCTACTCGATCCCCAAGGAGGGCGCGCCGATGTGGTTCGACATGGTTGCCATGCCAGCCGATGCACCGGATGAGAAGGCGGGCTATGCCTACATGAATTACCTGTTGCAGCCGCAGGTGATGGCCAACATCAGTAACCATGTGCAGTACGCCAACGGCAACCTCAAGGCCGACGCCCTGGTGGACCCGAGCCTCAAGGGCAATACCATGATTTATCCGAGCGAAGAGATGATGGGCAAGCTGTACGCGCTGGAGGCGATGCCGGCAAAGATCGACCGCATTCGTACGCGGATCTGGACCAGCATCAAGGCCGGGAACTGACGGCAGCGGCAAGCTGCAAGCTGCAAGCGGCAAGCGGCAAGCGGCAAGCGGCAAGCGGCAAGCGGCAAGCTGCAAGCTGCAAGCTGCAAGCTGCAAGCTGCAAGCTGCAAGCTGCAAGCTACAAGCTGCAAGCTGCAAGCTGCAAGCTGCAAGCGGCAAGAAAAGCGGGCCAACGCAGGCTCGCTTCCTCTTGCAGCTTGAAGCTTGAAGCTTGCCGCTGCCCTTAGTGGTGCTCGCGAGTGGCGCGGAACTTGACGTCCGGCCAGCGTTCTTCCATCAGCGACAGGTTGACCCGGGTCGGGGCCAGGTAGGTCAGGTGACCGCCACCGTCGATCGCCAGGTTTTCCATGGCCTTGACCTGGAAGTCTTCGAGCTTCTTCTTGTCGTCGCAGCTGATCCAGCGTGCCGACCACACGGTGATAGGCTCGTAGGCGCACTCGACCTTGTACTCTTCCTTCAGGCGGCTGGCGACCACGTCGAACTGCAGCACACCCACCGCACCGAGGATGATGTCGTTGCTGCGCTCAGGGAAGAACACCTGGGTCGCACCTTCTTCGGCCAGCTGTTGCAGGCCCTGGCGCAGCTGCTTGGATTTCAGCGGGTCCTTCAGGCGCACGCGGCGGAACAGTTCCGGGGCGAAGTGCGGGATACCGGTGAAGCCCAGCGCCTCGCCTTCGCTGAAGGTGTCGCCGATCTGGATGGTGCCATGGTTGTGCAAGCCGATGATGTCGCCGGCATAGGCTTCTTCGAGCTGCTCGCGCTCGGACGAGAAGAAGGTCAGCGCGTCACCGATACGCAAGTCCTTGCCGGTACGCACGTGACGCATCTTCATGCCCTTCTCGTACTTGCCCGAGCAAATGCGCATGAAGGCGATACGGTCGCGGTGTTTCGGGTCCATGTTCGCCTGGATCTTGAACACGAAGCCGGTGAACTTCTCCTCGACCGGCTCCACGGTACGCTCGTGGGCTACGCGGGCCAGCGGGCGCGGCGCCCAGTCGACAACGGCGTCAAGTACATGGTCGACACCGAAGTTACCCAGTGCGGTACCGAAGAACACCGGCGTCAGCTGGCCATTGATGAACTCGTCCTGATCGAACTCATGGCAGGCGCCCTGCACCAACTCGAGCTGCTCGAGGAAGCGGTCATACTCGTCACCCAGATGAGCACGGGCTTCATCAGAGTCGAGTTTCTCGATGATCTTCGCCTCGGTACGCTCATGGCCGTGGCCCGGGGTGTAGACAATGATGTAGTCGCCGGCAAGGTGGTACACACCCTTGAAGTCGCGATAGCAACCGATCGGCCAGGTGATCGGCGCCGCCTTGATCTTCAGTACCGCTTCGATCTCGTCGAGCAGTTCGATCGGGTCGCGGATGTCACGGTCGAGTTTGTTGATGAAGCTGACGATGGGCGTGTCGCGCAGGCGGCAGACATCCATCAGGGCGATGGTCCGCGGCTCTACACCTTTACCGCCGTCGAGCACCATCAGCGCCGAGTCCACCGCAGTCAGCGTGCGGTAGGTGTCTTCCGAGAAGTCTTCGTGGCCGGGGGTGTCGAGCAGGTTGATCATGTGCTCGCGGTACGGGAACTGCATCACCGAGGTGGTGATGGAAATACCGCGCTGCTTCTCCATTTCCATCCAGTCGGAGGTGGCGTGGCGGTCGGACTTGCGCGACTTCACGGTACCGGCGACGGCAATGGCCTTGCCCATCAGCAGGAGTTTCTCGGTGATGGTGGTCTTACCGGCGTCGGGGTGGGAAATGATTGCGAAAGTGCGGCGCTTCGCGACTTCGGCGGCCTGGTTGGTCATGGGAAATCGCCTGACTGGGGGATTCAAAAAGGGGCGATATCATACCTGATGTTGGGCAGGGACCAAAATCTGATCCCCGCCGTTGGTCAACGATGCTCGATCGGGCGCGATTCGCCTGCTGGTCAGAAAAGTTATCCAGCGTCACAGGTGGGGCTGATAGCAGGTAAACCAACGCCTTTAGGCAAGATTCACGTTGTTTTTTAGTACGAAAAAACACTCGCCCCAGTGATTAACACTGGCCAAATGCCGCCCCAGATGGGAACCTTTACGCCCTCGGAGACGTCCACTCCCCTGCAACCCGCTTCGCTTGGGGACTGGTTTGATCAGCATTTTCGGGCCCGACGGGGTTCGGCTCATGGTCTGATTGCTGCCTTGCGCAAGCGTCACGCTGCTAATCGCGAACACACCACTCGCCGCCAGCCATGGCCGGCCATAAAAAGAGTGTGCTCGCCGACAACACAAGGAGTCCACCTGTGGCTACACGCTACGGAAAAGGGCTGTTGGGATGGGCCGCCGTGCTCGTCATCCTGGCCCTGCTGATCCACTGGATCGGCATCGACACGATCGCGCGTTATCGCGACGATCTTGGGTTCTACCTGCAAGCGCACCTGGTATTGGTGCTGGCTTCGATGGCGGCGGCGTTGGCCGTGGGCATCCCCGCCGGCATTGCCTTGAGTCGACCGCACCGGGTCGACAAAGCCGAGCGCTTCATGCAGTTCTTCAACGTTGGCAACACCATTCCCCCTCTGGCCGTTCTGGCCATCGCGCTCAGTGTCCTGGGCATCGGCGCCGGGCCGGCAATCTTCGCGCTGTTCCTCGCCTCCCTCCTGCCAATCGTACGCAACACCTACGAAGGCCTGAAAAACGTCCCCGCCTCGCTCAAGGAAGCCGCCACCGGCATCGGCATGACCCCGCGCCAGCGACTCTGGCAAGTGGAACTGCCCAATGCGGTACCGATCATCGTCGGTGGAGTGCGCGTGGCTCTGGCGCTGAACGTGGGCACTGCGCCCCTGGCGTTCCTGATCGGTGCCAACAGCCTCGGCAGCCTGATCTTCCCCGGCATTGCCCTGAACAACCAGCCACAGCTGCTGCTGGGCGCGGCCTGCACGGCGTTGCTGGCCCTGGCGCTGGATGCCGCGGTGAGTTTCTCCAGCAAGCGCTGGCTGGAACGTGGCCTGGCCCAATAAAAAGAGGGAACGTATGAAGAAGAGAATCGCCTTGCTACTGGGCGCGGCCCTGCTGTTCGCAGGCTTTGCCCAGGCGGCGGAAAAACCCGTGGTGCGCATCGGCGCACGGGTGTTCACCGAACAGACCGTACTCGCCGAAATCACCGCCCAATACCTGCGCGCCAATGGCTTCGATGTGCGCGTCACCGGCGGCCTTGGCAGCAGCCTCGCGCGCCAGGCCCAGGAGACTGGCCAGCTGGACTTGATGTGGGAGTACACCGGCGTGTCGCTGGTGTCCTACAACCACATCGAGGAGCGCATGCCCAGTGCCGAAGCCACCTACGCCAAGGTCAAGGCGCTGGACGCCAAGAAAGACCTGATCTGGCTGACCCCGACCAAGTTCAGCAACACCTACGCCCTGGGCCTGCCTGAACAGGTCGCTGAGGCCTACCCACAAATCAACACGATCAGTGACCTCAATCAGGTGCTGCGCGACGAACGCGAGCGCAACCACCTGATCGCCCTGGACACCGAGTTCGCCAACCGCCCCGACGGCTTGGTCGGCCTGAAGGAGATGTACGACCTGCAAGTCGGCCGTGCCAACATCAGGCAGATGGATGCCGGCCTGGTCTATACCGCCATGCACAACAACCAGGTGTTCGCAGGCCTGGTCTACACCACGGACGGCCGCCTGAGTGCGTTCAACCTCAAGCTGCTGGAAGACGACAAGCACTACTTCCCCGACTACACCGCAGCCCCGGTGGTGCGCAAGGCCGTGCTCGACGCCAACCCGCAACTGGTCGCCCTGCTCAAGCCACTGGCCGAGCAGCTCGATGACCAGACCATGCGCCAGCTCAATGCCAAGGTCGACGTCGAACACCAGAGCCCGACGGCCGTGGCGGCAGCATTCCTGCGTGAGCACCCACTCAAGGAGGTGCAGCCATGAGCCTGCTCGATACGTTCGCCCACCTCGACTGGGCCCTGGTGCTGCAACTGACCTGGCAGCACATCATGCTGGTCGGCATTGCCGTTGGCCTGGCAATCCTGGTCGGCGTGCCGCTGGGCATCCTGATGACCCGCTTCCCGGTGGTGGCCGGCCCACTGCAGGCCAGTGCCACAGTGCTGCTGACCATCCCGTCGATTGCCCTGTTCGGCCTGCTGCTGCCGTTCTACTCCAAGTTCGGCCAGGGCCTGGGGCCATTGCCTGCGATCACCGCGGTGTTCCTTTATTCACTGCTGCCCATCCTGCGCAACACCTACCTGGCCCTGACCAACGTCGAGCCCGGCATCCGTGAAGCCGCACGCGGTATCGGCATGACCTTCGGCCAGCGCCTGCGCATGGTCGAGCTACCGATTGCCGTGCCTGTCATCCTCGCCGGCGTGCGCACTGCCGTGGTGATGAACATCGGCGTGATGACCATCGCCGCGACCATCGGTGCCGGTGGCCTGGGCGTGCTCATCCTCACCTCCATCAGCCGTAGCGACATGTCGATGCTGCTGGTTGGCGCCGTACTGGTCAGCCTGCTGGCAATCATCGCCGACCTGCTCCTGCAAACCCTGCAACGTGCCCTGACTCCAGAAGGACTGCGCTCATGATCGAACTCAAGAACCTCAGCAAAACCTTCAACGTCAACGGCAAGGACGTCAAAGCCGTCGATGCGGTCAGCCTGACCGTCAACGAAGGCGAAATCTGCGTGTTCCTCGGCCCCTCGGGCTGTGGCAAGAGCACCACGCTGAAGATGATCAACCGCCTGATCACGCCAACCTCCGGGCAGGTGTTCATCAATGGCGAAGACACCAGCGGCCTGGACGAAGTGACCTTGCGCCGCCACATCGGCTATGTGATCCAGCAGATCGGCCTGTTCCCCAACATGACCATCGAGGAAAACATCACTGTGGTCCCGCGCCTGCTCGGCTGGGACAAGCAAAAGTGCCACGACCGGGCCCGCGAGCTGATGCACATGATCAAGCTCGAGCCCAAGCAGTATCTGCAACGCTACCCGCGTGAACTGTCCGGTGGCCAGCAACAGCGCATCGGGGTGATCCGTGCGCTGGCTGCAGACGCGCCGGTGCTGTTGATGGACGAGCCGTTCGGCGCCGTCGACCCGATCAACCGCGAAATGATCCAGAACGAGTTCTTCGAGATGCAGCGGGCGCTGAACAAGACCGTGATCATGGTCAGCCACGACATCGACGAAGCGATCAAGCTGGCCGACAAGATTGCTATCTTCCGCGCCGGCAAGTTGCTGCAGCTGGACCACCCGGACACCTTGCTGGCCCACCCGGTCGATGACTTCGTCAGCAACTTCGTGGGCCAGGACAGCACCTTGAAACGCCTGTTGCTGGTGCGCGCCGAAGATGCGGCGGACAACGCCCCTTCGGTAAGCCCACAAACGCCGGTGGGCGATGCGCTGGAGCTGCTGGACGAGCACGATCGCCGCTATGTGGTGGTCACCGATGCGCAGAACAAGGCACTGGGGTATGTACGCCGGCGCGACATGCACCGCCAGCAAGGTACCTGTGCAGACTTCCTGCGCCAGTTCAATGCAACGGCTTCGCACGATGAGCACCTGCGCATCCTGCTGTCGCGGATGTACGAGTTCAACCGCGCGTGGTTGCCGGTGCTGGATGCCGAGCAGGTGTTCCTGGGCGAGGTGACGCAGGAGTCGATCGCGGCTTACCTGAGCTCGGGGAGATCGCGCGGGGCCAAGACCAGCATCGTGTCACCGGCCGAGGCGGTGGTTTCCTGATCAACGGGGGCGCTTCGCGCCCCAATCGCCGGCAAGCCGGCCACCCTGACCGCGCAATTCTTCAGGGCTGTGCTTTACCTGTGCAAGCAACCGTCTTGCCCATTTTCTAAAAGCCGGCGCAATCCATGTGGCCGGCTTGCCGGCGATTGGGGCGATGGGGATATCAGAACCCTAAACCGGCCTGCCCAAAGGCTTGTTGAAGAAGTGCTTTACCCCCGCCGCCAATCTCAGGTTGACCATATTCGGTCCGTAGCCCATGGCGAAAATTAGTAGTGCTCCTCATAAAACGCAGGAGATCCGCCAGTCGGTAACAAAAAATTTATGGGGAATTTCAGGCACTGCAGTAGCCATGACCGTGGCCATTAATATGAACACCTCCGGTTTTTTTTGCAGGCCAGGCCACTTTGCAGAAAGCCCGCCAAGCCTATGGAAACGGGCTTGCCCGAAATGGGCCAAAGACGGTCTATTCCACAATTTTTTACGCCTGCCAGGGTTCAGGGAACATCTGCTGGTCACACGAGTCGGTTATTCAAGTGGCAGCGCGACGATCGTGGGTCGACACGCCCCGATTGCCTGTTGATCTTGGGTTCTTCACGCCCTAAAGTGCGCGCCGAACGTCCATGCTGGAAACGATCCATCCGGCTCAAGTACTGAGTAGGCGAACCAAAGTGGGGATACGGAGGACGTTCAGTTTGCAGCCACTTATCTTTTCAGTTTGCCCATGGAGTCCCTGAGCATGTCGATCCAGGTCGAAGACTATTTCGCGCGTGACACCTTCCAGAAAATGAAGGCGTTCGCCGACAAGCAGGAAACCCCGTTCGTACTCATCGATACCCAGATGATCAGCCAGGCCTACGACGACCTGCGCGCCGGTTTCGAGTTCGCCAAGGTCTACTACGCGGTCAAGGCCAACCCGGCGGTCGAGATCATCGACCTGCTCAAAGAGAAAGGCTCGAGCTTCGACATCGCCTCGATCTATGAGCTGGACAAGGTCATGGGCCGTGGCGTCAGCGCCGACCGCATCAGCTACGGCAACACCATCAAGAAGTCCAAGGACATCCGTTACTTCTTTGAAAAAGGTGTGCGCCTGTACGCCACCGATTCAGAAGCCGACCTGCGCAACATCGCCAAGGCCGCCCCGGGCTCCAAGGTCTACGTACGCATCCTGACCGAAGGCTCCACCACCGCCGACTGGCCGCTGTCGCGCAAGTTCGGCTGCCAGACCGACATGGCCATGGACCTGCTGATCCTGGCCCGCGATCTGGGCCTGGTGCCATACGGCATTTCCTTCCACGTGGGTTCGCAACAGCGCGACATCAGTGTGTGGGACGCCGCGATCGCCAAGGTCAAAGTGATCTTCGAGCGCCTGAAGGAAGAAGACGGCATCGAGCTGAAGCTGATCAACATGGGTGGCGGCTTCCCGGCCAACTACATCACCCGCACCAACAGCCTGGAAACCTACGCTGAAGAGATCATCCGCTTCCTGAAGGAAGACTTCGGCGACGACCTGCCGGAAATCATCCTTGAGCCAGGCCGTTCGCTGATCGCCAACGCCGGCATCCTGGTCAGCGAAGTCGTGCTGGTTGCGCGCAAATCGCGTACCGCTGTCGAGCGCTGGGTGTACACCGATGTGGGCAAATTCTCCGGCCTGATCGAAACCATGGACGAGTCCATCAAGTTCCCGATCTGGACCGAAAAGAAAGGCGAGATGGAAGAAGTGGTCATCGCCGGCCCGACCTGCGACAGCGCCGACATCATGTACGAGCACTACAAGTACGGCCTGCCGCTGAACCTGGCGATCGGTGACCGCCTCTACTGGCTATCGACCGGTGCCTACACCACCAGCTACAGCGCAGTGGAATTCAACGGCTTCCCGCCGCTGAAGGCTTACTACCTGTAATGCAGAACGGGGCCGAAAGGCCCCGTTTTCATTGGTGCCTGGCTTGGCCCCATCGCCGGCAAGCCGGCTCCCACTCCGACCGCGCAGCTCCTCAGGCCTGCGCTTCACCTGTGGAAGCAATTCCTAATGGCCGGCGCAAACCCATGTGGAAGCAATTTCTAAAGGCCGGCGCAAATCCATGTGGGAGCCGGCTTGCCGGCGATGGGGCCAGTGCCGACACCATCACACCTGGCGCTGTTCTATCTCAGCGGCATACCGCGCCGCAAAGGCCATCAACCCTGGCCCAGCCCCCTGCAAGGTCACCAACGCACTGCGCAAAAAATTCAGGTTGCCCTCAACCCGCGCCCGCTCCAGCCACGGCCCCACTTCGGCCATCTGGCCACGCTCGGCCAGCACCATCGCCAAACTGAACATCCCACGAAAATCCCCCGCCTCGGCCGAGCGCCGATACCAGCGCACCGCCCGCACCGGACTTGGCGCCGTAGCGATACCCTGCTCCAGGTAACGCCCATACAGGTTCATCGACTTGGCATGCCCCAGCTGCGCAGCCTTCTCGTAGCACATCAATGCCTGCGCCTGATTGGCCGGCACCCCACGCCCGGTAGCCAGCAGGTTGCCCAGGTTATACAACCCCCAGTCCAGCCCGGCATCGGCCGCGCGGGCATAGTGAACCGCAGCCTGCACCACATTCACCTCGCCACCCCAACCATGCTCCAGGCACCGCCCGAGCATATTGTGCGCCATGGCGCTGCCACCCTGGGCGGCAATACCGAACCAACGCCGGGCCACTCCGGCATCCGCTTCGATGCCGCGGCCGTCGAGCAGGATCTGCCCGAGCAGCAACTGGGCCTCGATCACGCCCTGCCCTGCCGCCGCGAGAATGGCTTGGGCGGCTTTGCCCGGGCTATCTTCGAGCATGGCCTTCAGGCCGGCGACATCCACCACTTCTTCACGGCGCAACGGATAGGACACGGCTCAGACCTCTGCCCAGCGGCGCAGCAGGTTATGGTAGGTGCCAGTCAATTGCAGCAACGAGGGGTGCTCCGGCACATCGGCAGTGAGTTGCTGGATGGCATTGTCCATCTCGAACAGCAACGCACGCTGGCTGTCCTCCCGCACCAGGCTCTGGGTCCAGAAGAACGCCGCATAACGCACGCCGCGCGTCACCGGGTTGACCTTGTGCAGGCTCGTGCCCGGGTACAGCACCAGGTCACCGGCCGCCAGCTTGACCTGTTGCTCGCCATAGGTGTGTTGAATCACCAACTCGCCACCGTCATAGCTGTCCGGATCGCTGAGAAAAAGCGTAGAGGAAAGGTCAGTGCGCACCCGCTCCGGGCTGCCTTTGGGCTGGCGCAGGGCATTGTCGATGTGGAAGCCGAAGTTGCCACCCTCACGGTAGCAGTTGATCAGCGGCGGAAAGACTTTGTGCGGCAGCGCCGCCGACATGAACCGCGGCGTTTTCCACAGGCGGTCGATCAGCGCGCTACCGATTTCCTTCGCCAGCGCGTGGCCTTCTGGCAGCTGCAAGTTGTGCTTGGCCTTGGCCGACTGATAGCCGGCCGTGACCTTGCCATCGGCCCAATCAGCCTGCTCCAGTGCCGCGCGAATGCGGGCAAGCTCGTCGGCGTCGAACAGGCCGGGAATATGAAGCAGCATGGCGGCAGTACCGTAAAGAGTGTAAAGAAGTCAATGATATTGATTCCCTTTTACGCCGCACAAGCCCTTTCTGCAGCCGAGACGTTTCAGCTTCCTTTGACCGTAAAGAAAATTTGTAAAGATTGTAAATTCGCAGTGAATGGTAACGACTCTCAATTGTGACCTACAATCACTTGCATTATGATCCGCGGCCTTCACACCTTGGGGAAGGTCCATAACAATGCGTCAATACGTGCCATCTGCAGTGAGTTCGCCACGCCTGATCGTGTCCGCCATCGGCGTCGCCCTGAGCGCTTCGTCCGCCTATGCCGCCGATCCCGCTACCAGCAGCGCCATTACCCTCGATGCCACCAGCGTCAACGGCAAGGCCGAACAGGCCAGCACCGATTACAAGGTCGAGAAGGCCTCCTCGCAGAAGTACACCGCACCGTTGGTGGACACCCCGCGCTCGGTTACCGTCATCCCCCAGCAAGTCATCAAGGACACCAACGCCCTGAGCCTGCAGGATGCCCTGCGCACCGTACCAGGCATTACCTTTGGTGCAGGCGAAGGCGGCAACCCGCAAGGCGACCGCCCGTTCATTCGTGGTTTCGACGCCCAGGGTGACACCTACCTGGACGGTGTCCGCGATACAGGCGCGCAAACCCGTGAAATCTTCGCCATCGAATCGGTGGAAGTGGCCAAAGGCCCCAACTCGGCCATCGGTGGCCGCGGCGCGGCAGGCGGCACCATCAACCTGGTGAGCAAGCGTGCACACCTGGGCAACTCCCTGGACGGTGCCTGGACCTGGGGCAGCGACCAGACCCAACGCTACACCTTCGACGGCAACTACCAGTTCAGCGACACCGCTGCCGGCCGGCTCAACCTGATGACCCACGAGAGCAACGTTGCCGGCCGTGACAAGGTCAACTATGACCGCTGGGGTATCGCCCCCTCCCTGGCCTTCGGCCTGGGCACGCCAACCCGCGTCAACCTCGACTACTACCACCTGGAAAGCGACGACCTGCCGGATTCGGGCATCCCGTACAGCATCCCGACCGGAGGCAGCGGCGCACGTACCTCGGCGCACCCGAGCAAGCCGATCGACGGCGGCGACAGCGACAATTTCTATGGCCTGACCGGTCGCGACTTCCGCAAGACCCGTGTGGACATCGCCACTATCGCCGTGGAACACGACCTGAGCGAATCGTTGACCATCAAGAACACCCTGCGTCATGGCAACAGCATGCAGGACTACATCCTGACCCAGCCAGACGATAGCATTGGCAACGTCAACAACAACGGCGTATGGCGGCGTGCCAACACCCGTGTGGGCAACACGGCCACCACCACCAACCAGACCGACCTGTTCGGTGAATTCTTCGTGGGCGGTTTCAAGAACAGCTTCTCCACCGGGGTCGAGTTCAGCAAGGAGGACTCGGACCGCCAGAGCTACGCGGTGTCGCCAAACAGCAAGCTCACCTGCACCGGCCCGAGCAATGGTGGCAGCTGTACATCGCTGAGCGACCCGAACCCCGACGATGTCTGGGATGGCACCATCTCGCGCAACTACGCCGGCACCAAAACCAGCAGCAAGACCCGTGCAATCTACGCCTTCGACACGCTGGAACTGACGCCTGAGTGGTTGTTGAACATGGGCCTGCGTTACGACCACTTTGACACGAAGTTCCGCACGTACGATGCCTCGGGCGCGACAGTGGTGAACAAGAACGGCGTCCAGACCAAAGGCCGCGACACCAGCGAGTTCTTCACCGGCCAGCTGGGCCTGGTCTGGAAACCGGCTGAGAACGGCAGCATCTACGTTTCCTATGCCACTTCCGCCACCCCGCCCGGGGCGATGCTCGGCGAGGGAACCGAAGGCAACCCGCTGTCGGGCACCACCGACCGTGGTGGCAACATCCTGGCCAGCGACATGGAGCCGGAAGAAACCACCAACTACGAAATCGGCACCAAGTGGGATCTGCTCGACGAGCGCCTGTCCCTGGCCGCCGCGTTGTTCCGCACCGAAAAGGAAAACGCCCGTGTGCAGGTGGACACCACCACCTACGAAAACGTCGGCGAAACCCGCGTGCAAGGCATCGAACTGTCGGCCAGCGGCAAGCTTACCGACAAGTGGCAAGTGTTCGCCGGCTACACCTACCTGCAGGCCCGCCAGGTCGACGGCGGCCCGCTGGGCAAGGCCAACGACGGCAACCAGTTGCCCAACACGCCGAACAACAGCGCCAGCCTGTGGACCACGTACTCGATCACCCCGAAACTGACGGTCGGCGGCGGCGCGTTCTATGTGGATGACGTCTACGGCAACGTGGCCAACACCACCATGGTCGACAGCTATGTACGTTACGACGCCATGGCTGCCTACAAGCTGACCAAGAACATCGACCTGCAACTGAACGTGCAGAACCTCACCAATGAGGTGTATTACGACAAGGCGTTTTCCACCCACTTCGCCAACCAGGCGGCGGGCCGGACCGCATTGCTGACCACCAGCGTCCACTTCTGAAGCAATACCCCGGAGCCCCGTTCATTCCTGTGAGCGGGGCTTTTGCGTATCAAGGCATAATGCACGCCGCGCCAGGCGCGGCAGCAATACAAGGTGATCGATGTGGTGAAGAAGACACTGTTCCAATTGCACTGGTTCTTTGGCATCACCGCCGGCCTGGTGCTGGCCTTGATGGGCATTACCGGGGCGCTCTATTCGTTCCAGGAAGAACTCCTGCGTGCTTTCAACGCCGATGTCTTGAACGTCGAGGTCCGCGCCGAGGGTGTGCTGCCTCCGGCTGAGCTGGTGCGCCGGGTCGAGGCCGCTCAAGGCGACAAAGTGTCGATGCTGTGGGTAGATGTACGCGAAGGCAACGCCGCACGGGTGTTCTTCACACCACCACCGGGCGAGCGCCGCGGTGAGCTGCGCTATGCCGACCCCTATACCGGTGAGCTCAAGGGCCAGGCCGCAGGGCAAGACTTCTTCAAACTGATGCTCACCCTGCACCGGTTCCTCGCCATGGGTGACACGGGCCGGCAAATCACGGGCGCCTGCACCCTGATGCTGGTGTTTTTCTGCCTCTCCGGCCTGTACCTGCGCTGGCCGCGCAAAGCCCTGAACTGGCGCACCTGGCTGACCTTGGACTGGGCCAAAAAAGGCCGCGCCTTCAATTGGGACCTGCACGCCGTTGCAGGCACCTGGTGCCTGCTGTTCTACCTTCTGTTCGCGCTGACCGGGCTGTTCTGGTCCTACGAATGGTACCGCGAAGGCCTGAACAGGCTGCTGGCCGACGCCCCTGCCGCAGGGCAGCAGCACAAGCGCGGCGAAGGCCGTGGCCGCCATGGGCCGCAGAAGGTGGACAAGAACGCGCCGCCGCTGGTGGTCGACTACGACGCCATCTGGGCCAGCCTGAAAAACGCTGCCGGCCCACGCCTTGCCATGTACAACCTGCGTCTGCCGCCTGCTGGGGGCCAGCCCGCCAGCCTGTTCTACCTGCTCGACAGCGCTGCGCACCCACGCGCCTTCGATACCCTGACCCTGGACCCGGCCACCGGCCAGGTGAAAAGCCACGAGCGCTACAGCGAAAAGTCCTTCAAGGCCCAGCTGTTGCAAAGTGTCTATGCCTTGCACGTGGGTGAATACTTCGGCCTGCCGGGGCGGATCATCGTCACCCTCGCCAGCCTGACCATGCCGCTGTTCTTCGTCACCGGTTGGCTGCTGTACCTCGATCGCCGCCGCAAAAAACGCCAGGTCCGCGCCGCCCGTGGCAGTGTCGACAGCACTGCCAGCAGCGGCGACAGCTGGTTGATCGGCTTTGCCAGCCAGAGCGGTTTCGCCGAGCAATTGGCCTGGCAGAGCGCCGGCCAGCTGCAGGCGGCAGGCTTGCCGGTGCAAGTACGTGCGCTTGCCGATCTGGGCGAAGAGGACCTGCGCCAGACGCGCCGCGCGCTGTTCGTCGTCAGTACGTTCGGTGACGGCGAGGCGCCTGACAGCGCCCGAGCCTTCGAGCGCAAGGTGCTGGGCCAGCCTTGGGCGCTGAACGGCCTCAGCTATGCCGTGCTGGCGCTCGGTGATCGCCAGTACCCGCACTTCTGCGGCTTTGCCCGGCGCCTGCAGGCATGGCTCAGCGAGCGCGGTGCCAGCACGGCGTTCAGCCCGGTGGAGGTGGACAACGCCGACCAGGCGGCCCTGCAGCACTGGCAACAGGAGCTGGCGCAGCTGACTGGCGCCCAGCCCGTCGCTGCCTGGCAACCGCCAAGTTTCGGCAACTGGACCTTGGTCAGCCGCGAACGGCTCAACCCTGGCAGCCAAGGGCAAGCGGTCTACCTGATCGGCCTGCGCTGCGAAGCGCCCGCCAGCTGGGAGGCCGGTGACCTGGTTGAAATTCTGCCGCTCAATGGCCAGCCACGCGTGGATGCATTCCTCAGCGGCCTGGCCGTCGACGCCAACGCTACAGTGCAGCTTCACGGCCTGAACGAAACCCTCGCACAGGCCCTGGCAAGCCGCCAGCTACCCACCCAGCGGGAGCACCTGATCGGCTTGCAGCCACAAGCCCTGATCGATGCGCTGGTACCGATCGGCAGCCGCGAATATTCCATCGCCTCGATCGCCAGCGATGGTGTGCTGGAACTGATCGTACGCCAGGAGCGTCACCCCGATGGCACCCTTGGCCTGGGCTCTGGCTGGCTGACCGAATACCTGCCAGTCGCAGGCACCCTTGGCCTGCGCCTGCGCCGCAACAGTGGTTTCCATTTGCCCGAAAGCGCCGCGCCGATGATCCTGATCGGCAACGGCACTGGCATTGCGGGCCTGCGCAGCCTGCTGCGGGCGCGGGTCAATGCCGGCGAGCAGCGCAACTGGCTGTTGTTCGGCGAGCGTAACCGCGCGCATGACCTGCTGTGTGGCGATGAGCTGCAAGGCTGGCTGGCTAACGGCGACCTGGCGCGGCTGGACCTGGCGTTCTCGCGCGATCAGGCCGAGAAGGTGTATGTGCAGGATGTATTGCTGCAGCAGGCCGAAGCGTTCAAGCGCTGGGTTGCCGATGGGGCTTATGTGTATGTCTGCGGCAGCCTGCAAGGGATGGCGGCCGGTGTCGATGCGGCGCTCAAAGGCATGCTCGGCGAAGCGGTTGTCGAGCAGTTGATCGAAGATGGGCGTTATCGGCGGGATGTTTACTGATCAGGGGTTGATGCAGCCAGCACCGGCCCCATCGCCGGCAAGCCGGCTCCCACTCTAATGTGGACTGCCCCAAGAAGTTGGACAGCAATCCAATGTCTTGGGGCAGTCCACTATCTTGAAGCCTGCGCCGCACCGGTGGGAGCCGGCTTGCCGGCGATTGGCCGTGCAGACTCAGTGCAACTCGAAGGTATCGGCATCCAGGTTGGCCGGGAAGCGGGTGCGGTAGTTGGCGAGCTCCGCTGCCCGCAGCACCACCGTGAACACACCATCAGCCTCACCTGCGCTGAGCAGGCTTTCACCCTGAAAATCCAGCACCTGGCTGTCGCCTGAATACGCGAAACCCTTGCCATCGGTGCCCACCCGGTTCACCGCGGCCACGAAGCACAGGTTTTCGATACCCCGCGCCGGCAGCAGCCGGTTCCAGTGCTGGCGGCGCGCGGCCGGCCAGTTCGCGGTGTACAACAGCAGGTCGGTATCCTGGGCATCGCGGCTCCACACCGGGAACCGCAGGTCGTAGCAGATCAGCGGGCGTACCCGCCAGCCCTTGATCTCGAACTGCACCTGACGCTCACCCGGGGTGTAATGCTTGTGTTCACCGGCCATGCGGAACAGGTGGCGTTTGTCGTAGAAGAGGATCTCGCCGTCCGGCCGCGCCCACAGCAAGCGGTTGCGGTGGCTGCCATCGGCGGCCTGGATGATCACGCTGCCGGTAACCACGGCGTTGATGCGCTTGGCCTGCGCCTTGAGCCATTTGTACGTCGGGCCGTTCTCAGGCTCGGCCAGGCTTTCCGATTCCATGGAAAAACCCGTGGTGAACATCTCGGGGAGGATCACCAGGTCGGCATCTCCAGCCTGGTCGAGCAAAACCTCGAAATGAGCGTAATTGGCCTCGCGGTCGTGCCAGGCCAGGGCCGTTTGCACCAAGGCGATTTTCAGGTTGGGCAGTGCACTCAGATCGCGCATAGTTTTTCCGCTGCCTGACGCAGCGTCTCCTCACGTTTGGCAAAGCACAGGCGTATCAGGCGTTGCTCGGGGATGGGTCGCTGGTAGAACACCGACACCGGAATGGTCGCAACGCCGTGTTCACGGGTGAGCCAAAGGGCCATGTCGACGTCGTTCAGGTCTGGCCGGATCTGCGAATAGTCCACCAGCTGGAAATAAGTGCCCGCCGTGCGGGTAAAGTTGAAACGCGAACCCTCCAGCAAACCGCAGAACACGTCACGCTTGCCCTGGTAGAAGGCCGGCAACTCGTCGATATGCTCGGGGTGCTCGGCCATGAAGTCGGCCAGGGCGCACTGCAGCGGCGTCACGCCACAGAAGTTGACGTACTGGTGCACCTTGCGCAGCTCTGCACTCAACGCCGCAGGCGCGATCACGTAGCCGGTCTTCCAGCCAGTGACGTGGTAAGTCTTGCCGAACGAGCTGACCACAAAGGCACGTTGATACAGCTGTTCGTGGGCCAGCACGCTGGCGTGGCGGACGCCGTCGTAAACCAGGTGCTCGTAGACTTCGTCGCTGATCAGGTAGATATCGCGGTCGGCAACGAGCGTTGCCAACTGCTCAAGGTCTTCGCGGGTGATCAGCGCGCCACTGGGGTTATGCGGCGAATTGAGGATGACCATGCGGGTGCGCGGGCTCAGGGCATCGCTGAACTTCTGCCAGTCGATACGGAAGTCGCCGTCGCTCAGTTGCACATGCACGCAGCGACCACCGGCCAGCTCCACCGAAGGCTCATAGCTGTCGTAACACGGGTCGAAGACAATCACCTCGTCACCCGCATGCACCACTGCCTGGATGGCACAGAAAATCGCCTCGGTGGCACCGGGGGTGATGGTCACTTCCTGGTCGGCATCCACCTGCGCGCCGTACAGCCGCGCCACTTTGGCAGCCACCTGCTGGCGCAAGGCCGGCAGGCCGGTCATTGGCGAATACTGGTTGTGCCCGGCAGCCACGTGCCGGCCCACTGCATCGAGCAGGGCCTGCGGGCCATTGAAGTCAGGGAAGCCCTGGGACAGGTTGAGCGCGCCCGTCTGCACAGCGAGCTGGGACATGCTGGTGAAGATGGTCGTGCCGACGTTCGGCAGTTTGCTGCGGATCATGGAGCCCTCTTTCCTGCGGGACGGAGAGCTATAAGCTACAAGCTCCAAGCCACAAGAAAAAGCGACATGTATCAGCGTCCGCTCATTCTTGTGGCTTGCGACTTGAAGTCTGCCGCTTGTCAGCGCTTGTCGCGGCGCTTCTTCTCGGCTTTCTTGTGGTGCGACATCAAACGGCGCTTCTTGTTGACCTGGCGGTCGGTGAGGGTGTTCTTCTTGCCCTCGTACGGGTTCTCACCGCCCTTGTACTCGATGCGGATCGGCGTACCGACCAGTTTCAGCACGCGGCGGTAGGTGTTTTCCAGGTAACGCGAGTACGACTTGGGGATCTTCTCGGTCTGGTTGCCGTGGATCACGATCAGCGGCGGGTTGGCACCCCCGAGGTGGGCATAGCGCAGCTTGATGCGGCGGCCATTGACCAGCGGAGGCTGGTGCTCACTGACGGCGTCTTCGAGGATCTGCGTCAGACGGCTGGTTGGCCAGCGGGTGACCGCCGATTTGAACGCGGCCTGCACCGACTTGTACAGGTGACCCACGCCGGTGCCGTGCAGCGCCGAGATGAAGTGGATGTCGGCAAAGTCGACGAAGAACAGCCGGCGCTCCAGCTCGGTCTTGACGTAGTCGCGCTCACCCGGCTCCATGCCGTCCCACTTGTTCAGGGCGATGACGATGGCGCGGCCCGCTTCCAGGGCGAAGCCCAGCAGGTTGAGGTCGTGGTCGACCACCCCCTCGCGGGCATCCATGACGAAGATCACCACGTTGGCGTCCTTGATCGCCTGCAGCGTCTTCACCACCGAGAACTTTTCGACTTCCTCGTGGATCTTGCCGCGCTTGCGCACACCCGCGGTGTCGATGAAGGTGTACTTCTCGTTATCGCGCTCGAACGGGATATAGATACTGTCACGGGTGGTACCCGGCTGGTCGTAGACCACCACGCGCTCTTCGCCGAGCATGCGGTTGACCAGGGTCGACTTGCCCACGTTGGGGCGGCCGATGATGGCGATCTTGATGCCATCCTTTTCGCTCGGGCCGGGGATGCGTACCGCTTCCTCGCCTTCGGCAACCTCCTGGTCGAGGGCTTCTTCCTCAGCATCGCGAGGAATATGGCCCAGCACCGACTCCATCAGCTGATTGATGCCACGGCCCTGGGAGCCCGCCACCGGAATGGCATTGCCCATACCCAGCGGCGAAAACTCGGCGCGGGCGACGTCGGCGTCGATGTTGTCGATCTTGTTGGCCACCAGAATGGCCGACTTGTTCCGCTTGCGCAGGTGCTCGGCGATCATCTGGTCGGCGGCAGTCATTCCGGCGCGGGCGTCGACCAGGAACAGCACATAGTCGGCTTCTTCGATAGCCATCAACGACTGCTCGGCCATCTTCTCGTCCATGCCCACTTCGTCACCGGTGATACCACCGGTGTCGATCAGGATGAAGGAGCGACCCTGCCAGCTGGCATCACCATACTGGCGGTCACGGGTCAGACCCGACAGGTCACCCACGATGGCATCGCGGGTTTTGGTCAGGCGGTTGAACATGGTGGATTTGCCGACGTTCGGCCGTCCCACCAGGGCGATTACGGGAACCATGCGGCTCTCCACTCTTGAATTCTTGAAAATGCAAAGGCCGCTGCAAGGCAGCGGCCGGAGTTCGGGCGGCGTGTCCTACGCCGCAACTCAAGACCTGTCGTGGTCTTGAGCATAGCTTCAGCGGATGGTCAGTGCCTCGAGCTTGCCGCTGTTGCCAAAGACATAGATGGTGTCGCCGACCACCAGGGGCCGGGCGCGCAGGCCATCGCTGTCGATACGCTCACGGCCGACGAAACGGCCGTCGACCTGGCTGAGCAGGTGCAGGTAACCTTCGAAGTCACCTACAGCCACGTAACTGGAGAACACTTCCGGCGCCGACAATTGACGGCGGGCCATCGAGTCGTTGGTCCACAGGGCGCTGGAAGAGCGCTCGTCGACACCTTCGACACTGCCTGAGGCCTCGCTGACATAGACGTTGCCGAAACCTTGGGCGACACCCACGTAGCTCGACGCATCACGCTGCCACAGCACACGGCCGCTCTCCAGGTCCAGGCCCGCTACGCGGCCCTGGTAGGTGCTGACGTACAGCGTGCCACCGGACAGCAGCAGGCCGCCGTCGATGTCGACCACACGGTCCAGCTCGGAACGGCCCTGCGGGATGGCCACACGGCTCTCCCACACTGGCACGCCGTTGTTGATGTCGACCGCCACCACTTTACCGGTGGAAAGGCCGGCGACGGCCAGACGGTTAGTGACGATCGGCGCACCGGTGCCCCGCAGGGTCAGGACAGCCGGAGTGCTCTCGTAGATCCAGCGGCGGTCGCCGGTAGCGGCATCGAGCCCGATCAGGCGGTCGTCCTGGGTCTGCACCACCACAACGTCACCGTTGTTGGCAGGCGGCGCCAGCACTTCACTGGTGACGCGGGAGCGCCAGCGCTCTTCACCGGTGCTGGAGTCCAGGGCAATCACCTCACCCTTGAGCGTGCCGAGCATGACCAGGCCATAGCCAACGCCGACGGCGCCGGAAACCGGCAGCTCCAGGTCCTTCTTCCACACGACGTCGCCCGTGATGCGGTCGAGGGCGAAGACTTCGCCATTGACGTCGCTGGCGTAGATGCGGTCGTTCTCGATGGCGGGTACCAGGGTATTGTAAGTCTCGCCCTGGCCGTCACCGATCGAACGGCTCCACTGTTTTTTCAGTACCACTTCTTCGGTGAACTTGGTCAGTTCGGCCGGAGGCAGTTCCTTCTTGCTGTTGCTGCTGCAACCTGCGGCCAGTACGGCCAGGGTCAGCACTGCTGCTTGTTTCCAACCGATCACGTCACGCGTCCCCTTTGGCCAAGTCATCCAGCTTCAGTTGCAAGCCACCGACCGCCGCCTCATCGGACAGCGCGGCCTTGGCTTTTTCATAAGCGCTGTGAGCATCGTCGGCACGACCCAACTGCACCAGCAGGTCGCCCTTCAATTCTTCACGGCTGGCCAGAAACGCCTTGTCAGCGTCACCGTCGAGCAGCTTGAGCGCATCTTCGGCCTTGTTCTGAGCCGCGAGCACGCGTGCCAGGCGCTGGCGCGAAATTTCGCCCAGGGTGTCGTCAGCAGGCTTGTCGAGCACATTCTTCAGCTCGGCAGCGGCGTCGTCGAGCTTGCCGCTCTCGACCGCGACCTTGGCCACGAACAGGCTGCCGTATTGGGCGTAGGCGGTACCACCAAACTCGCTCTTGAGCTTGCCGGCCAACTCAGCGACCTTGGCCGCGTCCGGCTGCCCGCTCGGCGTCAGGCTGGTTTCAAGCAGGGCCTGATACAGCTGCGATGCGCCTTGCGACTGGTTGTCCTGGTACTTGTGCCACGCGTTCCAACCCAAAACCACCACGCCCGCCAGCAGTGCACCGGTCAGCAGTGGCTTGCCGTTGCGGCTCCACCAGTCCTTGAACCCTGCCAGGTCATCATCATCGGTACTCGACACCCCAATACTCCTTTTCGCCTATTCGCTTGTTGAACCGCGTTACGCCTGAGCGATCGCGGTTTCCAGGTGCTCAGCCAGAGCATCCCAGGCAATGTTCTGTTGTTCGCCCTGACCACGCAGGGGCTTGAGGCCAATCTCTTGCTTGGCCAGCTCGTCGTCACCCAGGATCAGGGCAAACAACGCGCCGCTCTTGTCGGCTTTCTTGAACTGGCTCTTGAAGCTGCCGCCACCGGCGTTGACCGCCAGGCGCAGGCCCGGCAGACGGTCGCGCAGGCTTTCGGACAAGCGCAGGCCAGCCAGCTCCGCCTGTTCGCCAAAGGCGCACAGGTACACATCGATCTGGCGGTTGATGGATTCCGGGACCTTGCCCAGGGTCTCCAGCAGCAGGATCAGGCGCTCGATACCCATGGCGAAACCAACGCCGGTGGTCGGCTTTCCACCCATCTGCTCTACCAGGCCATCGTAGCGGCCGCCTGCGCAGACAGTGCCCTGGGCGCCAAGCTTGTCGGTGACCCACTCGAACACGGTCTTGCTGTAGTAGTCCAGGCCACGCACCAGCTTGGTGTTGATCACGAACGGAATACCGGCAGCATCCAGACGGGCTTTGAGGCCCTCGAAGTGCACCCGGGAGTCTTCGTCGAGGTAGTCTTCCAGCTTCGGCGCGCCGACCAGCACCGCTTGAGTATCAGGGTTTTTGCTGTCGAGGATGCGCAGCGGATTGCTCTTGAGGCGGCGCTGGCTGTCTTCGTCGAGTTGCTCCAGGCGCGCCGAGAGGAACTCGACCAGCGCGTCTCGGTAGCGGGCGCGGGCCTCGCTGGTGCCCAGGCTGTTCAGCTCGAGCTTGACCGCATCCTGGATGCCCAGCAGGCCCCACAAACGCCAGGTCAGCATGATCAGCTCGGCATCGATGTCCGGGCCGTCCAGGTTGAACACCTCGACGCCAATCTGGTGGAACTGGCGGTAGCGGCCCTTCTGCGGGCGCTCGTGGCGGAACATCTGGCCGATGTACCACAGTTTCTGCACCTGGCCGTTGCCGGTGATGCCGTGCTCGAGCACGGCACGTACGCAGGCAGCCGTGCCTTCAGGGCGCAGGGTCAGCGAATCGCCGTTGCGGTCCTCGAAGGTGTACATCTCTTTTTCGACGATGTCGGTGACTTCACCGATGGAGCGCTTGAACAGCTCGGTGAACTCGACGATCGGCGTGCGGATCTGGCTGTACCCATAGGTGTCCAGCAGCCCGGCGACGGTGCCTTCGAAGTAGCGCCACAGCGGCGACTGCTCTGGCAGGATGTCGTTCATGCCACGGATGGCTTGCAGCGATTTGCTCACGAAAAGTCCTTACGAATCTGTGTGTCAGCCGCGGGCGATCAACGCCGCGTCGGCCTCGACCTTTTCGGCCGCTTTCTGGCGGATGAGCTTTTCCAGCTCATCGACCAGGTTGTCATTGGTCAGCTTCTGCGCCGGCTTGCCATCGATGTAAATCAGGTTCGGCGTGCCGCCGGTCAGGCCCACGTGGGCTTCCTTCGCTTCGCCAGGGCCGTTGACCACACAACCGATCACCGCCACATCCAGCGGTACCAGCAGGTCTTCCAGGCGCCCTTCCAGTTCGTTCATGGTCTTGACCACATCGAAATTCTGCCGCGAGCAGCTCGGGCAGGCGATGAAGTTGATGCCACGCGAACGCAGGTGCAGCGACTTGAGGATGTCGTAGCCGACCTTCACTTCCTCGACCGGGTCGGCCGCCAGCGAAATGCGGATGGTATCGCCGATGCCTTCGGCCAGCAGCATACCGAGGCCGACGGCGGATTTCACCGTGCCGGAGCGCAGCCCACCGGCCTCGGTGATGCCCAGGTGCAGCGGCTGGATGATCTGCTTGGCCAGCAAGCGATAGGCTTCGACGGCCATGAACACGTCGGAGGCCTTGACGCTGACCTTGAAGTCCTGGAAATCCAGGCGATCGAGGTGCTCCACATGGCGCAGGGCCGATTCGACCAACGCCGCCGGGGTCGGCTCGCCGTATTTCTTCTGCAGGTCCTTTTCCAGGGAGCCTGCGTTGACACCGATACGGATCGGAATGCCACGGTCACGAGCGGCATCGACCACAGCACGAACACGGTCCTCACGGCCGATGTTGCCCGGGTTGATGCGCAGGCAGTCGACGCCCAGTTCGGCCACGCGCAACGCGATCTTGTAGTCGAAGTGGATGTCAGCGACCAGCGGTACGCTGACCAGTTGCTTGATTTTGCCGAACGCCTCGGCGGCGTCCATGTCCGGCACCGAAACACGGACGATGTCTACACCGGCATCGACCAGGCGCTGGATCTGGCCCACTGTGGCGGCGACATCATTGGTGTCGGTGCTGGTCATGCTCTGCACCGCAATGGGGGCATCACCACCCACCGGTACATTGCCGACCCAGATTTTGCGGGATTCGCGACGTTTGATCGGAGATTCGCCGTGCATGACTTACTGTCCCAACTTCAGGCGAGCGGTTTCGCCACTGGTGAACGGGGCGACATCGACGGCTTGGCCGTTGTAGCTGACCTGGGCGCCGCGGGCAAAGCCCAGGCGTACCGCGAACGGCGGCTTGCCGGTCAACTCGAGGTTGTCGCCCTTGCGCTTGATGGCGCTGAACAGCACCTTGCCGTTGCCATCGGACACCTGGGTCCAGCAATCGGCGGTGAACTGGATGGCTACCTTGGCGCTGCCGGCAGGTACGGCGGCAGGCTCGGCGGTACTGGCCGGCACGCTGGCCTCGGGCGCAACGGGGGCGGCCTGGGCTACGGGTGCGGTTGGCGAGGCCGATGCAGCCGGTGCGGCTGCCGTTGTCGGCGCGGGCGCTGCAGCTTGGGCAGGTGCCTGCTGGGCCGGTGCGGGTGCTGCGGCGTCAGGGGCGGCGGCACTGGCGGCCTCGGGGGCGGCCCCGGCCACCGGCTCGGCAGGTGCCTGCTCCAGCGGCAGCGGCGCGCTTTCGCCCTGCTGGCCCAAGGTAACGGCCTGGTCTTCAGGCTCGTCCAGCGGGTGGATCTGGGTGGTACCGTCGGCGCTTTCGACCTCGACGTGCTCCAGGGCGATCTTGGCCAGGTCCTTGCCGCGCAGGCTGCCCTGGTCCTGCCACCACAGGAAGCTGCCACCGACCACCACAAGCAGCAGCAACAGGCTGACGCCGCGCAGAATGTTGTGCGAAAGGCGCACCGGCTCTTCGATGCGGCCCAGTGAGTGCACGTCGCTGCCCTTGGCATGGGTGCCGGTGTACTGGTCGAAGGCCTCGACCAGCGGCGCCTGGTCCATGTCCATCAGCTTGGCGTAGGCACGGATATAGCCACGGGCGAAGGTGTGCCCTGGCAACTTGTCGAAGGCACCGGTTTCCACGTGGTTCAGCGAACTGACGGTGAGGTTGAGCTTGCGGGCCACCTCGGCTTGCGACCACTCCCGTCTTTCGCGGGCCTGGCGCAACAATTCACCGGGGTTCTGGCCAGTCGCTGCTGCTACTTCGGGATGCGCGGCTTTCATCGTTGCTCCGACAGGTATTGCTGATATTCCGGCGTACCGGGATAAAGTCGTTGTAGTTGCTGGCCCAATTCGGCCTGTGTGCCCTGCTCGTCGAACACCCGGGCAAGACGGCTGCCCAGCAGGAGACTACGGGCATTGTGATCGCTCAACTGGCTGAAACGATCGTAGAAACCCCGGGCCGGCACATAATGCCTGTTTTCGTAGGACAACTCAGCCATTTCCAGCAACGCCCTGGGTTGCCGCTGATTGAGTTGCAGAGCCTTGCTCAGGTACGCCTGCGCCTGGTCACGGTTGCCGAGCTTCAGGGCTGTCAGGCCGAGGTTCTCGTAAACGCGCGAACGTTCAGGATACAGGGTATCGGCGCTGGCGAGGCGAAACATCTGCTCGGCTTCGGCGAAACGCTGCTGAGCATATAGGAAACTGCCGTAATTGTTGCGAATTCGCGTGTCACCGGGGCGTGCCGACAACGCTTTCTGGAAGTGTTGCTCGGCCAGCGCAGCTTCACCTTGGGCCTGGAACACCAGCGCCAAAGCCGCGTGCGCATCGGCATCCTTGGCATCCAGCGCCAGTGCCCTGGCCAACGGCGCCTTGGCCTGCTCGGTCAAACCTTGTTGCAGATAGCCAAGCCCGAGCTGCACGTAAGCGCGCCCCGCCTCCACTCGCCCCTGGTGCGTGGCCAGTGGGTCGCTCGCACCACCCGACACGCAGCCGGCCAGCAGCGAAAGTGCAAGGATCGACAGCGCGGCGCGCAGGCTCATGGCGGGCCCGGACTCAGTGGCGCACAGCGCTGTCTTGCAGCTCGGCGTCGGCAGACAGCTGACGTACGGCGATGTAGCGCTCGCTGCGGCGGGTACGGTCATTGACCTGGCCGACCAGCTGGCCACAGGCGGCATCGATGTCATCGCCACGGGTGGTACGGGTGGTGACGTTGAAGCCACCATGGTGCAGCAGGTCCTGGAAGCGGCGGATAGCGTTGTTGCTGGGGCGCTCGTAACCGGAATGGGGGAACGGATTGAACGGGATCAGGTTGATCTTGCACGGTACATCGCGCAGCAGTTCGATCATCTGCGCGGCATGCTCTGGCTGGTCGTTGACGTCCTTGAGCAGGGTGTACTCGACCGTCAGCACGCGCTTGCCACCCAAGGTGGCCATGTAGCCCATGCACGACTCCAGCAGCATCTTCAACGGGTACTTCTTGTTGATCGGCACCAGCTGGTTGCGCAGCGCGTCGTTAGGCGCATGCAGCGACAGGGCCAGGGACACGTCGATGTGCTTGGCCAGTTCGTCGATCATCGGTACCACGCCGGAGGTGGACAAGGTGACGCGACGCTTGGAAATGCCATAGCCCAGATCATCCATCATGATCTTCATGGCAGCGATGACATTGTCGAAATTCAGCAGAGGCTCGCCCATGCCCATCATGACCACGTTGGTAATGGCGCGGTCGATCTTGGCCGGGACGGTCCCGAAGGATTTGTTGGCAAGCCACACCTGGCCGATCACTTCGGCGGCGGTGAGGTTGCTGTTGAAGCCTTGCTTGCCGGTGGAGCAGAAACTGCAGTCCAGGGCACAGCCGGCTTGCGACGACACGCAGAGGGTGCCGCGATCGTCGGTTGGGATGTAGACGGTCTCGACGCAGCTGCCGGAGGCAACGCGGATCACCCATTTACGGGTGCCGTCTGCGGAAATGTCTTCACTGACCACTTCCGGAGGACGAATTTCGGCAACGGCCTCGAGCTTTTCGCGCAAGGCCTTGCCGACGTTCGTCATGGCGGCGAAATCATCGACGCCAAAATGGTGAATCCATTTCATCACCTGGCCGGCACGGAAGCGCTTCTCCCCGATAGAGTCGAAGAATTGTTCCATTTCCGGCTGGGTCAGGCCCAACAGGTTGATTTTGCCAGTAGATGTCGTCATGGATTCACCCTCACCCGTAAGCTTTCGCTTAGCGAGTGGTTACCTCGGTAGCAGCGAAGAAGTAAGCGATTTCGCGAGCAGCAGCAGCTTCGGAGTCCGAACCGTGAACGGCGTTGGCGTCGATCGACTCGGCGAAGTCAGCACGGATGGTGCCGGCAGCAGCTTCTTTAGGGTTGGTAGCGCCCATCAGCTCACGGTTCAGAGCGATGGCGTTTTCGCCTTCCAGAACCTGAACGACAACCGGGCCGGAAGTCATGAAGGCAACCAGGTCACCGAAGAAGCCGCGCTCGCGGTGCTCGGCGTAGAAACCTTCGGCTTCGGCTTTGGACAGTTGCTTGATTTTCGAAGCAACGATTTTCAGGCCGGCTTCTTCAAAGCGAGTGGTGATCTTGCCGATGACGTTTTTGGCAACTGCGTCAGGCTTGATGATCGAGAAAGTACGTTGAACAGCCATGGAAAACTCCAGAATATGAGTGTTGCGAAAAATTAAACCCGCGAATTATACGCGGGTTCCAGGGGATTGCCTAACCTGCAGCGTCACGCTTAGTCGGCTTCGTCTATCCAGGCCGCCTGGATGGCCTCGAGCACTTTCTCACCGCCGCGTGACGGATCGTCGCTGAATTCCGGCAAGGCCAGCACCCAGCGATGCAGATCGACGAAATTCACATAACGAGGATCGACGTCCGGCTTGCTTTCTGCAAGCTGGATAGCGATCTCAAGTACATCAACCCATTTCAGACTCATTGAAAAATCCTCAGTGGGGCGCTTCGGCAGCGTGGTTGAGCGAATATTTCGGGATCTCGATGGTCAGGTCCTGATCACCGACGACCACCTGGCAGCCGAGACGCGATTGCGCCTCCAGGCCCCAGGCCTTGTCCAGCATGTCCTCTTCGAGTTCGTCGGCTTCTTCAAGCGAATCGAAACCCTTGCGCACGATGCAGTGGCAGGTGGTGCAGGCCTTCACGCCACCGCAAGCGCTTTCCATCTCGATGTGATGGTCGTGGGCCAGCTCCAGGATATTGGTCCCGGGCTCGACCTCCACGCTCAGCCCCTCTGGGCAGAACTTCTCATGCGGCAGGAATGTCACCAGCGGCATCGGTTACTCCTCGATCTCATTCAGGTTGCGCCCGGCCAGTGCGGCTTTGACCGTCGAATCAAGGCGACGGGCGGCAAATGCATCGGTCACCTGCGACAGACGCTTGGTCTGTTGCTCGATGGCAGGGCCATCGGTGCCGTTCAGCAAATCACGTAGTTCTTGCATCTGGAATTCGATGGCTTCGCGCTCTTCACGGCTGAGCAGTCGCTCGCCATCAGCGTCCAGGGCGCCCTGCACAGCTTCAAGCAGGCGCTCGCCGTCAACTTGGTGTTCACGAAGCTGACGCGCCTGCTTGTCGGAGCCGGCATGCTCGAAGGAGTCCTTGAGCATGCGCGCGATCTCGCCGTCGGTCAGGCCGTAGGATGGTTTGACCTGGATGCTTGCCTCTACGCCAGAGCCCAGCTCACGCGCCGCGACGCTGAGCAAACCATCGGCATCGACCTGGAAGGTCACGCGGATTTTCGCGGCGCCGGCAACCATGGCCGGAATACCACGCAGCTCGAAGCGCGCCAGCGAACGGCAGTCGCTGATCAGCTCGCGCTCACCCTGCAGAACGTGAATCATCATGGCCGACTGGCCATCTTTGTACGTCGTGAATTCCTGCGCGCGGGCCACTGGGATGGTGGTATTGCGCGGGATCACCTTTTCCATCAGCCCGCCCATGGTCTCAAGACCAAGGGACAGCGGAATGACGTCGAGCAGCAGCAGCTCACCGCCTTCGCGGCGGTTGCCGGCCAGGGTGTCAGCCTGAATGGCAGCGCCGATGGCGACCACCTGGTCGGGGTCGATCGAGGTCAGCGGGGTACGGCCGAACAGCGTGCCGACCGCTTCACGGACACGCGGTACGCGGGTCGAACCACCGACCATGACCACCGCACCCACCTCCTCCAGTTCGACGCCACTGTCGCGCACGGCGCGGCGGCAAGCCTTGAGGCTACGGGCAATCAGCGGTTCGATCATGGCTTCGAAAGTGGCGCGGCTGAGCTCGCCCTGCCAGGCGCCATGGCTGACGCTGACCAGGTCGGCGTCGGTCAGGGCTTCCTTGGCGGCGCAGGCAGCCTGAAGCAGCTGGCGCTGGGTAGCCGGGTCGAGGTCGGCGGACAGCCCGGCCTGCTCGATGATCCAGCTGGCAATGGCGTGATCGAAGTCATCCCCGCCAAGGGCCGTGTCACCGCCGGTGGCGAGCACTTCGAATACACCTGCGGTCAGGCGCAGGATGGAAATATCGAACGTACCGCCGCCCAAGTCATAGATGGCCACCAGGCCTTCGGCATTCTGGTCCAGGCCATAGGCAACGGCAGCGGCGGTCGGCTCATTGAGCAGGCGCAGCACGTTGAGGCCAGCCAGTTTGGCGGCATCCTTGGTCGCCTGGCGTTGGGCATCGTCGAAATAAGCCGGCACGGTGATCACCGCGCCCACCAACTCGCCACCCAAGGTCGCTTCGGCGCGCTCGCGCAGCACCTTGAGGATATCGGCGGACACTTCCACCGGGCTCTTTGGCCCCTGGACAGTCTCGATGAACGGCATGTGCGACTCGCCGCCAATGAAGCGATACGGCAGCTGCTCACCCAGTTGCTTGACGTCGGCCAGACCACGCCCCATCAGGCGCTTGACCGAAAGCACGGTGTTCAGTGGGTCGCTGGCGGCAGCTTCTCGCGCTGCCAGGCCGACCTCATTGTGGCCAGCCAGATAGCGCACTGCGGAGGGCAGAATGACGTTGCCCTGCGCATCGGGCAGGGGTTCGCTGCGACCGCTGCGCACGGCAGCGACCAGAGAATTGGTAGTACCCAGGTCAATGCCCACCGCCAGGCGACGCTGGTGCGGCTGGGGGGTTTGACCGGGTTCGGCGATCTGCAGTAGGGCCATGCTTATCTGAATACCTTAGGCGTCATCACGGGCAACGCCGGGTTAATCGTCGAGGCGCTCTTCTAGTTGGCGCACTTCCTGGGCGAGCTTGTCGAGGAACTGCATGCGGCGCATCAGGCGCTCGGCCTTGTCGCGCTCGGCAGGCACATCCCAGCAGGCGGCGAAATCCTCGTTGAGCGTGTCCTGAGCAGCCTTCAGGCGCTTCTTGAACACGGCGACACCGTCGAGGTCGGCTTCGTCCTGCAGCTCTTCGAGTTCCTCGCGCCACTGCATCTGCTGCAGCAGGAAGTCAGGGTCGTGGACCGTGACTTCCTGCGGCACCTCGTGGCCACCGATGGCCAGCAAATAGCGGGCACGGCGCGGGGCACTGCGCAACGTCTGGTAGGCGTCGTTGAGGGCGGCGGATTTTTCCAGCGCTACCCGCTGCTCTCGCTCGGAAGCGTCGGCGAAGCGGTCAGGATGAACCTCGCGGGCCAGCTCGCGATAGCGAGTGGCCAGCTTGTCGAGGTCCAACCGGAAGCACGGCTGGAGGTCGAACAGAGCGAAATGACAAGGAGTACCCACAGCCAGCCTCAGACGTTGAAGCTTTCGCCGCAGCCACACTCACCGCGTACGTTGGGGTTGTTGAACTTGAAGCCTTCGTTCAACCCTTCCTTGACGAAGTCCAGCTCAGTGCCGTCAAGGTAAACCAGGCTCTTGGGATCGATGATCACCTTGACGCCATGGTTTTCGAACACGGTGTCCTCGTCCGCCAGTTCATCGACGAACTCCAGCACGTAGGCCAGGCCCGAGCAACCGGTGGTGCGCACGCCCAGGCGGATGCCCTCGCCCTTGCCGCGCCCTTCGAGGGAACGCCGCACGTGGTTGGCGGCGGCTTCTGTCATGCTGATAGCCATCGGTACTTATTCCTCAACGTCGGTACTTCGCAACAGGCGACTTAGATCAAGCCTTTCTTCTGCTTGTAATCGCGAACGGCTGCCTTGATGGCATCTTCGGCGAGTACCGAGCAGTGGATCTTGACCGGCGGCAACGCCAGTTCTTCCGCCAGCTGGGTGTTCTTGATGGTTTCGGCTTCGTCCAGGGTCTTGCCCTTCATCCACTCGGTGGCGAGGGAGCTGGAAGCGATGGCCGAACCGCAGCCGTACGTCTTGAACTTGGCATCTTCGATGATGCCTTGCTCGTTGACCTTGATCTGCAGACGCATCACGTCACCGCACGCTGGGGCGCCGACCATGCCGGTACCGACATCCGGATCCTCGGCATTCATCTTGCCGACGTTACGTGGGTTTTCGTAGTGGTCGATGACCTTTTCACTGTATGCCATGGTGCAATTCCTTCCTCATCAGGGAGCCGCTCTTGCTGGCGACTGCTTAGTGGGCGGCCCACTCGATCTTGGAGATGTCAACGCCGTCTTTGTACATGTCCCACAGCGGCGACAGCTCACGCAGTTTGTTTACAGCCTCGCAGACTTTCTGCGCGGCGTAGTCGACTTCTTCCTCGGTGGTGAAGCGGCCGAAGGAGAAGCGGATCGAGCTGTGCGCCAGCTCGTCGTTGCGGCCCAGAGCGCGCAGTACATACGACGGCTCGAGCGAAGCGGAGGTGCAAGCCGAACCGGACGATACCGCGATGTCCTTGAGCGACATCAGCAGCGACTCGCCTTCGACATAGTTGAAGCTCAGGTTCAGGTTGTGCGGTACGCGGGCAGTCTGGCTGCCGTTGACATACAGCTCTTCGAGGTCCGAGACCTGCTTGAAGAAGCGGTCGCTCAGGGCCTTGATGCGCTGGTTTTCCGCGGCCATTTCCTGCTTGGCGATGGCGAATGCTTCGCCCATGCCGACGATCTGGTGGGTCGGCAGGGTGCCCGAACGCATGCCGCGCTCATGGCCACCGCCGTGAATGATCGCTTCCAGACGCACGCGAGGCTTGCGGCTGACATACAGCGCGCCAATGCCCTTCGGGCCGTAGACCTTGTGCGCGGAGAACGACATCAGGTCGACTTTCAGCTTCTGCAGGTCGATCTCGACCTTGCCGGCCGACTGGGCGGCGTCAACGTGGAACAGCACGCCGCGCGAGCGGGTCAGTTCACCGATGGCGGCGATGTCGTTGATCGAGCCGACTTCGTTGTTGACGTGCATCAGCGAGACCAGAATGGTGTCGTCGCGCAGCACTGCTTCGACCTGGGCCGGGGTGACGATGCCGTCTTCACCGGGCTCCAGATAAGTGACTTCGAAACCTTCACGCTCGAGCTGGCGAGCGGTGTCCAGGACCGCCTTGTGCTCGATCTTGGAGGTGATGATGTGCTTGCCCTTGGTCTGATAGAAGTGCGCCACGCCTTTGAGGGCGAGGTTGTCGGACTCGGTTGCACCGCTGGTCCAGACGATCTCGCGGGGGTCGGCGTTGATCAGCTCGGCAACCTGGCGACGGCCGTTTTCGACCGCTTCCTCGGCCTTCCAGCCGAACACGTGGGAGCGCGAAGCCGGGTTACCGAAGTTACCGTCGACCAGCAGGCAGTCGGCCATCTTCTGGGCGACACGGGGATCGACCGGGGTGGTCGCGGAGTAATCGAGGTAGATCGGCAACTTCATTGAGTATCTCCTATCAGGCGGTGGCGTCGCTCGTCACTGTAAAAGGTCAGTCGACGGCGGACGTCTCAATCTTGTCCAGCTGGGCAGAACGGCCTGCGACACGACGCAGGTCCTGGCGCTGGGCGACTTCCTGCACCTCACGGCGCATGACGAGGTCAGCCAGGCTGATGCCGCTGAGGAATTCGTGGATCTGCTGGCTGAGGTCGCACCACAAGTGGTGGGTCAGGCAGGTGTCACCGGCATGACAATCCCCAAGCCCCTGGCAACGGGTGGCATCGACCGATTCGTTGACCGCGTCGATGACCTGGGCCACCTGGATGGTTTCCATGCCACGAGACAGCTGGTAACCACCGCCCGGGCCGCGCACGCTGGATACCAGGCTGCTGCGGCGCAGCTTGGCGAACAGCTGCTCCAGATAAGAGAGGGAAATGCCCTGGCGCTCGGAAATGTCGGCCAAAGACACAGGCCCATGCTGCGCGTGCAACGCCAGGTCAAGCATGGCTGTCACGGCGTATCGGCCTTTGGTAGTCAGTCGCATGGCTAAATGGATACCACGAGAGTTACAGGATGTGAGCGAGTATGCGATTCCCGAGCATTTAAGTCAACTATTAGACCTACTGCTTTAGTCGGGTTTGCATCTGGGAGGCGGGCGCGATTGTAGCAGCAAAGGGGCGTGAGCACACGCCCCCTATGCCAACCTGCCGTCACTGTGGCGCGATCAATGCGACCGAGCGTCGCGCGGGGCCGCTGCCGCGGTCTCGCTGAAGTCGTCTTCAGGAAGGGCCGGCAGCTCCTTGGCGCAGTAGTCACTGCCCATCTTGGTCAGTGCGCCGCACATCCCTTCCAGGCGCTCGTCGACAGCCTGCAGGTGGTCGAGCATCTGGCCGATGGCGCGCGCCACCGGGTCAGGCATGTCGCCACTGACACCGTAGGCATCGAAGCCGATCTTTTCCGCCATGGCCTTGCGTTTGGCCTCGACTTCGCTGTCTTCGCGCTTGACGATGATGCGCCCCGGGATGCCGACCGCCGTGGCACCTGCCGGCACCGCCTTGGTCACCACCGCGTTGGAGCCGATCTTGGCCCCGGCACCGACGGTGAACGGGCCGAGCACCTTGGCCCCTGCACCCACCACCACGCCGTTTTCCAAGGTCGGATGGCGCTTGCCTTTGTTCCAGCTGGTGCCACCCAGGGTCACGCCCTGGTAAAGCGTGACGTCGTCACCGATCTCGGCGGTTTCGCCGATCACGATACCCATGCCGTGATCGATGAAGAAGCGCCTGCCGATGGTGGCGCCGGGATGGATCTCGATACCGGTCATCCAGCGGCCGAAATTCGACACCAGGCGAGCCAGCCACTTGAAATCGCGCCTCCACAAGGCATTGCCCAGGCGATGCAGCCAGATGGCATGCATACCCGGGTAGCAGGTCAGCACCTCGAAGGCATTGCGCGCCGCCGGGTCCCGATGGAAAACGCTTTGAATATCTTCACGCAGACGTTCGAACATCTGTCAGTCCTTCCTTTTATGCGGCTCGCCCCGCGCGACCTTCTGGGTCTCGGTGAGGATACCGCGCAAAATGCTCATCTCCGGACGCTCCACCGAGCTGCGCCCATACAGCCGGCGCAGGCGCGCCATCAGGTGCTTGGGCTTCGCGGGGTCAAGGAAGCCGATGTCCACCAGGGTTTTCTCCAGGTGTTCATAGAACAGTTCCATTTCGTCCATGGTCGCCAGCTCGCTGGCGTCGACCTTTTCGACTTTCTGCGCCGTGCCTTCAACCGCCAGCCAGGCCATGCGCACCTCATAAGAGAGCACCTGGACCGCTGCGGCCAGATTCAGCGAGCTGAAGTCGGGGTTCGAGGGAATGTGCACGTGGAAGTGACATCGCTGCAGTTCTTCGTTGGTCAGGCCGGCGTGCTCACGCCCGAACACCAAGGCGATCTCCTCTCCCCCGACGGCATGCTCCACGGCCTTGGCCCCGCATTCACGGGGGTCGATCAACGGCCAGGGAATACTGCGCTCACGGGCGCTGGTGCCCATGACCAGGCTGCAGCCGACCAATGCCTGCTCGAGGCTGTCGACCACCTGGGCACCGGCCAGCACATCGTCGGCACCGGAGGCCCGCGCACTGGCGTCCGCGGCGGGGAATTCTTTTGGCTGCACCAGCACCAGACGCGACAAGCCCATGTTTTTCATGGCTCGCGCAGCGCCGCCGATGTTGCCGGGGTGGCTGGTATTGACCAGAACAACACGAATATTTTGCAGCAAGGTGTTGTGCTCACAGATGCGGGTTTTGGGGGATCCGATCTTACAGAACCGACCAGCGTAACGCCATGAAAGCAAATGTGACACTTCTGCCGCCAAACTTTTCTGCTAGAATGTTCGGCTTTCTTCTTTAACATCTCCAGGTGACCCGCCCATGCAGCCTATGCTGAATATCGCCCTGCGCGCCGCTCGCAGCGCCAGTGAACTGATTTTCCGCTCCATCGAACGCCTGGATAGCATCAAGGTGGACGAGAAAGAGGCTAAGGACTACGTTTCCGAGGTTGATCGCGCCGCCGAGCAGAGCATCGTCAACGCCCTGCGCAAGGCTTATCCGAACCACTCCATCCAGGGTGAGGAAACCGGCCTGCACGCGGGCTCCGGTGAAGAAGGCAAAGACTACCTTTGGGTCATCGACCCACTGGACGGCACCACCAACTTCCTGCGTGGCATCCCGCACTTCGCCGTCAGCATCGCCTGCAAATACCGTGGCCGCCTCGAGCACGCCGTGATCGTCGACCCGGTACGCCAGGAAGAATTCACCGCCAGCCGTGGCCGTGGCGCCCAGCTCAATGGCCGCCGCCTGCGCGTCAGCTCGCGCACCAGCCTGGACGGCGCCCTGCTGGGCACCGGCTTCCCGTTCCGTGACAACCAGATGGCTGACATGGACAGCTACCTGGGCATGTTCCGCGCCCTGACTGGCCAGACCGCCGGCATCCGCCGCGCCGGCTCCGCCAGCCTGGACCTGGCCTACGTGGCTGCCGGCCGCTTCGACGCCTTCTGGGAGTCGGGCCTGTCCGAGTGGGACATGGCAGCAGGCGTGCTGCTGATCCAGGAAGCGGGCGGCCTGGTGAGCGACTTCAACGGTGGCCACGACTTCCTCGACAAAGGCCACATCGTTGCCGGCAACATCAAGTGCTTCAAGGCCGTGCTGACCGCTATCCAGCCGCACCTGCCAGAGCACATGAAGCGCTAAGCGCAGATTGCAGGCACAAAAAAAGCACCTCGCGGTGCTTTTTTTGTGCCTGCAATCTCATTGCTGCCCGGCGTCACTCAGGATCAGCTTGCCGTTCTTGTCCAGCGGGATGGTCGAGCCCGGCTCGCGATCCATCTTCACCTTGCCCACCTGGCCATCGATTGAATAGGTCACGGTGTACCCAACGACCTTCTCACTGACATCATTGACCGTGTTGCAACGGGTTTGCGTGGTGGTATAGGTGTCACGCTGCTGCATGCCCTCCTGCACCTTGTTACCGGCATAGCCACCACCGACAGCACCGGCCACGGTGGCGATCTTCTTGCCGGTGCCGCCACCGATCTGATTGCCCAGCAAGCCGCCCGCCAGGGCGCCTACCACAGTACCGGCGATCTGATGCTGATCCTTGACCGGCGCCTGACGCGTCACGGCCACGTCCTTGCACACTTCGCGAGGGGTTTTCACCTGCTGCTTGATCGGCTGCACGTCGGTGACCTGGGCGTATTCGGGGCCTTTGTTCACCAAGCTGTAGGTCGCCACAGCACCTCCGGCAGTCACACCGACAGCACCCAGTACCGCACCCACCAGCATTGATTTATTCACATTGAACCTCCTGATTCATACCCGCGGGGTAAACCCGCCTGCTCCCAGCCTTGGAGCAAAAAAAAAGGCGCGAGTTCAACACTCGCGCCTTTTCGATCGCCGAACGGCGTAGGGCTAAGCCTTAAGGGCGGTCATCCACACCGTCGGTCTTGGCCGGCGGAATGAGGTCTTCGCTGTTCAGGTTCAGCCAGATCAGCACCACGTTGGCGATGTAGATCGAGGAGTAGGTACCCGCCATGACACCGATGAACAGGGCCAGGGAGAAGCCGAACAGGTTGTCACCGCCGAAGAACAGCAGCGCAGCGATTGCCAGCAGGGTCGATACCGAAGTGGCCACCGTGCGCAGCAAGGTTTGCGTGGTCGAGATATTGATGTTCTCGATCAGCGAGGCCTTGCGCATCACGCGGAAGTTCTCACGCACCCGGTCGAACACCACGATGGTGTCGTTGAGCGAGTAACCAATGATCGCCAGCACCGCCGCCAGTACCGTCAGGTCGAAGGTGATCTGGAAGAACGACAGGATACCCAGCGTCACCACCACGTCGTGGATCAGCGAAATGATCGCGCCCACGGCGAATTTCCACTGGAAGCGGAAAGCCAGGTAGATGAGGATGCCGCCCAGCGCCAGGAGCATGCCGAGGCCACCCTGGTCGCGCAGCTCTTCACCCACTTGCGGGCCAACGAACTCGACGCGCTTGACCGTCGCCGGGTTGTCACCGCCAACCTTCTGCAGGGCTTCGGCCACCTTGTTACCCAGCATCGGATCATCGCCAGGCATACGCACCAGCAGGTCGGTGGTAGCGCCGAAGCTCTGCACCACGGCCTCGTGGAAACCGGATTCGACCAGCTCGGCACGCACCGCCTTGAGGTCGGCCGGGCGCTCGTAGGTCAGCTCGATCAGCGTACCGCCGGTGAAGTCCAGGCCGAAGTTCAGGCCCTTCTGCCACCAGCTGAACAGTGCCAGCACGGTAAGGAGCACGGTTACGGCGAACGCGACCTTGCGCACACCCATGAAATTGATGGTTTTCATCGTCGCCCCCTCAAACCCACAGCTTCTTGATGTCACGCCCGCCACAGGTCAGGTTGACCAGCGCACGGGTCATCATGATGGCGGTGAACATCGAGGTGAAAATCCCGAGGGACATGGTGACCGCAAAGCCCTTGACCGGGCCGGTACCCATGGCAAAGAGGATGCCGCCGACCAGCAATGTGGTCAGGTTGGCATCGACGATCGCCGAATACGCGCGGTTGAAGCCTTCATGAATCGCCCGCTGCACCGACATGCCGGCAGCGATCTCTTCACGGATACGCGAGAAGATCAGTACGTTGGCGTCGACGGCCATGCCCATGGTCAGCACGATGCCGGCGATGCCTGGCAAGGTCAGGGTGGCGCCCAACAGCGACATCAACGCCAGCAGCAAGACCATGTTGCCCGCCAGGGCGATGGTCGCCAGCACGCCGAACGCGCGGTAGATGGCGATGATGAACAGCGAGACGAACAGCATGCCCCACAGCGACGCATCGATACCTTTGGTGATGTTGTCGGCACCCAGGCTCGGGCCGATGGTACGTTCTTCAGCGAAGTACATCGGCGCGGCCAGGCCACCAGCACGCAGCAGCAGAGCCAGCTCGGACGATTCGCCCTGCCCGTTCAGGCCGGTGATGCGGAACTGGCTGCCCAGCGGCGACTGGATGGTCGCCAGGCTGATGATCTTCTTCTCTTCCACGAAGCTCTGTACCGGCACGTCCTTCTCGACGCCGTTGACAGTCTGCTTGACGTAGCGGGTAATCGGCTTCTGCTCGATGAAGATCACCGCCATGCTGCGCCCGACATTGCTGCGGGTCGCGCGACTCATCAGCTCGCCACCGTGGCCGTCCAGGCGAATGTTCACCTGCGGCCGGCCATGCTCGTCGAAGCTGGCCTGGGCGTCGGTAACCTGGTCACCGGTGATGATCAGGCCACGCTCGACCTGGGCGGAACGGCCGCCCTCACGGAACTCGAAGACGTCGGTAGTGGCCCTGGACGCACCCGGCTCGGCGCCGAAGCGGAACTCCAGGTTGGCGGTCTTGCCGAGGATACGCTTGGCTTCGGCAGTGTCCTGCACACCTGGCAGTTCGACCACGATGCGGTTGGCGCCCTGGCGCTGAACCAGCGGCTCGGCGACGCCCAGCTCGTTGACGCGGTTGCGCACGGTGGTGAGGTTCTGCTTGATCGAGTACTCGCGGATCTCGGCGACTTTCGCCTGAGTCAGCGCCAGACGCAGCACAGCGGTTTCATTACGTTCGCTGGTGGTCAGGTCGAAATCACTGAAATTCTTGCGGATCAGGGCACGTGCCTGTTCGCGGGTTGCATCGTCGGCGAAGCCCAGCATGATGCCGCCATCCTGCTGAGGCAGGCTGCGGTAGCGGACGCGCTCTTTGCGCAGCAAGGTCTTGACCTCGCCTTCGTAGACTTTCAGGCGGGCGCTCATGGCCTTGTCCATGTCCACTTCCAGCAGGAAGTGCACACCACCGGACAGGTCCAGGCCCAGCTTCATCGGGCTTGCACCCAGGTTACGCAGCCATTGCGGAGTGGTTTGGGCCAGGTTCAGGGCCACGACATAATCATCGCCCAGTGCCTTGCGCACCACATCCTTGGCTGGCAACTGGTCTTCCTGGTTGCTCAGGCGCACCAGCGCACTGCCCTTCTCACCCAGGCTCGCACCTTTGACGGTGATACCGGCTTCGGTCAGCGCCTTGCTGACGCGGTCGAGGTCGGCCTGGTTAACCTGCAGCGCCGAGCTGGCACCGCTGATCTGCACCGCCGGGTCATCCGGGTAGAGGTTGGGAGCGGAATAAATAAAACCGATCGCCAGTACCATCACGATCAGTGCGTATTTCCACAGAGGGTATTTGTTCAGCATCACGCCGCCCGTTCAAGACGCGGGGCGCGTTGCGCGCCCCGACTGGAAAAAAAACCGGTAACTCAGATAGCCTTGAGCGTACCTTTTGGCAGGGTCGCGGCAATGGCGCCCTTCTGGAACTTCAGCTCGACCGTGTCGGACACTTCCAGCACCACGAAATCATCGGAAACCTTGACGATCTTGCCAGCGATGCCGCCGTTGGTGACAACTTCATCACCTTTTTGCAAGTTGCTCAGCAGGTTCTTCTGCTCTTTGGCACGCTTGGCCTGCGGGCGCCAGATCATCAGGTAGAAGATGACCAGGAAACCGACCAGGAAAATCCACTCGAAGCCGGTGCCGGCTGGGCCAGCGGCGGGTGCAGCAGCGTCCGCATAGGCGGCGGGGATCAAGAAGCTCATTGGGCACTCCAGTTGCGTAAGTTTTAATTAGATGGTGCGAACAATCAGTCCAAAGGCGGCACAGGTAGCCCGCGCTTGGCATAGAAGGCGTCGACGAAGGCGGCCAATTTACCCTGTTGAATAGCCTCGCGTAAACCGGCCATCAAGCGCTGGTAATGGCGCAAGTTGTGGATGGTATTCAGCATGCTGCTCAACATTTCGCCGCACTTGTCCAGATGATGGAGATAGGCGCGGGAGAAGTTTGTGCAGGTGTAGCAATCACAGGTCGGATCCAGCGGCGAATCATCGTGGCGATGGAACGCGTTGCGGATCTTGATCACCCCTGTATCGACGAACAGATGGCCGTTGCGCGCATTACGCGTCGGCATCACGCAGTCGAACATGTCGACGCCGCGGCGCACACCCTCAACGAGATCTTCAGGTTTGCCTACCCCCATAAGGTAACGAGGTTTGTCAGCAGGCATCTGATCTGGCAGGTAATCCAGCACCTTGATCATTTCATGCTTGGGCTCGCCCACCGACAGACCACCGATGGCCAGGCCGTCGAAGTCGATATTGACCAACGCTTCCAGCGAGCGCATGCGCAAGTCCTGGTACATGCCGCCCTGAACGATGCCGAACAGCGCCGCGGTGTTGTCCCCGTGGGCATTCTTCGAGCGTTGCGCCCAACGCAGCGACAGCTCCATGGAGGTGCGCGCCACATCGTGCTCTGCAGGGTACGGTGTGCACTCGTCGAAGATCATCACGATGTCCGAACCCAGGTCGCGCTGCACCTGCATGGACTCTTCAGGGCCCATGAACACCTTGGAGCCGTCCACTGGGGAGGCGAAGGTCACGCCCTCCTCCTTGATCTTGCGCATGGCGCCCAGGCTGAACACCTGGAAACCACCCGAATCGGTCAGGATCGGGCCTTTCCACTGCATGAAATCGTGCAGGCCGTTGTGCTTCTTGATCACCTCGGTGCCCGGGCGCAGCCACAGGTGGAAGGTGTTGCCGAGGATGATCTCGGCACCAATGGCCTCGATGTCACGCGGCAGCATGCCCTTGACCGTGCCATAGGTGCCCACCGGCATGAACGCCGGGGTCTCGACCGTGCCACGGGGGAACGTCAGGCGGCCACGACGGGCCTTGCCGTCGGTGGCCAGCAGTTCGAAGGACATTCGACAGGTGCGACTCATGCTTGATCCTCTGGGCCGCGTGGCGCCGGATTGCGGGTGATGAACATGGCATCACCGTAACTGAAGAAGCGGTACCCCTGCTCGACCGCCGCCTTGTAGGCAGCCATGGTCTCGGGGTAACCGGCGAATGCCGAGACCAGCATCAGCAGCGTGGACTCCGGCAGGTGGAAGTTGGTGACCAAGGCATCGACCACATGGAACGGCCGGCCTGGGTAGATGAAAATATCGGTATCGCCGCTGAAGGCCTTGAGCACGCCATCGCGCGCAGCGCTTTCCAGCGACCGTACGCTGGTGGTGCCGACCGCAACCACACGGCCACCCCGGGCCCGGCAGGCCTCGATGGCATCGACCACATCCTGGCTCACTTCGAGCCACTCTTTATGCATGTGGTGGTCTTCGATCTTGTCGACCCGCACCGGCTGGAAGGTGCCCGCGCCGACATGCAGGGTGACGAAGGCACGCTCCACGCCCATGGCGGCGATCTTGTCCAGCAGCGCTTCGTCGAAGTGCAGGCCCGCGGTCGGTGCGGCTACGGCACCAGCGCGTTCGGCGTACACGGTCTGGTAGCGCTCACGGTCGGCGCCCTCGTCCGGGCGGTCGATGTAAGGCGGCAGCGGCATGTGCCCAACACGTTCGAGCAACGGCAGCACCTCTTCGGTGAAGCGCAGTTCGAACAGCGTGTCGTGGCGGGCAACCATCTCGGCCTCGCCACCGCCGTCGATGAGGATCACCGCGCCTTCTTTAGGGGCCTTGCTGGCGCGCACGTGGGCGAGCACGCGGTGGCTGTCCAGTACCCGCTCGACCAGCATCTCCAGCTTGCCGCCGGAGGCTTTCTGGCCAAACAGCCGCGCCGGGATGACCCGGGTGTTGTTGAACACCATCAGGTCGCCGGGGCGCAGGTAGTCGAGCAGATCGGTGAATTGTTTGTGCGCCAGCGCCCCGCTTGGCCCATCGAGGACCAGCAGTCGGCTGCCATGGCGCTCGGCCAGCGGGTGGCGGGCGATCAGGGAATCGGGGAGTTCGAAGGAAAAATCGGCGACGCGCATGATGATGTTCGGGTTCGGCAGGGCCGGGAAGTTTAGCCCAATGTGTGAAAATTGACCATGAAAGCCGATTGACCGACCAGAGGTAGCTCTCTATACTGCGCGCCACACGCCCTGATGGCGGAATTGGTAGACGCGGCGGATTCAAAATCCGTTTTCGAAAGGAGTGGGAGTTCGAGTCTCCCTCGGGGCACCAAAATCCGGAAAAAACCGACCGTATGGTCGGTTTTTTTATGCCTGCGGTTTGACCAGCAAGCTCCTGGCCCAGTGCATCGTCATACGCCCAAGCAAACGCCGAGTATCGCTACACAGGCAAATGCCTTGGCGCAGCACACTACGCGCCCGTTACCATCTTGCAGGCACGGGGCATAGGTTCACTAAGCAGGCCCGTGAAATCATGAGGGTCGCCCGGCCTTGATCCATTCCGTTACCTGCCTCATGGTCAGCCGATACCTGGCGCAGTTGTGCAGCGCCAGGATATCCAGTTCAGCCTGCAACAGAGGCTGAAACTGCCTTTTCTCGTCCTCTGAAAAAGGCAGCCCGGCTACCACCGAGCGGACAGTGAGCCTGTCGCGTACGACGGCACCAATCGTCTCGTTCAACACCTCTCGATACTGCAGGCGCACAGGGTCTGGAACCCCCATTGCTTCAAGCATCACGCCATACTTGCTGATCGACCTGCGATAGACCCAGACAAACAGATCCGCTGCCATCGCCATATCACGCTGCTCATACACCCCCATCATCGCCAGCGCATAGTCCTGCGGGTTTACGTCCAGGAACGACAAAGGCGAGCAGTTATAGAGCATCAGCGGTATGTTCGCCGCCAAACGACTTGTGCGCTTGTTGCCATCTTCGAAGGGTTGCAGGTAGGCCAGGTTTATCCACAAGAAGAATGCCGCCTCGATGGGATTCTTGATCTGCCGCGCCTTGTCGAGTATCAAGTCGAACATCTCTTCCAGCAGTGAGGGCACCTGGGTTGGGAAGTAGGTAGTCCCGCTGATGTTCACGACTGTCTGGCGAATACTGCCCAAGGCATTGCTGTCTGCTAGCAGATCCTGCATCAGCAAGCCATGCAGGTTGCGGATGACGGCTGAGTTGAGCCCGTATTCAGGTACTGCATCAACCATGAATTCGATGGCCGCCTTGTGATTGAGCAACATCACCGCATCGAGATCTCCCTGCGTCACACCACTTTCGAACAGCTTCTTGGTGTCGAGCAGCGTATAGCGGTTGCCTTCCAGACGTGAAGAAGACCATGACAGGTCAATCAACAAAGGTTCGAGTACTTTGCGCGCGTAGGTGCCGGCTGGCTGCTGCCCCCTCATCCGGCCTTCAGCCTCTAGCGCAGCCGTCAAGCTGGGTGGCAGCCAGGCAGTCTGGTTCGGCTCGTAGCTGTCTACAAGGTCGCGCTGATAGGTGACGACTTCGCGCATTGCCAATGGACGGGTCAACGACTTGCGCAGGGCGAGGCTCGCAGGCGACCAAGGCAGATCAGCGGAAGGAGACTGCGCAGGCGCACTGTCTGGCAATTGAGCATCTGCCGTGACCAGCCGGTAACGCGTGATGCGTCCGTCCTTCTCGCGCTGAACCTGGCCCGCCTCCAACAACGCATCGAGGTGACGCTTGACTGTGGCCCAACTTGCATCGAGACGCTCGGCGATCTCACGCGATCTTAGGCTCCGATCCTCCTGAAGCAGTTTCAGAATCTTGTTCAGCAATGTCATGGCGTCTCCGGATGCAGCTCAATGCAGCTCAATGCAGCTCAATATAGCTCAATCCAGCTCAATCCAGCTCAATCCAGCTCAATCCAGCTCAATCCAGCTCAATCCAGCTCAATCCAGCTCAATCCAGCTCAATCCAGCTCAACGAGCTGAGGCCATTTCACTTTTGAATGCAAGCCCTTTTCAACCCGCACTTTTGACGCCACCCCAATGGCCACGGGCTCTCCAGCCATGCCTGGAATCTATTGGCCAGCACCTTTGCCCCCACCTAAGATGTCATTCGTCGGATATACACAGAAAGTATTGATGGCGTAATAGCACTTCGCCATAGTCGCGCTCCCATTTCTCGATATCTGTGCCAATCATGAAATCAACTGTGCCTTGCCTGGCAGCAATGATGCTGCTCAGTGGGTGCAATGGAGTGCCAACGTCCTACGTGTCGGACCCAGTCTACGATCAGGCATTCGTGGTCACCTCCGGTGCACCGCTGCCGATGCTGCTGATGGCCACCGCCATCCAGTGGAACGAAGACTACGCAGTAACCGCCAAGCACACCCCCTTCCTGCGCAACGTGGTCCATGAAGGCCTGGGTGATGTAGTGTTCTTCAAGCACAAGGCGGCGCAGGTGCCGCTCTGGCGGCAGTACGTGCCAGGCGAGTCTGTGACAGCGGTCGGCTTCAACAGCCTGATGATGCCCGTGCAGGGCAAGGGCCACACCCTGGCTTCGCTGGTACGCCTGCAGGGCACGCCAGGCAGCGTGTTCTATTCGGTGCACGACGGCCCGATGGTCAAAGGCATGTCCGGTGGCCCGGTGTTCGCCGACGACGGCAAGGTTGTTGGGATCAATGTCGCTTTCATCGCCAAAGATGAAATCGATGCGCGCAGCCGGCCGGACCTGGCCGACAAAGAGCGTGTCAGCGTGTTCATGTCGTATAGCGAAATCGACAAGGAATGGCGCCGCTTCCAGTACCTGGCCGATAAAACCAAGCCCAAGGCCGCGCCTGCCGCGATCAAAGGGTATGTCGCTGTCGCCGCCAAACCTTGAATTGAACCTGGGCTCAGGCCAGCACGACTCATGCAAACGGGCCTGCCACGGCAGGCGCAGAAGGGCAAGAGGGTCGCGCTGGCGAGATCAAAACGTCTTGCAACAACCACCCGCGAACCTTCTTCGACCCTCGACGTCCGATCCTGCATCCCCCTTTCGAGGTTCCCCGCGTGAAAGAGATCATCGCCCGCAAGTATCGCCTGGTGGTGAAGACCTTCGGCTACATCGGCTGGTCGCTGTTCTGGCTGCTGATCTGGGACGTGCTGGTCACCATCGATTTCATGCTGTTCTTGAACAGCAAATTCACCCTGCCGTTGATCCCGCTGACACTGCTGGGTTCGGCACTGGTAGTGCTGGTGAGTTTTCGCAACAGCAGCGCCTACAACCGCTGGTGGGAGGCGCGCACCTTGTGGGGCGCGCTGGTGAACAGTTCACGCAGCTTCGCCCGGCAGACGCTGACGCTGATCGACGACACCGACGACGGCCTGAACCCGGTCAAGGCCACCTTGTTGCGCCGGCATATCGCTTATGTGAACTGCCTGGCAGCACACCTCAAAGGCGAAGCCTGCCCAGACGAGCTGATGGCGTTCATTCCCCCAGGAGAGTTCGAGCGACGCAACCGTTCGAACAATTTCGCCAACGATATCCTCAGCGGCTCGGCGACCCTGCTCGCCCGCGAATACAAGGCCGGGCGGCTGGACAGCATCCGCCTGGCGCGGCTGGAATCGACGCTGGTGGACCTGTCCAATGCCCAAGGCGGCATGGAGCGTATCGCCAACACGCCGCTGCCCTACCCTTACGTGTACTTTCCGCGGCTGTTCATCTCGTTGTTCTGCCTGATCGTGCCTGTGGGCCTGGTCGAGTCGCTGGGCTGGTTCACGCCACTGGCGTCTACCGTGGTGGGGTTCATGCTGCTCGCCATCGAGCGGATCGGCACCGACCTGCAGAGCCCGTTCCGCTTCAGTGAACACCAGATCCAGATGGACGCCATTTGCGAGACCATCGAGCGCAACCTGGAGTCGATGCAACGTGAAGCGCAGTGCGGGGAGTTAGGCGCTGAGGCGTTCAGGCCCGCACATAACGCTGGCGCATGACATCACTGAATACGTCCACCAACAGCACCAGGACCAGCATGGCCAGGATCACCGTGCTGGCCTGGGCCTCCTGGAACAGGCTCAGCGTGGTGTAGAGCATCTGCCCCAGCCCCCCAGCGCCAACGAGGCCAAGCACACTGGCCATACGGATGTTGTTTTCCCAGCGGTACAGGCTGTAAGCCAGCAACTGCGGCCACAGGTTGGGCAAGGTGCCGAAGCAGAACGCCGCCAGTTGCCCGCCACCTTGCAGGCGGATCGCCGCCGCCGGCTCGGCCGGGGTATTTTCCAATGCCTCGGCGTACAACCGGCCAAGCACACCTGCCGTGTGCAGAGCCAGTGCAAGCGTCCCGGCATTGGGGCCAAGCCCTGCGGCCAGTACCATCAGCGCCGCCCATACCAGCTCGGGAATGGCCCGCAGGGCATTGAGCAGCAGGCGCGCCGAAGCCTGCAGCGGCCAACCGAAACGCCCCGCTGCGGGCAATGCCAACAGCATGCCCAGCACCATTGCCAGCAGCGTACCCAGCCCGGACATGGCCAGGGTTTCCAGGGCACCGCGCGCCACGGCTTGCAGATGTTCGGGGGTAACGTCCGGCTGCAGAAAACGCCCGGCATACTCGGCCATCTGCCCCAGCCCGCCGTTACCCACCAGCGCCTGCAGGTCCAGGTCCAGGTAGCTGAACGAGGCGACTACCGCGCCAACCAGGGCAGCCATCACCAGCAGATTGATCACGCGGCTCATGCCAACCGCCCCCGCAGGAAGCGGCTGAGCAGGTCCGCCAGCAGCACCAGGCCAAAGAAGGCGAGCAGCATGCTTGCCACCTCACCGCCTGCGAACATGCGCATCGACAGGTCGATCTGCTGGCCCAGCCCCCCAGCACCCACGAAACCCATCACCACCGAGGCGCGCACCGCGCACTCCCAGCGGTAGACGGTGTACGACACAAGCTCGGTCCCAGCACTGGGCAGGATGCCGTAGAAGAAGGCGGTCAGCCGGCCACTGCCCGCTTGCAGCAGGGCATGCGCCGGGCGCTGGTCGACCGACTCGAAAATTTCGGCATAGACCTTACCGAGCATACCGCTGTAGGTGATGGCGATGGCCAGCACCCCCGCCGTTGGCCCCAGCCCTACCGCGCGCACGAACAGCAACGCCCAGACGACCTCGGGGACACTGCGCAGGAAAATCAACAGCCCCCGCACCGGCATCCTGAGCAGGCGGGACCAAGCGCCGGAACGACCGCCGCGAGAGGCTGCGCGCAACGACAAGGCGCGGCTGGCCAGCAAGCTGGCCGGGACTGCCAGCAGCAGCGCAAGCACCATGCCGGCAGTGGCCACCGCCAACGTCTGCAGGGTCGCCTCGTAGAGCAATTTGAGGAACTCGCCATCATGCGCCGGCGGCCAGAAGGCGCTGGTGAAGCTAGCGATCTGCTGGCGGTTTTCCGCTTGCAGCAGCACACCCGGGTTCAGCTCGCTCAACTGCGCCCCAGGCCACAGCAGGGCCAGCGCAACCAGGGCGACGAACAGGCGCGGCACAAATGCCGGATCCCGGGCGCTGGCCTTCAGCATCGCGGAATCTGCACAGCCAAGGTCGGCGCCTGGGGCAGTGGCGACCCCAACTGCTCGTTGGCGTAAAGCGCATCGAGCATCTGCTCGGTCACAGCCTCGGCAGAGCAGTCGAACGCCACCCTGCCCTCACGAATGCCGATAACCCGCGGGAAATGCGCCAAGGCCAGGTCCACTGCATGCAGGCTGGCTACCAGCGTCACGCCGTGAGCTTGAGCATGGCGGTTGAGCAGGGCCAGACTGTGCTCGGCCAGCACGGGGTCCATCGCTGACACCGGCTCATCGGTCAGCAGTACCTCGGGCCGCTGATACAGCGCGCGCGCAATGCCGACGCGCTGCAACTGGCCCCCGGAAAGCTGCCCGCACTGGACGAACAGCTTTTCCGCCAAGCCCAGCTCGGCCAGCACCTGGCGTGCCCCCTGCACATCGGTGGGGTACACGAGGTTGAGCAGCGAACGCAACGTACCCCACTGCCCCAGGCGCCCGGCCAGCACCGCAGTCACCACCCGCTGGCGAGGCGGCAAGGGCGGCGCCTGATGTACCAGGCCAACCCTGGCGCGCAGCCGCTGGCGAGCCTTTGCCGACAACGCCCAAGGCTGCTCACCCAACAAATCCAGGCGCCCTGCGCTGGGCTGTACGGCCGTGGCCATCAGGTGCAGGAGGCTGGATTTGCCGGCCCCTGAAGGGCCGATGATCGCAACACGCTCACCCTGGGTGATACGCACAGACACCGAGTCAAGCGCGCGAACCTGGCCGTGGCGCAGCCCCGCGTCGAGCAGCGTGATAGTCACTTGAGCAGGCCGGCCTCACGTGCCGCCTGCTCGGTGCCCTGGTAGTTCTCAGGCTTGGTTTCGATGAAACGGCTGGCGGCCTGCAGGTCGAGGATCTTCTTGTGCTCCGGGTTCGAAGGGTCCAGGGCGAGGAAGGCTTGCTTGATCTTGTCTTTGAGCGCTGGGTCCATGTTGCCGCGCACGGTCCAGTTGTAGTCATAGTAGGTCGGGGTGGTCGCAAACACCTTGACCTTGCTGGTATCGACCTTGCCGGCATCGACCAGCTTCTGCCAGACGCTGGCGTTGAGCACGCCACCATCGACCTTGCCGGCCTGGACCCAGGCCACGGTTGCGTCGTGGGCTCCGGAGTAGGCGACGCGGCTGAAGTAGCCCTCAGGCTTGATGTTGTCTTGCTTGAGCATGAAGTAGCGCGGCATCAGGCTGCCAGAGGTGGACGAAATCGAACCGAAGGCGAAGGACTTGCCCTTGAGGTCGGCCAGGCTCTTCACCTGTGGGTTGGCGGTGATGAACTTGGAGGTGAACTGGGCATCCTGCTCACGCTGCACCAGAGGCGTGGCGGTCGGGTCTTTGAGGTGCACCTGAACGAAGGTGAAACCACCCAGCCAGGCGAGGTCCAGACGGTCGCTGGCCAGCGATTCAACCACTGCCGGGTAGTCGGCTACCGGCACGAACTTCACCTGCATGCCCAGTTGCTGGGACAGGTATTTGCCCAGCGGCTCGAACTTGCGCAGCAGCTCGGTCGGCGCTTCGTCGGGAATGGCACTGACCCGCAAGGTGTCAGCGGCCTGCGCTACAACGGCACAGCAGGACATCACGAGGCCGGCGGCGAGCGCCAGAGGGCGTTTGAGCATGGGATTCTCCGGTTCAATAGCGGGGAAAGTGTCAGCGATAGGCAGACGGAGATGGATTATAAGTGGCACGGACGCAAAGGCCAGCTTTGCTACAATCGCCCATCACGAAAAATGAGGTGCGTAATGAGCGAGCCGATTCGCCTGACCCAATACAGCCATGGTGCTGGCTGTGGCTGCAAGATCTCCCCCAAGGTGCTGGATGTGATCCTGGCCGAAAGTGGCGTCCAGGCCCATGACCAGAACCTGTGGGTCGGCAACGCATCGCGCGATGATGCCGCCGTGTACGCCCTGGATGATGAGCGCGGCGTGGTTTCCACCACCGACTTTTTCATGCCCATCGTCGATGACCCCTACGACTTCGGCCGCATCGCCGCCACCAACGCCATCAGCGACATCTACGCCATGGGCGGCGACCCGTTGATGGCCATCGCCATCCTCGGCTGGCCGGTCAACGTGCTGCCGCCCGAAGTGGCCCGTGAAGTTATTCGCGGTGGCCGCGCCGTGTGCGCCGAAGCCGGCATCCCCCTGGCCGGCGGGCATTCGATCGATGCCCCCGAGCCGATCTTCGGCCTGGCTGTCACCGGCGTGGTCAGCAAGCGCCACCTCAAGCGCAATGACACCGCGACAGAGGGTTGCCGCCTGTACCTGACCAAGCCCTTGGGCATCGGCATCCTCACCACCGCCGAGAAAAAGGCCAAGCTGCGCGAACAGGACCAAGGCCTGGCCCGCGACTGGATGTGCACGCTCAACACCCCCGGCAGCCGCTTTGGCAAGCTCGACGGTGTCAAGGCGATGACCGACGTGACTGGTTTCGGCCTGCTCGGCCACCTGGTCGAATTGGCCGAGGGCAGCGGGCTGACCGCACACCTGGACTACGCCGCCGTTCCGCGCCTGCCGGGCATCGAGCACTACATGGCCGAGGGCTGCATCCCCGGCGGTACCCTGCGCAACTTCGACAGCTACGGGCACAAGATCGGTGCGCTGACCGACGATCAGAAGCACCTGCTGTGCGACCCGCAAACCAGTGGCGGCCTGCTGGTGGCGGTCACCCCCGAAGGCGAGCAGGCGTTCCTTGCCGTCGCCGCCGAACTGGGCCTGGACCTTGCGCCGATCGGCCTGCTGGCTGAGCGACAGAGCCACGCAGTCGAGGTGAACTGATGCGCCACGACTGCACCGACTTCCGCCAGTTGTTCCTCAACGATGTGCCGATGATGGACATGCGTGCGCCCGTCGAATTTGCCAAGGGCGCCTTCCCCGGCGTGGTCAATCTGCCGCTGATGACCGACCAGGAGCGGCAAAAGGTCGGTACCTGCTACAAGCAGCAGGGCCAGGCCGCCGCCATCACCCTCGGCCATCAACTGGTCAGCGGCACCCTCAAGCGCGAGCGCCTGCACGCCTGGGCCAGCTTTGCCAAGGCCCACCCCGATGGCTACCTGTACTGCGCCCGCGGCGGCCTGCGCTCGCTGATCGTTCAGCAGTGGCTGCGCGACGAAGCGGGCATCGCTTACCCGCGTGTCAAGGGTGGCTATAAAGCCATGCGCACGTTCCTTTTGGAAACAACCCAGCAGGCCGTGGAGCAATGCGATTTCGTTCTGCTCGGCGGCCTGACCGGCACTGGCAAGACCGATGTGCTGCACCAGCTGAGCAACGTGATCGACCTTGAAGGGCATGCCAACCATCGAGGTTCGAGCTTCGGCAAACGTGCCACCGGGCAGCCGGCGCAGATCGATTTCGAGAACAAGCTGGCCATCGACGTGCTGAAAAAACGCGCCCGCGGTATCGAGCAATTCGTGCTGGAGGACGAGGGCCGTATCGTCGGCAGCTGCACCGTGCCCCTGGAGCTGTACCAGGGTATGCAGCAGTACCCATTGGTATGGCTGGAGGACAGCTTCGAAAACCGCGTGGAACGCATTCTGCGCGACTACGTGGTTAACCTGTGCGCCGAATTCGTCGCGCTCCATGGCGAAGAGCTCGGGCGCCGGCTGTTCGCTGAGCGCCTGTTACAGAGCATGAGCAACATCCACAAGCGCCTGGGTGGCGAGCGCTGTCAGCGCCTGTCAGAGATCATGCGCCTGGCGCTGGATGAGCAGCAGCGCACCGGGGGTATCGATTTACACCGGGGGTGGATCGAGGGGTTGCTGAAGGAATACTACGACCCGATGTATGCCTACCAGCGTGATGCCAAGGCGGACCGGATCGAGTTTGCAGGGGATGCTGTGGAGGTGCGCGAGTACCTCAAGGCTCGCCATCGCTAGGGCCGCTTTGCGGCCCATCGCCGGCAAGCCGGCCACAGGGACCGCGTCAGCTTCTAGGCATTTCTAAAAGCCGGCGCAATCCATGTGGGAGCTGGCTTGCCAGCGATGGGGCCCGCAGGAGCAACATCATTGCCCGGGGCTTAGCACCCGCTCCAGTTCTGCCGCCCGCTCGCGGGTCATGTCCATCATGCACATCCCGCCCTCCAGCTGGGCCATCGTGCCGCCGCTGGCTTGCACGTGGAATTTGCAGTTGCCATCCCGGTAAGCGATCCACTGGCGCTGAACATCGCGCAAGCTCTTCTTAGGCCCCGCCTCGAGCTTGCCCATCAGTTGTTTGTAAGCCCGGTTCAACCGCGCGTCCTGCAGCTGGGTCTCGGCCTGGATGCAACTGCTCATCGCCACCGTACTGGAAGCCTTGTCCATGCACTGGGTGTAGCTCGGCGAGGTGTCCTCGGCCATCGCCACAGGCATGCAGCAAGCCAAGCCCAACCCCATCAAAAACTGCTTGTTCATCACCCTCTCCTGGTCAATTTCAAAAAGCCTGCGGCTGCTCGGGAGGCATCAGTACCTTGCCCGGCACAAAACGCAGCGACGGCATTTGCGTGGCGGCATACACCGCCAGTGCCAGTGCTGCAATCAACGCAACGTCCAGCCAGCGCCAACCCGGCATGTCTTGTGCGCCTTGCGCCTTCCAGACATGCCATGCCTGCCCCGCGCAGAACACCACCATAGATGCCAGCCAAAGGTAAAAACCCGCACCAAAGCCAATGCGGTCCTGAAACGCGTAGCTGATGTTATCCGGCAGCCGTTCGATGCCAAAACTGCTGGCCGCCAGGTACAGCGCTGCCAACCCGGCGACCAGCGCCAAACGCCGAAAACGCCGGTGGGCAAGCACTGCGATTGCCAGCAGCGGGTTGGCAAACCACTGGAACAGACCGAACGGAACACCCCAAGGCCCGTACAGCAACATCTGCAAGGCCGGCATGTGCCTGCCGGCGCTCATCAGCGCGCCATCGAAACCCAGGCCGAGCAAATACAGGGCAAGGCTGAACGTGACGTAGAAAGCCGTCATGCAACAGGTGGCTCGAGCAACAACCCGTAAATGCCCGAGTCGGACAACTCACCCGCCACGCACCAGCGTGCGCGCAATGTGCCTTCAAGGACGAACCCCTGACGTTCCAGCGTGCGTGCCGAGCCATTGTTGCGGGGGTCGATCTCTGCCTCCAGGCGACGCATGTGCAGGGTATGGGCGAGGTAGTCGATGAAGCAGGTCAGCGCCTCGTCCATGTAGCCCCTGCCCTGCACCGCGCTGGCCAGGCAGTAGCCAATCTCGCCACGACGGGAGGTGTCGTCGATGTTGAACAGCTGGACCATGCCAATCAGCTCGCCAGTGTCACGGCGGTACATGCCCAGCTTGAGCTGGTCACCATTGGCATAGGCCTCCCGGTCGGCAGCCAGGGCGCTTTGTGCCTCGGCCAGGTCCTGCCAGGGGGCATGGTGCCAGTAACGCATGACCTCGGGGTCGGCCATGATCGTCAGCCATTGCTGGGCATCGGCGTGGCGCATCGGGCGCAGCTGCAGACGCGGGCTGTCGAGGCAGAGGTCGGTGGGGAAACTTCGGGGTGGGGTCACGCCGCATCTCCTGTCCATTGCTGGGGAGATGACAGTTTAACGTCATGTGCGAGGGCTGGGGCATGCCTGGCGTATCAGGCTGTGCCGGAGACTGAGCGCCGCGCGGGCGGCGCCCACTCTCAAGAGCGCTGCAGCACCCTTGGCCAACACGCTTCAGGCACCGCGTTTCAACCCCACCTCCATGTCATTGATCAGCGCCTTGGCCATGGCACTCAGGATGCGCGCGGCGCTGCCCGCAACGAGGTTTCCCTCCATCTCCGCTTCCTCACTCAAATGCCGAATGCAGCCAAGCAGAACAGAAAGTTCGTCAAACGCGTGATCGAGCGGCACGCCCGGCTGGATGGCATACAGCCCGAGAAAGGTCTCTCGACCCGCCGTGGTTCGCGCTTTGAGGTCATCACTCATGCTCCCTCTCCAGCGTGGTCATGTGGCTGAAAAGGGCCCGCAGAAGATCGGTGAGGATGCCCATGTTGTCCAGCACCACCCTGCGTTGGTCTTCGCCCACGGTGCTGAGGTAGAGCTCGATGGTGCTCGAAAGGCTATCCATGAGCGCGGCGGCGTGAGCCTTGGCGTCTTCAAGGGAAAGGTCGGCGATTATCGTGATGTAGGGAATGGGGCAGCTGTCGGGTGGATCGGGAACGAGCTTTTTCATAGTCACTTCTCTCGGTAGAGGTTTCAGAAGCAACCACTCACATCCTTCTCACAGATTGGGTGGCAGCCATGCGCGAGGTGAGAAGACCGTGTCCGAGATCACCACGGCCAGACCGAAGCCTGCACGCGCACAGCTGCCATATCTGGCAAGCGATCTCAAACTACAGGCTTCTCACACCCGGTCGCCAAACCACAGCGACCGCGAAAAGTTACCTATGAGGTACAGGCTTGCCTATCAGACGGCATCCGACAGGGCTCGTAAGATAATTCGCCAAGCCCGTCTTTCTGAAGCATTTGGTTTCAGGTTCAGAAACTTCTTACAACGGCCTGCGGCAGTTACGCCGCAGGCCGCCGCAAAGGGCTCAAGCCACCTCGGCCCCATCATCCGGCCAATGCGGCTCATTGGCCCCCGGTGGCGTCAGCGGTGGCAAGCCATAAGCAGCACGTGCATCGTCGCAACTGGGGTTGTGCACGCCGCCCTCCCACGACGCTTCGAACTCACGGCAAGGGCTGGAACGGTTGGCGTAGATGGTGCACGCCACTTCGCTGCCGATTTCGCCCTTGAGGCTGACGCAACGGCAGGGCTTGGCATCGGTGCCGATCATGGCTACCCGGGTTGGGTTGATCTGCACCACCAGGTCATCGGGCACAAGGCCACCGGCTGACTGGCATTCGCCCCAGAAGAAGGACACACGGAAGTACCCGCAGCAGGCGCCGCAGTCAAGGCAAGGGTTGTATTCGGACATGATGGCACGGAAGGGGAAGGTTATTGTTATCGGGGCTGGCCCGCGGCGCCATTTGTAATCGAAGCCAGGTCGGCTGAGAAGAGGGGCAATGAAAAATAGTTTGCCGTCGATCCGGCAAACATCAGGGGCCGCATCGCGGCCCCTGAAACTGCGCTATTTACGGCTCAGGCCATCAGCCCGGAACATCTGCCGGATGCCCCGGATCGCCTGGCGAATCCGGTCCTGGTTCTCGATCAGGGCGAAGCGCACGTGGTCATCACCGTAATCGCCAAAACCGATACCCGGCGAGACACACACCTTGGCTTCAGCCAGCAGCTTCTTGGCAAACTCCAGCGACCCCAGGTGGGCGTACTGCTCGGGGATCTTGGCCCAGACATACATCGACGCCTTGGGGTTCTCGACCATCCAGCCCAGCTCGTGCAGGCCTTTGACCAGCAGGTTGCGGCGCTGGCGGTACTGTTCGGCGATGTCGCGCACGCATTGCTGGTCGCCTTCCAGCGCGGCGATGGCCGCCACCTGCAGCGGGGTGAAGGTGCCGTAGTCGTGGTAGCTCTTGATCCGCGCCAGGGCGCTGACCAACTCAGGGTTGCCCACCATGAAGCCGATCCGCCAGCCAGCCATGTTGTAGCTCTTGGACAAGGTGAAGAATTCCACCGCAATGTCCTTGGCCCCCGGCACCTGCATGATCGAGGGCGCCTTCCAGCCGTCGTAGACGATATCGGCGTAGGCCAGGTCGTGCACCACCAGCACGTCGTACTGCTTGGCCAAGGCCACCACGCGCTCGAAGAAGTCCAGCTCCACGCACTGGGCAGTGGGGTTGGACGGGAAGCCCAGGATCATCATCTTCGGCTTGGGGATGGACTCGCGGATCGCCCGCTCCAGTTCGTTGAAGAAGTCGACACCGGGCACCAGCGGCACCGAACGCACCTGGGCACCGGCGATCACTGCGCCGTAGATGTGGATCGGGTAGCTCGGGTTGGGCACCAGCACCGTGTCGCCTTGATCGAGCGTGGCGAGCATCAGGTGGGCCAGGCCTTCCTTGGAGCCGATGGTGACGATGGCTTCGCTGTCCGGGTCGATGTCGACCTCGTAGCGCTGCTTGTACCAGTTGGAAATCGCCCGGCGCAGGCGCGGGATGCCGCGAGAGGTGGAATAGCCGTGGGTGTCTTCACGCTGGGCAACCTGCACCAGCTTCTCGACGATGTGCGGCGGCGTCGCGCCATCAGGGTTGCCCATGCTCAGGTCGATGATGTCCTCACCACGGCGGCGGGCAGCCATCTTGAGCTCGGCAGTGATGTTGAAGACATACGGGGGGAGACGATCGATGCGCGCGAAGCGGCGCGGCGAACCTTGGTCGGCCATGGTTTCCTCTACGAAACGTAAGCGCCCGGAACCGTCCGAGCGACGCTGGCCGCTGCGGCGGCCTGATTCAGAAGATAGTGCCGAGCAGGCGTATGTGTAAAGGATAATTTCCTGATTACTTAGAACTTTTCAGGCTTATTTTTTGAATTACCAGGATTTTCATTGTTTGCACTGCCCTCTTCCAAGCTAAAGCCCCTCACACGGTTGCCGTTTGCACCCCAAAGAGGCCAGCACTGACTGACACCCATAAAAAAACCCTGGCACCAAGGCCAGGGTTTTCGATGTTGCAGGCGACTGTATCAGCGCGCGTAGGTCATCAGCACGTCGGCGGCAGTCTGGCTGTCCACCGACATCATCACGCTCAGGGCGGTGACGGTGAGGATGGAGAAGCCAAATACCTTGCGGGCCCACTTGCTGTCGTCCTCGGCCTTGTAACCACCCCAGGCCATGTACAGCCAGTACAGGCCCATGGCTGCTGCCACGGCCAGGTAGCCGAGGCCGGCGTAACCGCCGAGGGTGAGCATCAGGGTCGCGAGCACGAAGGCCAGCACGTACAGCACGATCTGCTTCTTGGCCGCAAGAATGCCGCGCGCCACCGGCAGGACCGGAATGTTGGCAGCGCTGTAATCCTTGAAGCGGAAGATTGCGATCGCGAAGCTGTGCGGCATCTGCCACAGGCTGAACATCACCAGCAGGGTCACTGCCGCCAGGTCGAAGCTGTTGCTGACGGCGCAGTAGCCGATCACCGGAGGCATGGCACCGGACAGGCTGCCGACCAAGGTGCCGTGCACCGATTTGCGCTTCAGCCAGAGGCTGTAAAAACCGACGTAGACGATGAACCCGATCAGCGCGCAGAACGCCGACAGCGGGTTGGCCTGGACATACAGCAGGCTGAAGCCCGCCACCCCGAGGAGGGTGGCGTAGACCAGCGCGAGGGTCAGCGACATGCCGCCCTGGACCATGACGCGGTTCTTGGTGCGTTCCATCTTGATATCGATGTCGCGGTCGATGCAGTTGTTGAACACGCAACCGGACGCAACCACCAGGGACGTACCTATTACCACCGCCAGGAACAGGGCGAAGTCTACATGGCCCTTCGAGGCAAGGAAGAAACCGCCTGCCACGGAAAGCACGTTACCGAAAATGATCCCCGGTTTGGTGATTTGGATAAAGTGCTTAACGGACATGCAGTCTTACCTCACTTGGCCATCATTTCGTAGTGGATGCTGAACATGATCCACAGCGACAGGCCGACCAGCAGTGCAATCACCATGGTGGTGAACAGGAACGTCGACACGTTGGAACGCTGCTCTTTCGAGCGGTCCATGTGCAGGAAGTACACGAGGTGCACTACCACCTGGATGACGGCCATGGCCACCACGATCAGGACGGTCAGATTCTTCGGCAGGCTCGGGTACATCACCAGGCCGAACGGGATCGCGGTCAGGATGATCGACAGTACAAAGCCGATCATGTAGGACTTCACGCTACCGTGGTTACCTTCGTGATGAGTGTCGTGTGCGTTAGCCATTACAGAACCCCCAGCAGGTAAACGACGGTGAATACGCAGATCCAGACCACGTCCAGGAAGTGCCAGAACAGGCTCAGGCAGCTCATGCGGGTCTTGGCGGTCGGCGTGATGCCGTGCTTGTTGATCTGGTACATCATGATTGCCATCCAGATCAGGCCGGCGGTCACGTGCAGGCCGTGGGTGCCTACCAGGGCGAAGAAGCCCGACAGGAAGCCACTGCGCTGCGGGCCGTAGCCCTCAACGATCAGGTGATGGAACTCGTAGATTTCCATCGCGATGAACGCAGCACCGAACAGGAAGGTCACTGCCAACCAGCCCAGCACGCCTGCTTTCTTGCCGTCGAACATCTTCAGCATGGCGAAGCCGAAGGTGATCGAGGACAGCAGCAGGAACAGTGTTTCTACAGCTACGAAATCGAGCTGGAAGATGTCATGACCCGACGGGCCGCCGGCAAAACTGCCGGACAGCACCGCGTAGGTGGCGAAGAGCGACGCAAACAGGATGCAGTCGGTCATCAGGTACAGCCAGAAACCGAGTACGGTCATCTGGCCCGAGTCGTGGTGGTGATCGTCGTGCCCATGGTCGTGACCATGAGCATCGCCGTGGATTACTTGACTGGACATTGATTACACCCGCTCAAACGATTCGACACGTGCGCCGGCAGGCAGAGCACCTGCTTTGGCCAGCGCTTTCATGCGCTCGCCTTCGATGCGCGCCACTTCTTCGGCCGGAACCATGTAGCCCTGGTCGTCACGCGCAGCGTGGCGAACGAAGACAGCGATGGTCGCAACCAGGCTCGCACCCACCAGCCACCAGATGTGCCAGATGAAGGCGAAGCCGAAGACGGTCAGGAACAGGCCCATGAACAGACCGGTAGCAGTGTTGCTCGGCATGTGGATGGCTTCGTACTTGGCCGGAGCCTTGTACGCAACACCGGCTTCCTTGGCTTCGTGCCAGCAGTCCAGACCAACTTTCTCAGGCATGTGAGCGAAGTTGTAGAACGGAGGTGGCGACGAAGTCGACCATTCCAGGGTACGGCCGCCCCATGGGTCGCCGGTCACGTCCAGGTTCTGGTTGCGGTCGCGGACCGAAACGTAGATCTGGATCAGCTGGCAAGCGATACCGAACAGGATCAGCACGGCGCCGGCGACGGCAACGTACAGGTAGGGTTCCCACAGCGGGTTGTCGGAGTGGTTCAGACGACGGGTCATGCCCATGAAGCCCAGGGCGTACAGCGGCATGAACGCTACGTAGAAGCCCGAGATCCAGAACCAGAAGGCAGCTTTGCCCCACTTCTCGTTCAGGGTGAAGCCGAAGGCTTTCGGGAACCAGAAGGCGAAGCCGGCAATGTAGCCGAATACCGCACCACCGATGATCACGTTGTGGAAGTGGGCGATAACGAACAGGCTGTTGTGCAGCACGAAGTCAGCACCTGGAACAGCCAGCAGAACGCCGGTCATGCCACCGATGGAGAAGGTGATCATGAAGCCCAGGGTCCACATCATCGGTGCGGTGAAGCGCACACGGCCCTGGTACATGGTGAACAGCCAGTTGAACAACTTCACACCGGTCGGAATGGAGATCAGCATCGTCGCCAGGCCGAAGAAGGTGTTGACGCTGGCGCCGGCACCCATGGTGAAGAAGTGGTGCAGCCATACGGCGAAGCCCAGGATGGCGATCGCGCCCGATGCGTAGATCATCGAGTGGTGGCCGAACAGACGCTTGCCGGAGAAGGTCGAAGTCACTTCCGAGAACACGCCGAAGGCCGGCAGGATCAGGATGTAAACCTCAGGGTGACCCCACGCCCAGAACAGGTTGACGTACATCATCGGGTTCCCACCAAGCTCGTTGGTGAAGATGTGGAAGTCCAGATAACGGTCAACAGTCAGCAGTGCCAGTGCAGCGGTCAGGATCGGGAAGGAAGCGACGATCAGCACGTTGGCCCAGGTGCAGGTCCAGGTGAAGATCGGCATGTCCATCAGTTTCATGCCAGGTGCGCGCATCTTCATCACGGTGACGAGGAAGTTCACACCGGTAAGCGTCGTACCCAATCCGGATAGCTGTAGCGCCCAGATATAGTAATCGACACCCACCCCAGGGCTGTACTGAATGCCCGCGAGCGGCGGATAGGCAACCCAGCCGGTCTTGGCGAATTCACCAACGCCCAGCGAGATGTTGACCAGCAGCACGCCTGCCAGCAGCAGGTAGAAGCTCAGGGAGTTCAGGAACGGGAAGGCAACGTCACGTGCACCGATCTGCAGAGGAACCGCCAGGTTCATCAGGCCGGTGAAGAACGGCATCGCCATGAAGATGATCATGATCACACCGTGCGCGGTGAAGATCTGGTCATAGTGTTCAGGCGGCAGGTAGCCTTCGGAGCCGCCGGTAGCAGCAGCCAGCTGGGTACGCATCATGATGGCGTCGGCAAAGCCGCGCAGCAGCATGACCATCGCGACGATGATGTACATCACCCCGATTTTCTTGTGGTCGACCGTGGTCAGCCACTCGGTCCACAAGTAGGTCCACTTGCGGAAATAGGTGATAAGACCGACGACAGCGATACCACCGAGCGCGATCATGGCAAGCGTCACCATGACTATCGGCTCGTGATAGGGTATCGCCTCCAGGCTTAATTTACCGAACATCTCTTACTCCTCTGCACCGGCAGCTGGTTGCATACTCGATTCCACACCCTTGGTAGTGGCCAGATCTTTGCTGCCTGCTTCTTCGTGGCTCGGACGACCGCGGTTCATGCCTTCGTACTTGTCGACGATGATCTGGAACTGGTCAGGCGAGGCCTCGCTATACAGCGCGACTGGGTTGTTTTCGCTTGGTTTGGCCAAGGCGTCGTATTCGGCCTTGTCCAGCTTCTTCGGCGACTGCTTGACCTCGGCGACCCACTTGTCGAAGTCTTCCTGGGAGGTTGCAGTGGCCTTGAATTTCATGCCGGTGAAGCCAGCACCGCTGTAGTTGGCGCTGATACCGTCAAACACGCCGTTTTCGTTGGCGATCAGGTGCAGCTTGGTGGTCATGCCGGCCATGGCGTAGATCTGACCGCCCAGGCCCGGGATGAAGAACGAGTTCATCACGGCGTCGGAGGTGACGCGGAAGTTGACCGGGGTGTTAGCCGGGAAGACGATCTTGTTGACCGTGGCGATGCCTTGTTCCGGGTAGATGAACAGCCACTTCCAGTCCAGTGCGACCACGTCGATCTGAATCGGCTTCACGTCCGAATCCAGTGGACGGTAGGGGTCCAGCTTGTGGGTGGACTTGTAGGTGACATAACCCAGGGCAATGATGATCAGGATCGGGATGATCCACACCGCAGCCTCGATCTTGGTCGAGTGCGACCAATCTGGGGTGTAGGTGGCCGCCTTGTTGGAAGCACGGTACTTCCAGGCGAACGCCACGGTCATGATGATGACCGGGATCACCACCAGCAGCATCAGGCCGGTAGCGATGAGGATGAGGTTCTTTTGCTCAATGCCGACCTGACCTTTCGGGTCGAGCAGGGTCCAGTTGCACCCGCTGAGTAAAAGCATGCCTAAAAAGGGCAATATGCCAAACAGTCTGGGGTAACGCTTTTTACTCATCTCACGACCTCTAGATCAGCTTGCTTCAATGCAATTTGTGTTTTGGTAGCCAACACTTCGTCCTGCCAAGTGAGGCATTTCGCGCCCGAATACGCTCCTGCCTGGGGCCCGACTGCAGGACCTTGGCTCAAGCGTGTTAGCGGTGCTTATGGTTTCGTAGGCAACAGGCCTGTACTTCAGACCAAGTCCGTTTGGTGCGGGAAAACGCGGAGGGGTATCCGCCCGGTATCGCCGCTGGGCGAAACTTGACGAAGTCAGCAAAAGAAAGCGCTGGGGCTTCCTTCAATCCTGCGACTCGCAAGCAGTGCCGAACGGAAATTGGGGGCGATTGTAGTGAGGTCGCCAACCCTTGACTATGACTTATTGAGCAACAGTCTTTTACAGAATGCGTAACAATAGTGGTTGGAAATTCAACTTCGCGACAGTTTGTCGCACCCCGCTTGATAGGCCTCAAACCCGCGTCCTGCAAGGCTTTGTGGTTGATCTGGATCAAGCGGTGGGCGACTTTTCCCTCTTCTCTGTGGGTGCAAAAGACCACAGCAAAATCGGGACTTATGTCTAAGGCTGGCGCCTGTTGCGATAGATGCCCAGCGGTACCAGGATGGCCGTCAGCACGAACGCCATCAGTGCCCATTGCGCCAGGGACAAGCCGAGGATCGGCGGGTATGGCGTGCTGCAGAACCCGTCGACCTGGAAGGCGAGCGGCCAGAGCTTGGCCAGTGGCAGGTCGTCGACGATCGGCTGCAGGGTGTCGATACCGCAACTGACCATGGGGTTGGCGAGTATATACACATGGTTGCCGGCCGCAACGATTCCGCCAATTGCGCTAAGCACCACCAGCCCCTCGAACAGCGTGAGGCTGCGCCGCCCGGGCATCGCGGCGGCGATGAAGGCAAACACGGCGATGAACAGCAGGGCATAGCGTTGCAGGATGCACAGCGGGCAGGGCGCTTCGCCGAGCACCACCTGCATGTACAAAGCGCCACCGATCAGGGCGAGACAGATCACCCCCAGTAGCACCAGAAAGCGCCGTTCCCGATTCAGGCGCGATGTTTGTTCGTTCATTGCCGGTTCCTTCGATGGATAGGGGCAGCGTGGTCCACCTGCCTGGCGCGATTCTACACGCAGGTCTGACCGTTAGCGTGTCGAGGAAGCGGCAAGACAGCACTGCGAGGGCTATCCGGAGTGGGCTTGAGACCGGCGGGCGTGCCGTCGGTTCAACGCCGGCCGGTAAAAAAGCAGCTGCCCGGATGCCGCGCAGAGGCAAGCCCCTCGACACCCGGGAGTGAAGGATACAGTGATTAAAGGACGATTAAGGATGAAAGATGGCCGGCGTGGTTCATCTCTCCTTTATATGAGAAATCGACGATACGCCGCCGGCCCTGAGACCGGCAGCGTGCCTGGAGGGAGGTTTGTAGCGGGGATGACCTTTGTGGGGGTTCATTTGAGCCTTGCATGGGATGTACCGGCCCCATCGCCGGCAAGCCGGCTCCCACAAAGTACCCCACTGCCCTCACGCTCAGCGCAGGCCTTTGAAGGCCCCCCCTGCCCCAAAGCCAACCGCGAACCCGGTGGGAGCCGGCTTGCCGGCGATGGGGGCAGCCCGGTCAATACATCATTCCAAGGCTGCCGCTGGCCCGAAGAACTCATAGCGGCTCTGCTGCGGCGGCACGCCCAGCGCTTCCAGGTAGCGCTTGATCACCGCCATGAAGCCCTTGGGCCCAAGGAAATACGCCTCCACATCACGCTCACTCGGCATCCATTCAGCCAACAGCTCCTGGCTCAACAGCCCAACCGCATTGGCATCGCGCGACCCATCATCCTCGGCATAGCAATAGAAGCGCTTGAGTTGAGGATGCTGCTTGGCCAGCCCATCCACCCACTCGCTGAAGGCATGCACCGCACCATTGCGTGCACAGTGGATGAAGTGCACCGGGCGCTGGGTCTGAAGGGCCGCCTCCAGCATCGCCAGGGTCGGCGTGATGCCCACCCCACCACTGATCAGCACCAGCGGCTTGTCACTGCTGGCAAGGGTGAAGTCGCCGGACGGCGGAAACAGTTGCAGTGTGTCACCGACCATCATTTCATGATGCAGGTAATTGGACACCTTGCCGCCCGCCTCACGCTTGACGCTGATGCGGTATTGCTTGCCATCGCACAACGCCGAGAGCGAATAATTGCGACGCTGCTCGGCGCCGTCGATGAACAATTGCAAGCCGATGTACTGGCCCGGTTCAGCCTTGAGCACCGGTTTGCCGTCCACAGGAGCGAAGTAGAACGAAACGATCTCGCTGCTTTCCTGCTCGCGGCGCACCAAGCGGAATTCGCGGGTACCGCGCCAGCCACCGACGGCCTCTTCCTTCTGTTTGTAGAGGCCTTCCTCGGCGCCGATGAGGATCTCGGCCAACTGCCCGTAGGCCGCGCCCCAGGCTGCGATCACCTCGGCAGTGGCGATGTCCTTACCGAGTACTTCCTCGATGGCCCGCAACAGGCAGCTGCCAACGATCGGGTAGTGCTCCGGCAGGATCTGCAAGGCGACGTGCTTGTTGATGATCTGGCCGACCAGGCCGCCGAGCTGTTCCAGCTGGTCGATGTGCCGGGCGTACATCAGCACGCCATTGGCCAGGGCGCGCGGCTGGTCGCCACTGGCCTGATGGGCCTGGTTGAACAGTGGGCGCACCTGCGGGTACTCGCTGAGCATCAACTTGTAGAAGTGGGTAGTCAGCGCTTCTCCACCGGTTTCCAGCAGCGGGACGGTGGCTTTGATGATTGCACGTTGTTCGGCATTGAGCATTTGCAACGACTCCTGAACCAGGGGCTTGGAAAGGTTGCATGTGCAGTATCAGTATTCGTGCCAAACTTTAATTACAGCAAAATCAAGTGCTTAGACTATTCGATGTCAAAAAGACCAGCCGCGGAGTATAGTCATTTAGACCAACAGGAGTCCTTATGACCGCAAAGCCGTTGCTCACCGCCCTGCTCCCCTTGGTCAGCGACCTGTCCCGCGACCTGCCCGACCAGGAACGCTACCGCCGCCTGCTGCAAGCCATGCGCGGCCTGCTACCCTGCGATGCCGCTGCGCTGTTGCGGCTGGATGGCGAATGGCTGGTGCCACTGGCTGTCGACGGGCTGTCTGCCGATACCCTGGGCCGGCGCTTCAAAGTGAGCGAGCATCCGCGCTTCCAGGTGCTGCTCAGCCGCGCCGAGCCTACGCGCTTCCCCAGCGATTCCCAGTTGCCCGACCCCTATGACGGCCTGGTCAATGCCCACGACGTCGACCTTCACGTGCATGACTGCATGGGCTGCCCGCTGATGGTCGACGAGCGCCCCTGGGGCCTGGTGACGCTCGATGCCCTCACCCCTGGCCAGTTCCAGAGCCTGGAGCTGGATGCCCTGCAGGCTTTCGCCAGCCTGGCAGCCGCCACGGTCACGGTGGCCGAACGCATCGAACACCTGGCCCTGCGCGCCGAGGATGAGCACCAGCGCGCCGAGATCTACCGCCAGGCCAGCGGCCAGGACAAAGAGCTGATTGGCCAAAGCCCGGCGCACAAGCGCCTGCTGGACGAAATACGCCTGGTCGGCGGCAGCGACCTGACGGTGCTGATCACCGGTGAAACCGGGGTGGGCAAGGAACTGGTGGCCCAAGCCCTGCACCAGGCCAGCCACCGTGCCCACAAGCCACTGATCAGCCTCAACTGCGCCGCGCTGCCCGACACGCTGGTGGAAAGCGAACTGTTCGGCCATGTACGCGGGGCCTTCACCGGCGCCCACGGTGAGCGCCGCGGCAAGTTCGAACTGGCCAATGGCGGCACGCTGTTTCTCGACGAAGTGGGCGAACTGCCGCTGGCGGTGCAGGCGAAGCTGCTGCGGGTACTGCAAAGCGGGCAACTGCAGCGTCTGGGCTCAGACCGCGAGCACACAGTCGATGTGCGCCTGATCGCAGCGACCAATCGCGACCTTGCCGCCGAGGTACGCAACGGCAACTACCGCGCCGACTTCTACCACCGCCTGAGCGTGTACCCGCTGCAGGTTCCGCCCCTACGCGAGCGTGGGCGTGATGTGCTGCTGTTGGCGGGGTACTTCCTCGAACAGAATCGATCACGCCTGGGCCTGAACAGTCTGCGCCTGAGCAACGACGCGCAATCATCGCTCCTGGCTTACGGCTGGCCCGGCAACGTGCGCGAACTGGAACACCTGATCGGCCGCTCAGCCCTCAAGGCACTGGGCCAGCACCCGGACCGGCCACGTATTCTCACACTGCAAGCCAGTGACCTGGACCTGCGTACCGAGGCGGGCGTGGTACAGGCCCCCGCCCCGGCGCCCTTGCCGGCGCCGGCGCTGGCCGAAGGTGGCTTGCGCGAGGCTGTCGACGGCTACCAACGCCAGGTGATCGATGCCTGCCTGCAGCGCCATCAGGACAACTGGGCCGCCGCCGCCCGCGAGCTCGGCCTGGACCGGGCCAACTTGAACCGCCTGGCGCGGCGCTTGGGCCTGCGCTAGACGCGTTTCGTACAAAAGGATTAACCCAGAAAGCCTCTGGTTGCTTTCCGTTGGGCTGCTATATCTCCCTTACCACCGGTAACAGGACCGTTAGACGACCGGGCTGCGTGCTACTGCACAAGCGGTTGCGCCAGCAGGATCGCTTACGCCGACCCTGTGTACCGCAATCAGCAGGGAGCCTCCATGGACAATATCGTCGTTGCCGATAAGCAAACCACCGTCGCCACCCAGAATGCCTGGGGCAATATCACGCTCAACGGCCCAGGCGTGGTGCAGATGCCCGTTGCGCCGGACCAGGTGGCAACCGTGACCCGGCGGGGTCAGGACCTGATCGTCACCCTCAAGTCTGGGGAAAAGGTCACCGTCGGCAACTTCTTTGCCGTGGACCAGGCAGGTGTGGGCAGTGACATGGTCTTCGTCGGCGAAGACGGCACCCTGTGGTACGCCAACTACGATGCCGAAGCCTTCACCGGTTTCACCTTCCAGGAAGTCGACTCGCTCGATGACCTGGTCGCCGGCATCGGCGTCGCGGGCAGCGAAACCCCAACCTGGGCGATTGCCGGGTTGAGCCTGCTGGGCGTTGGCGGCGCTGCCGCCGCCGCAGGCAGCGGCGGCGGTGGCGGTAGTAGCGGCGGCTCCGCCCCAGGTGACACCACGCCACCCGCCACACCTATCGACCTGCTGGTATCGCCCGATGGCTTGCGCCTCACCGGCCGCGGCGAAGCAGGCGCCACGGTGAACGTGCGTGATGCCGCTGGCAACCTGTTGGGCACCGGTACCGTGGACGCCGACGGCACCTTCACCGTCACCTTGAACCCACCCCAGGTCAATGGCGAAAGCCTGGACGTCAGTTTGACCGACGCGGCTGGCAACATCTCGCAGCCGGGCAACGTGACCGCGCCAGATGCAACCGCCCCCGTGGCGCCCACCGAACTGGCCGTGAACGAGCAGGGAACCACACTCACCGGCCGTGCCGAACCTGGGTCCACCGTGCAAGTGCGTGCCGCCGACGGCACCGTGCTGGGTACCGCCGTGGCAGGCGCCGACGGCTCGTTCAGCATTACCCTGCAACCCCCACAAACCGATGGGCAGGCGCTGCAAGTCACTGCCAGCGACGCCGCCGGGAACACCTCACCTGCAGCAGCCATCAACGCACCCGATGACGGGGTTGGCAACCCGCCCGACACCACCCCGCCCGCGCCACCGACCGACCTGGCGGTCAGCGCTGACGGTAGAGTCGTCAGCGGCCGTGCCGAACCCGGGTCCACCGTGCAAGTGCGTGCCGCTGATGGCACCCTGCTGGGTACCGCCGTGGCAGGTGCCGACGGCCTGTTCAACGTCACCCTGCAACCCCCACAAACCGATGGGCAGGCGCTGCGAGTCACTGCCAGTGACGCCGCCGGCAACACCTCCACTGCCGGCACCGTCAACGCGCCGGACATCGATACCGGCGGGGGTGACACCACTGCGCCGGCGCCCGCCACTGACCTGATCATCAGCGGCGATGGCCGTACCGTATCGGGGCGCGGTGAAGCAGGCGCAACGGTAACCGTAACGAACGACCAGGGGCAGGTCGTGGGCACCGGGACGGTGCAGCCTGATGGCACCTTCACCCTACAGCTGACCACGCCCGTGACCAATGGCTCGTCGCTGCAAGTGACCTTGACCGATGCCGCTGGCAACGTATCACCGACAAGCCCACTGACGGCACCAGACCTGGTAGCCCCCGGGCAACCGACCGGGCTGGCGCTCACCGACGGCCAAACGCTGACCGGCAGCGCCGAACCCGGTGCACGGGTAGAAGTGCGCGACAGCTCCGGCGACCTGATCGGCAGCGCTATCGCCGGGCCGGATGGCCGCTTCAGCCTCACCCTCGACCCTGCTCAGGCCAACGGCCAACCCTTGGCCATCACGGTCACAGATGCCGCTGGCAACAGTTCCGCACCACTGGCGTATACCGCGCCGGACATCACGCCCCCGGCACTGATCACCGGCGTGATAGTGGGCGCCGGCAGTGTCGTGATCGCGGGCCGCGGTGAAGCGGGTGCCACCGTGCAAGTGCTGGATGCCGACGGCAATGTGATCGGCAGTGGCACGGTGGCAGCCAATGGCACCTTCCTGATCGAACTGGATGCTCCGGTGGTGGCGGGCGAAAGCATCGTGCTGGTGCAAACCGACGCTGCCGGCAATGCATCGCCTGAGCTGAGCATCACCGTGCCGCAGACGCCCGTACCGGAAGGCCCGGCCGGGCTGGTGGTGGCCCCCGATGGCTCGTCCGTCAGCGGCACGGCGCCTGCAGGCAGCTTTGTGGAAGTGCGCGATGCCCAAGGCAATGTGCTGGGCAGCGTGCAAGTGGGCAATGACGGCACCTTCACCGTCGGCCTGACCCCCCCTCAAGCCAATGGCGAACTGCTCGATGTGGTGGCCCTGGACGCAGACGGCAACAGCTCGCTGCCGACCCAGGTCGGCGCACCGGACATCACCGCGCCCAACCTTGCCAGTGACCTGGCCCTGAGCGCCGATGGCGTCACCCTCACCGGCCGCGGTGAACCCGGGGCCACCGTGCAGGTCAGCGATGCCGAGGGCACAGTGCTCGGCACGGCAGTAGTGGGTGCGAACGGCGTCTTCACCGTCACCCTGACACCGGCCCAAACCAATGGCCAGATGCTCGACGTGGCGCTGAGTGACGCTGCCGGCAACACATCGACCGCAACCCTGACCGCGCCGGATCTGGACGGCCCGTTGCAGCCTTCCGCGCTGGCCATCGACAGCACAGGCCTGCACCTCACCGGCCAGGGCCAGAGCGGCTCGATCGTCACGGTGCGCGCGGAGGACGGCACCGTACTGGGCACCGCGACAGTCGGCGCCGACGGGCGCTTCGATGTCACCCTCGACCCGCCACAGCGCAACGGCCAGAGCCTGACCGTAGAGGCCACCGACAATCTGGGCAACAGTGCCGGGCCGGTCGACTTCACCGCTCCCGACAGTACCCCACCGCAAGTCGTCGGCAACCCGAGCATCGACGACAGCGGCACCACCGTCAGCGGCACTGGCGAACCGGGTGCCACCGTGATCGTGCGCAGCCCCGACGGTACTGTACTGGGCAGCGTCGAGGTGGCCGGCGACGGTACCTTCGAGCTCACCCTTGCCCCGCCGCAGACCAATGGCCAGGCCTTGACCGTGGAGCAACGCGACCCAACCGGTAACGTGTCTGCAGCGGTCGGCCTGCCAGCCCCGGACACCCAGGCGCCGGACACCCCCACCGGCCTGGCCCTCTCCGCCGATGGCAGCGTGCTCACCGGTAGCGGCGAGCCCGGCGCTCAGGTGCGTGTCATCGGCACCGGCGGCGCAGTATTGGGCACTGCCGTGGTGGAGGCCGACGGTAGCTTCCGGGTGACCCTCGACCCACCGCAGCTCAACGGCCAGACGCTGTCCGTCACCCAGGCGGACGCTGCGGGCAACACCTCCACTGCCGACACCGTCACCGCCAACGACCTGGAAGCACCGCAACCTGCACAAGGCCTGGGGCTGAGCGCCGATGGCAGTGTGTTGAGCGGGCAAGGTGAGCCAGGCGCCACCGTAGAAGTGCGCGATGCTGGCGGGCAATTGCTGGGCGATGCCCAAGTGCAACCCGACGGCAGCTTCACCGTCACCCTCGCCCCTGCCCAGACCAACGGCGAAGTTCTGTCGGTGGTGCTTGTCGACGATCAGGGCAATACCTCGCCATCGGCCACCTTCACCGCTGACGATTCAACCGGCCCTGCCACCCCGACCGGCGTGCAAGTCAGTGCCGATGGCACAACCCTGCAGGGCAACGGGGAGGTCGGCTCCACCGTTGAAGTGCGCAATGCCAACGGCGACCTGCTGGGCACGGTCGTGGTGCCGGTGGGCGGCAACTTCAGCGTGCCGCTGTCGCCAGCGCAACTGGATGGGCAGAGCCTTGAGGTGACCCTCACCGATGCTGCCGGCAACACCTCCCTCGCTGCCCAGGCCACTGCGCCAGACCTCACGCCGCCTGCGCTGCCGACCGATGTAGACGTCAGCCCGGATGGCACCACGGTGACCGGCAACGCCCCCGGGGCCAGTACGGTCACGGTGACCGACCCCAGTGGCAATTCCACCACCGTTGCAGTGAACGGTGACGGCAGCTTCAGCGTGCCGCTTGATACCCCGCTCACCAATGGCGAGACCCTGACCGTGGTGGTCAGCGACGGGGCCGGCAACGACTCTGGCGCATCGACCGTTACCGCGCCGGACACCACACCGCCTGATGCGGCCACCGACATCACGATCAGCCCGGATGGCGGGACCATCGGGGGTACTGCCGAACCCGGCGCCACCATCATCGTTCGCGACGGCCCCACTGAACTGGGCGCCGCAACCGCCGGGCCGGACGGCACCTTCGTGGTCGAAGTCGACCCACCCCTGGTTGCCGGCGACACCGTGCAGGTGGTGGTCCGGGACGACGCTGGCAACGAGACCCCAGTAAACGTGGACGGGCCAGACGGCACCGAAGTCGCCACACCAACGGCGCTGACCATCAGTGCCGACGGCTTCCTCCTGACCGGCGAAGGCACCGTGGGCTCGCTGATCACCGTGACCTCCGGCGGCACCACGCTGGGCACCGCGACGGTCGGCAGCGACGGCATCTTCCGCGTGTTCTTCAGCGACGCCCAGCTCAATGCCCAGACCCTGCAGGTCAGCGCACGCCTTTCAGCCGGCGGTAAACCTTCCGTACCGGCCACAATCGTGGCCGAAGACAATACCGCCCCGGATGCCCCCACCCAGCTTACCCTCAACGGCAGCGGCAGTACCCTCACCGGCCAGGGCGAGGTGGGTGCGACCGTGCGCGTGGTCGATGCCCAAGGCACCGAACTGGGCACCGCCATCGTTGGCAGTAACGGCTTGTTCAGCGTCACACTGACACCCCAGCAAGCCAACGGCCAGAACCTCACCGTCACCCAGAGCGATGCTGCGGGCAATAGCTCGCTGGCCGCAACCTTGCAGGCGCCTGACCTGCAAGCACCTGATGCGCCCGCCGGCCTGAGCCTGAACAGCGCGGCAACCGTCGTCAGCGGCCAGGGTGAGGCGGGCGCCACGGTGACAGTGCGCGATGCCAGTGGCGCGGTACTGGCCACCGGCACCGTCAACCAGAGCGGCGAGTTCCAGATCACCCTGCCAAGTGCGCAAACCACCGGCAGCGCCTTGCAGGTCACCCTCAGCGATGCCGCTGGCAATGTCTCTGGCCCGGCGAGCCTGGCAACACCGGACCGCACGCCACCGGCGGCGGTCGGCAACCCCGTGCTCAGCGCCGATGGCAGGCAGCTGTCAGGCAGTGGCGAAGCCGGCGCCACCGTGCAGGTGCGCAACGCCGCCGGCACTGTGGTCGGCACCGCGACCGTAGGTGCTGATGGGCGGTTCACGGTCACCTTCGATACGCCACAGGCAACTGGCCAGGCGATCGGTGTGAGCCAGCTGGATGCAGCTGGCAACACCTCGCCTGCTGTCACCCTCAGTACACCCGACCTCACCGCACCAGCCCCGCTGACCAATGTGGTGCTCAACAACAATGGCCTGACCCTCACCGGCCTGGGTGAAGCGGGTGCCAGCGTGACGGTGCGCGGCCCCGATGGCACCATCATTGGCACCGGCCAGGTGGCCGCCAACGGCAGCTTTACCCTCACCCTGACCAGCGCGCAACTCAACGCCCAGAACTTGAGCGTGACCCAGACCGACGCGGGCAACAACACCTCGCCGCCCGTTGCGGTAACAGCGCCGGACCTCACCCCACCCGCGGCGCCAACCGACCTCGCCCTGGCCAGCAGTGGCGTGCAACTGAGCGGCAGCGCCGAAGCAGGCAGCACCGTTACCGTGCGTGATGCCGCAGGCAATATCCTGGGTACCGCCGTGGCCAGCAGCAATGGCACCTTCCAGGTCACCCTGAGCAGCGCCCAAACCAACGGTCAGACCTTGCAGGTTACGGCCACCGATGCCGCAGGCAACGTGTCGCCTGCCGCGCCTTACACCGCAGCCGATACCACACCGCCCACCGCCGTCGCCAACCTGGCCGTCGCTGCCGACGGCGCCAGCCTGACAGGTACCGGCGAAGCCGGCGCCACGGTCACCGTGCGCGCGCCCGACGGCACCTCGCTGGGGACCGCCACGGTCGGCAGCGATGGCCGTTTCACCGTCGCGCTCAGCCCTGCAGCGATAGCCGGCGAAAACCTCAGCGTGACCCAGGCCGATGCCGCGCAGAACACCTCGCCGGCACAGACCGTGACCGCGCCGGGCGACCTGGCACCGGACATTCCGGACAACCTGACGCTCTCAGCCGATGGCCTGGTGGTTACCGGCAGTGGATCCCCCGGCAGCACCGTCAGTGTGTATGGCCCTGACGGCGTGCTGTTGGGCACTGCGCCAGTGGGCAATGACGGCAGCTTCACAGTCAACCTCGACAGCGTTCAGGCCAACGGCGAAGTCTTGCAAGTCAGCGCCGTGGGCACCGATGGCAGTGTTTCGTTACCTGCGACCCTGCAGGCACCGGACACCACCGCTCCACAAGCGCTGACCAACCTGGTGCTGAGCGCCGATGGCCTGACGCTCACCGGCCGAGGTGAGCCGGGCGCCACGGTGACTGTGCTCGGCGAAGGCGGTGTCGACCTGGGCACCGCCGTGGTCGATGCCGATGGTAATTTCAGCATTGGCCTGAGTACCGCACAGATCAATGGCGAGCAGCTCAGTGCACAGCAGAGCGACGCCGCGGGCAATGAGTCCGACAGTGTCAGCCTGACTGCGCCCGACCGCGTGGCACCCGATGCTGCTGGCAACCTGGCATTCGCCGGCGGCGGCAGCGTGCTCAACGGTACTGGCGAGGCCGGCAGCACCGTCAAAGTGCTGGCTGCCGATGGCAGTACACTGGGCAGCGCAGTGGTCCGCGCCGACGGTACCTTCCAGGTCACGCTCAGCGCGCCACAAGCCAACGGCCAGCAGGTGCAGGTGGTACTGACCGATGCCGCCGGCAACCAGTCCGACCCCAGCCCCATCACCGCAGCCGATACCACCCCTCCAGCCGCCCCCACCGAGCTTGCGATTTCCAGCGACGGGGTTACCCTCACCGGCCGCGGCGAGCCCGGCGCACAGGTGAGTGTGACCAACGCTCAGGGCGACGAAATCGGCACGGCAGTGGTCGATGCCAGCGGTAATTTCACCGTCACGCTCAACCCGGCACTGGGCAACGCCGAACTGCTCAGCCTCAGCCAGGCCGACGCAGCCGGCAACGTGTCGGCGGTCGCCACCTTGCAAACGCCCGACTTCACGCCGCCGGCCATCCTCACAGAGGTGGCCATCAATGCCGATGGCAGCGTGGTCACCGGCCAGGGTGAACCAGGCGCTACCGTCACGGTGACCAATGCCGCAGGCGTAGTGCTCGGTACGACCATTGTGCTCACCGACGGCAGCTTCTCTGTAGAACTGTCGCCCGCCCAGATCAACCAGCAAGTGCTGTCGGTACAGCAGGCCGACCCACCCGGCAACATCAGCGCGCCGGTCACCGTCGATGCCCCCGACCTCACGCCACCTGCAGCGGCGACCGAACTGCGCTTCAATGCTGCAGGCGATCAGCTAAGCGGCGTCGGCGAAGCGGGCACCACGGTACGGGTGTACCTGGGTACCACTGAAATCGGCACCGCCACCGTGGGGGCCGACGGTACCTTCGTGGTCGATCTGAGCTCGGCGCAGCTCAACGGCCAAACGGTCCAGGTAACCCTGACAGACGACAGCGATAACGTATCGCCCATCAGCTCGGCCACCGCAGCCGACACCACGCCGCCGGCCACGGTGGTCGCGGTGCTCAACGACAGCGGCACCCAGCTCACCGGTAGCGGCGAAGCAGGGGCGCGCATCACCGTGATGAACGACCGTGGCGACATGGTCGGCCAGGGCGTGATCGACCCTGATGGCACCTTCGTGCTTGACCTCACCACCCCACAGATCGACGGCCAGGTACTGACCGTGGTCGCTCAGGACGCCACCGGCAACCCTAGCGCGCCACTCGAAGTGACCGCACCGGACCTGGTGCCACCGGGGCAACCCACCGGCCTGGCGCTGGACGCGACGGGCACGCTGCTGACCGGTAGTGCCGAACCCGACAGCATCATCACCGTGCGCGGCCCGGACAACACCGTTCTCGGCACCATCCAGGCCAACCAAGACGGCACCTTCAGCGTGACGTTGAGCCCGGCGCAGGACAACGGCCAATTGCTGACCGTGGTCGCCCTTGATGAGGCGGGCAACGCTTCGCTGCCAGCCACTTACCAGGCTGGCGACACGTCGCCACCTGCACCGGTGACCAATCTGGCCATCAATGCCGACTACGACGTGCTCACCGGGCGCGGCGAGCCCAACGCTACAGTGACTGTCAGCCTGGGAGGCGCTGTGATCGGCACCGGCGTGGTCGATGCCAATGGCAACTTCTCCATCGGCCTCGACCCCGCACCTGGCGCAGACGTCACATTGGAAGTGATCCAAAACGACGGTACCAACCCCTCGCCAGTACAGACCTACCTCACCCCGGATGTTCCACCCTCAGCGCCCCCGACCAACGTGGTGCTGGACGCTGACGGCCTGACCCTCACGGGTAACGCCACCAGCGGGGCGTCCATCACTGTCTATGACAGTGAGGGCAATGTGATCGGTAGTGGTACAGCGGACGGCAACGGCGACTTCAGTCTGCAGCTCGACAGCGCCCAGTTGAATGGCCAATCGCTGTCGGTCACTGCCGAGGCGGTGGCGGGCACTGAGTCGCAACCGGTGTTCGTGCAGGCGGCAGACAGCACGCCGCCGGCCAACCCGGTGGTCACTGCGCTGTCCGCCAATGGCCTGGTACTGACCGGCACCGGTGAAGCCAATGCCACAGTCACCGTGCGCGATGCCAATGGCAATGTGCTCGGTACCGGCGTGGTCAACGCGGGCGGCGTGTTCAGCATCAACCTGGCCAGCGCGCAGCTCAACGGCCAGGTACTCGGTGTGACGCAGGTCGACGCGGCAGCGAATCCCTCGGGCAGCACCAGCTATACCGCGCCGGACACTCAGGCGCCGGCGGCACCGACCAACCTGGCCGTGGGCGGCGCAGGCACGGTGCTGACCGGTGTCGGCGAGCCCGGCGCGACAGTCACCGTCACCGGCCCGGGCGGGCCGCTGGGCAGCGCCGTGGTGCAACCCAATGGCAGCTTCACCGTCAACCTCTCCACCACGCAAAACGACGGACAGTTGCTCACCGTGCGCCAGTCCGATGCCGCCGGCAACCAGTCCGGCAGCGCCAGCGTAACAGCCCCCGACACCACGCCACCCGCGGCGCCAGTGGCCGCCATCAACGCCAACGGCACCACGGTCAGCGGCTCTGGCCAGATCGGCAGCACCGTCACCGTGCGCGACGCTGCAGGCACCGTGCTCGGCACCGCCACAGTCGGCAGCAACGGCCTGTTCGTGGTCAGCCTGGCGGCGGCGCAGATCGACAACCAGGCCCTGACGGTCACCTTGACCGACGCCAGCGGCAACGCCTCGACCGGCACCGCACTGACCGCTCCAGACCTCACCCCGCCAGCGCTGGCCAGCAACCTGGTGATCAGCGCCGACGGCAGCACGCTGACCGGCAGCGGCGAGGCTGGCGCCACGGTCACGGTGCGCAGCGCCAACGGCACCGTCCTGCAAACCGGCACGGTGCAGCCCGACGGCACCTTCTCCGTCACCCTGACACCTGCCCAGGACAACGGCCAGAGCCTGTCGGTGTCGCTCACCGACCCCCGCAACAATGTCTCCGGCAACGTCACCATCACCGCGCCGGACGTCGACGCCAATGCACCGGTGATCGCCAGCGACAACCTGGCGAGCGCCACCGTCAACCTGGCACCGGTTGTCGCCACGCAGACCTACACCGACAGTTTCACCACACTGCTGGCGGGCTTCAGCAAGACCTACACCTGGACGGTCGGGGCCGGCACCACGGTTGACCCTACCTTGACGCTGACCACAAGCAGTGCCCTGGCCCTGCTCGACAACACCACCTTCACCTTGCAGGTAAAAAATGCTGCCGGGGCCTGGGTCACGGTGGCGACCGGTAACAGCCAAGGCCTGCTGGACCTGGTCCTGCTGCCTTTGGGCCAAGGGGTGCGCGTCGACATCGGCGAGCTGCAAGCCGGTGAGTACCGGCTGACCGTCGCCAGTGGCGGGATCGGCCTGGTGACCAACGTGACCACCACGCTGGACGTAGAAACCACCAGCCTGACCCAGTTCACCGGCACTGGTACCCCCACTACCGGCAACGTCATCACCGACCCCGGGGTCGACGGCACCACCGATGCCCGTGGCCCGGACAGCAGTGCCGTGCTGCAAGTGCTCAAGAACGGCAGCTACGTCACCGCCGGCAGTGCCACCGAAGTACAGGGCCTGTATGGCACCCTGGTGATCCGCGCCGATGGCAGCTACACCTACACGCCCAACGGCACCCCCGCCAGCGTCGGCAAGGTGGACGTGTTCAGCTATCAACTGGTGCACGGCAACGGCCTGACCGATGTCGCCAACCTCTATGTGCGGATCGACAGCCCGCAAGCCACGGAGGTCTGGAGCGACAGCAACCTCAGCGCGCCCGCCACGGTGGTCGATGCCGTCAACGACATCGACAGCACCAACATCAGCCTGGCGAACCGGGTGGACACCGCCAGCGCCACACTGGGCACACTGTCCCTGCCGCTGATCGGTTCGCGGCAGGCGGCCTACACCACCACCGTTGCCGCTGACACCACCGCCAACCTGCAAGTGGTACTCAACTCCGCCAACCTGCTGGGCCTGCTCAACGGCACCACCCTCGGCCTTTACAAACTCAACACGGCTACCGGCCAGTACGTCCTCGTGCAGTCTGTGCCCGGTGGGTCGCTGGTCAGCCTGCTCGGCGGCGGTTCGGCCTACACCTTCCAGAACCAGGGCGCCGGTACCTACGAGATCCGTGTCAGCGCAGGTGGCATTGGCCTGGCCAGCTCGATCACCACCAGCCTCAACACCACCACCACGTACACCAACGAGTTCGTGGTCAGCGGCTACACCCCCGTGACCGGCAACCTGCTGACCGACACTGCCGGGGGCGGAGCCGACAACCTCGGTTCGACGCTGACCGTGCTCAGCGTGCTGGTAGCGGCCAACACTTACGCCATCCCCGGTTACAACGGCGTCAGCGTGGCCGGCACCTACGGTACGCTTCTGGTGAACGCTGACGGCAGCTACACCTATACCCTCAAGGAGGGCCTGACCTCGGCAGTGATCGGCCAACAGGACACCTTCACCTACGAACTGACGCACCCCAACGGCACCACCGATACCGCAACGCTGACCATCAACCTGGACAACGCCACCGGGTTTACCGCGACCACCTCGCTGCTGGCTGAAAGCGGTGACGAGGGGGCGGCCTTGGCCAGTGTGGCCGCGGCCGCATCGACCGAGGTGATTGCCGGCAGCGATGGCAATGACCACCTCGATGGCAGCCAGGGCGGGCACATCAGCCTGCAAGGCGGGGCCGGCGACGACACCCTCGTGGTGGTCGACCAGGCCTTTGCCAGCGTCGACGGCGGCAGTGGTACCGACACCCTGCTGTGGGGCGGCGGCGATGCCAGCATCGACCTGAGCTCTCTGGCCGAGCGTGTCCACGACATCGAAATCATCGACCTCAACGACACCAGCGCGGTGGCCCTGACGCTGAGCCTGGCGGATGTGGTGGCCGTCACCGAAAGCGGCAGCAGCACGCTGCTGATCAAAGGTGACGACAAGGATTCGGTGCACATGACCGATAACTGGAGCCTGACCGGCAGCCAGAGCGCCGACGGCATCGACTATAACCAATACACGGCCCAGGAGGATCCGAGCCACCACCTGTGGGTGCAGAACGGCATCCATGTCGTCTGAGGCCGCAGTAACCCGCCGGGCGCCATGCCCGGCGGCAAGGACGATCAGCAGTAAGGGAATTATGTGAAGCGAAGCAGTCCGCTGTCACCGCTGTTGCCGGGAGCCGTCGCGCTCCTGGTATTGATTTGGAACCCGGTTGCGCAGGCAGCCGATGACATAGACCCCTCGCTACGCACCATCGGCCCGTCACTGCTACGCGATGCCCCCGATGCCATCCCTGCCCGCCCCGCGGCAGGCCAGGCCGCCACCCATGGCGATCGGCTCGGGCTGGCCGAGGCGGTGCTGGCCGCTGCGCAGTGGCACCCCAGCATCGCTGAAGCCGTCGGCAACCTGTACAAGCAAGGCGAAGGCATCAACGTGGCGCGCGCCGGTTACTACCCGCAGCTTTCCGGCGGTATCCGCACCGGCTATGACAGCGGGAATGGCGGCGACCGCAGCAGCCAGGCGCTGAACCTGTCGCTCAAGCAGATGCTCTACGATTTCGGCAAGGTCGACAGCGCCGTCGACGCTGCCAAAGCCGCTGCCGCCCGAGCCCAGGCCAACATCCTGCTGGTCATCGACGACCTGGCCCGCGATACCGCCTACGCCTGGATCGAAACCCGCCGCTACGAGCAGCTCATGGTGATTGCCCGTGAGCAGATCAACGGCGTCAACGCTATTGCCGGCATGGCGCGCCTGCGCAGCGACATGGGCGCCAGCACGCGCTCCGACGTGGTCCAGGCCGAGTCCCGGGTGGAAGGCGCGCGCGCGACCCTCGAGGAGTATCAGGCCCAGTACCAGCGCTGGCGCTCTACCCTCGCCGCCCTGCTCGGCCGCGTCTCACCGCCGGCCCTGGCCGAAGAAACGCCCCCCGAACTCGACCAGGCCTGCAAGCGCCCACCGCAGGGCGACGATCGCCTGCCTGCAGTGCTCATGGCCCTGGCCCTGCGCGCACAATCCCAGGCCGAACTGGCACAGGCCAAGGCCGAGGCCTACCCGACGCTGTCGCTGCAGCCGCAGGTCAACCACTACCTGGACAACGACTACGACCGCGACAACAACCGCCTCGACCGCACTCAGGCGGGCATTTACCTGAACCTCGAAGTGCCGATCTACCAAGGCGGTGCCATCAGCGCCCGCAGCCGCGCGGCCGGGTATGCCCTGACCGCTGCCGACTCCGCCGAAGACGCTGCACGCCTGCAGGCCCGTCGCGGCCTGGCCGAAGCCATGGCGCAAACCTCGGGGCTGGGCCGCCGGCTGAGTTCGCTCCAGGCGCGCCAGGCCAGCATCAAGGAGGCACGCATGCTCTACGGCCGGCAATACCTGGACCTGGGCACACGGCCGCTGCTCGACCTCCTTAATGCCGAGCAGGAAATCTACCAGTCGCGCTTCGAACTTGCCGGCACCCGTTCCGACCTGCTGCGCCTGGATGTCGACTGCCTGTACAACACCGGCGCCCTGCGCATGGCCTTGGGCCTTGAAGGGCGCAACCTGCAAGGGGTGGAGATCGAGCCATGAACGATACGCTCAACCTGAGCCAAGCCACGCAGCAGCAAAACCCGGAGCAAGCTGTCGTCCATCGGCCGGACCTTGGCCCTTGGCTTGAAGTCATGCTGCAGGTCGCCCACCACTACCGGTTGGATGTATCGCCCCAGCGCATCCGCCTGGCGGCCGTCGAAGATGCCCGGCCGCTGGATGAAATTCTGCGCCACATGGCGCGCCAGGCCGGCCTGTCCCTGCGCTTCGTGCGCTTCGATGCCAAGGCCCTGCGGCAATGGCGTACCCCCCTGGTGCTGGAACTCAACGATGGCCAGCTGGCTGTGGTCGAAGCCGTGACCGAGGACAACCAGCTGGCCGTGGTGTTCGCCGGCGACCAGGGCCTCACCTCGCGCCTGCCCCGCGAAGCGCTCGAAGGGCGCATCAACCGCGTGGCACTGATGCGCCCGGCACGGCCATTGCGCGACGTGCGTACCGATGACTACACCGCCCCGTACGACCGCCATTGGTTCGCCCGCATCGTGCTGAGCGACCTGCGCCCGTACGGGCAGGTGATGGTCGCCTCGCTGGTGGCCAACGTGCTGGCCCTGGCCGGCGTGCTGTTCTCGATGCAGGTGTATGACCGGGTGATCCCCGCCGAATCGCTGCCCACCCTGTACGTGCTGTTCGGCGGTGTGGTGCTGGCGCTGGTGTTCGATTTCAGCATGCGCCTGCTGCGCCTGAAGGTTACCGACCTGCTCGGCAAACGCGCCGACCTGCGCGTGTCGGACCTGGTCTACGGCCATGCCCTGCGCCTGCGCAACTCGGCGCGGCCGAAATCCACCGGCTCGTTCATTTCGCAACTGCGCGAGCTGGAGTCGATCCGCGACCTGATCACCTCCAGCACCGCCACCGCGCTGGCCGACCTGCCGTTCTTCCTGTTGTTCCTGTTCGTGTTCTGGCTGATCGGCGGCGTGCTGGTGTTCATCCCGCTGCTGGCGCTGCTGGCCATGCTCCTGCCTGGTTTGCTGGCGCAGCGCCGGCTGGCACGCCTGGCCAATGCCTCGATGCGCGAATCGTCCCTGCGCAACGCCATGCTGGTGGAAAGCGTTCAGGGCCTGGATGAAATCAAGGCACTGCAGGCCGAAGCGCGCTTCGAACGCCAGTGGAACCAGTACAATGCAGCATGCGCGCACACCAACCTGCATCTGCGCACCCTGACCAACGGCCTGGTGACCTGGACCCAGAACGTGCAAGGCGCGGTGTTTGCCGTGGTCATCGTCATCGGCGCGCCGATGGTGATTGCCGGCGACCTCACCACCGGTAGCCTGGTGGCCGCCTCGATGCTGTCCTCGCGGATGATGGCGCCGCTGGCGCAGCTCACCCATGTGCTGACCCGCTGGCAACAAGCCAAGGTGGCGCTACAGGGCCTGGACAAACTGATGCAGGCGCCGGTCGATCACCCCGAAGGCGAAGCCCGGGTACACCTGCCGGCCATCCGCGGGGAGTACCGGCTGCGCCAGGCCAACTTCCGCTACGACCCCGAGGCACCACCGGTGCTGAACATCGGCCAGCTGGACATCCGGCCGGGCGAACGCATCGCCGTGCTGGGGCGCAATGGCGCCGGCAAGTCGACGCTGCTGCAGGCGCTGGGCGGTGCCATGGACCTGGTGCAAGGCGAGGTCACGCTCGACGGCATTGCCCTGGCCCACCTGGACCCGGCCGACCTGCGCCGGGACGTCGGCTTGCTGGCGCAGTATGCGCGGCTGTTCCACGGCACCCTGCGTGAGAACCTCACCCTCGGCGCCGGCCAGGCCAGTGACCAGGAGCTGGTGGCCGCGCTGGCCGCCACGGGCGCCTTGGAGTTCGTGCGCCGCCTGCCCAAAGGTATGGACCACCTGATTCTGGAAGGCGGCCTGGGCCTGTCCGGCGGGCAGCGCCAGGCATTGGTGCTGGCACGTTTGCTGGTGCGCCAGCCGCAGGTACTGCTGCTGGATGAACCTACCGCCTCGCTGGACGACACGACCGAACGCAAGCTGCTCGATAACCTCGACCGCTTCTGCCAAGGCCGCACCTTGGTGATCGCCACCCACCGGTTGAGCGTGCTGCAACGGGTGGAGCGGATCATCGTGCTCGAAGGCGGGCGCATCGTCATTGACGACAGCCGTGACGCCGCCCTGGCCAAACTGCAAGGAGCGCAGGCATGAGCAACCATGAACTCCCCGCGTCCTACCTCGATGGCCAGGACGATCAGGCCGTGCTGCGCGCCGGCCGCGTGATCACCGTGTGCGCACTGATGCTGGCCGCGTTCCTGGCCTGGGCTGCCTGGTTCGAAGTCACCGAAGTCTCTACCGGCACGGGCAAGGTGATCCCCAGCTCGCGCGAGCAAGTGATCCAGTCGTTCGAAGGCGGCATCGTCGCCGAGATGAACGTGGCCGAAGGCGATCTGGTCGAGCGCGGCCAGGTGCTGGCCCAGCTCGACCCGACCAAGACGGCCTCCAGTGTCGGTGAAAGCGAGGCCAAGTACCGTGCCGCCACCGCCAGCGTTGCCCGCTTGCGCGCCGAGGTCACCGGCAAGCCGCTGGTTTTCCCTGACAGCCTGCGCGACTCGCCGGAGCTGATCGACGCCGAAACCGCACTGTACCAGACCCGCCGCCGCGGCTTGGAGCAGACCCTGGCGGGTATCGAGGACTCGCTGCGGCTGGTGCGCAGCGAACTGCAGATTACCGAGAACCTCGCCAAGATGGGGGCCTCCAGCCGGGTCGAAGTGATCCGCCTCAACCGCCAGCGCTCGGAACTCGAGCTCAAGGCCAATGAAGCGCGCTCCGATTATCTGGTACGCGCCCGCGAAGAACTGGCCAAGGCCAGCGCCGAAGCCGACAGCCTATCGGAAGTGATCCGCGGGCGCAGCGATTCGCTGTCACGCCTGACCTTGCGCTCGCCGGTGCGGGGCATCGTCAAGGACATCGAGGTCAACACCCTGGGCGGGGTGGTACAGCCTGGTGGGCAGGTGATGAAGATCGTGCCGATGGACGAACGCTTGCTGATCGAGACGCGCATCGCCCCCCGCGACATCGCCTTCATCCACCCCGACCAGGCGGCCAAGGTGAAGATCAGTGCCTATGACTATTCGGTGTATGGCGGGTTGGAAGGCAAGGTGGTGGGCATCTCGCCGGACACCCTGCAGGATGAGGTGAAACCGGAAATCTATTACTACCGGGTGTTCATCCGTACCGAGCAGGACAGCCTGCAGAACAAGGCCGGCAAGCGCTTTGCGATCGTGCCGGGGATGATTGCCACGGTGGATATCCGCACCGGTGAGAAAACCATTCTCGATTACCTGATCAAGCCGCTGAACCGGGCCAAGGAAGCCTTGCGCGAGCGCTAGGGGCCGCTGCGCGGCCATCGCCGGCAAGCCGGCTCCCACCGGGACCGTGTCAGCTTCCAGGTGCTGGGTAAGACAGCTGCCGGACTGCGCCCAAGAAGTTGGACGCCAATCCAATGTCTTGTGGAGGTCCATCTGGTGGGAGGGGTCATGTCAGCTTCCAAGTCTTGGGTAAGGCAGCTCCCGAACTGCCCCCAGGAAGTTGGACACCAACCCAATGTCTTGTGGAGGTCCACTTTGTGGGAGCCGGCTTGCCGGCGATAGGGCCAGCGAAGGCGACCGCCAAGTTAAAGCCTGGCCCGAACAGGCCGATAACCGGTTATCCCCTGTCTTCCATGAAGGTCACCATGGCCACGCAAAATGCCCGCGCGGACGCGTTGTCCCTGCTGCTGTTCACCCTGCGCAGCGGCAAGCTGATGGCAATCAACCTGCTCAAGGTCAGCGAGATCATCCCTTGCCCGTCGCTGACCAAGTTGCCCGAATCGCACCCCCACGTGAAAGGCGTGGCGACCCTGCGCGGCAACCCGCTGTCGGTGATCGACCTGTCGCGGGCCATCGGTGAACGCCCACTGGCCGACCCCGACGGTGGCTGCCTGATCGTCACCGAGATCAGCCGTTCGCGCCAGGGCCTGCATGTGCAGGCTGTGAGCCGCATCGTCCACTGCCTGAGCACCGACATCAAACCGCCGCCCTTTGGCTCAGGCAACCGCTCGTTCATCACCGGCGTGACCCGCGTCGACAACACCTTGGTGCAGGTGCTGGACATCGAAAAGGTGATCCACGCCATCGCCCCGCCGGAGCCGGAGCCTGCTCCGGGCAAACTGAACGAAGAAGACGCCAGCCTGCTGGCCGCCGCCAACATCCTGGTGGTGGACGACAGCCAAGTGGCGCTGCAGCAGTCGGTGCACACCCTGCGTAACCTGGGCATCGACTGCCACACCGCCCGCAGTGCCAAGGATGCGATCAACGTGCTGCTGGAGCTGCAAGGTACTGCGCAGGAGATAAACATCATCGTGTCCGACATCGAGATGTCGGAGATGGACGGCTATGCCTTCACCCGCACGCTGCGCGAAACACCGGACTTCCAGCACCTTTACGTGCTGCTGCACACCTCGCTGGACAGCGCGATGAGTGCCGAGAAGGCCAGGCTGGCCGGGGCCAATGCCATCCTCACCAAGTTCTCCTCCCCGGAGCTGACCGATTGCCTGGTGGTGGCGGCGCGCACGGTAGTGTTTGCCGAACGATGAAGGCCGTGCTGTCATATCCAGCGACAAACTCCCTGGCCTGTTGCCAGGGATGAGTCGGTCATACTTCGCCACCCTCGAACGTTTCACGGTATAGCGTATGAAGTTTTTCAGCTCTCTCCTGATCGCCTGCGCCGTTTTCAGCGGTGTTGCCCAGGCCTCCAGCAGCCAGGCCTGGAACGAACAACGCCAGCAGATGCTCAAGGCCTGCCTGGCTGCCAGCCAGTTCAAGGATGCCCACGCCCGCGGCAAACCTGCGGAGTTCGATGACCAGGTGGGCTTCAGCGCCCTGGTCATCGAAGGGGTGTATCCACAAAAGCACATGCAGCGACGCACCGGCTCCGAGCTGTGCCTGTACGACCGCCAGCAGCAGCGGGCCTTCGTCAGCGAATGGAACCTGGGCGCCAAGTGAACGACTCTTTGCGTTTTGCCTGTACCGGCTGTGGCAAGTGCTGCACCGGCCACCATGTGCCACTGACCTTGGCCGAGGCGCGCCAGTGGGCGGCCTCCGGTGGCCAGGTGGTGGTGCTGATCGAAGCCTTTGTGGAAGACGGCCCGGGGATGCCGGCAGACCAGCGTGAGCATGTGCTGCGCCGCTCGCACCCGGTGCCTTGTGGCGACAGCGAGGTGCGGGTTTCGGTGACCTTTGCCGCGTTCAACCCTGGGCGCTGCCGCAACCTGGACGAAAACGACCTGTGCACCATCTACGAGAGCCGGCCGCTGGTTTGCCGCATCTACCCGGTGGAAATCAACCCGCACATTCCACTCCGGCCAGAGAACAAGGACTGCCCGCCCGAGGCTTGGGAGCAAGGGCCTGAGCTGATTCATGGTTCATTGCCGGTGGACCCGGCGCTGCAGGCACTGGTGCAGGCGTCCCGGCAGGCAGATCGCGATGACATCGCGGCCAAGGTTGCCGTGTGCCAGGCCTTGGGCATGACCATCAGCGCGCTCAAGGGCAATGGCTTCACGGCCTACCTTCCAGATATGGGGGCTTTGGCTGCAGCGCTGGCGGATATACCGGCACCGCACGGTGCGCCGTGGGCCTTGCACGTTCAGGACGCAGCCCTGCTGGCCAGCCTGCAGGCGCAGGGTTTGCAGGCCGGCGACACGCCTTCGCAGTACTACGCCTTCATCGGCTTCTGACAAGCCTGCGCTTTACCTGTGCAAGCGCCCGTCTTGCCCAATTTCTAGAGGCCGGCGCAATCCAAGTGGGAGCCGGGCTTGCCGGCGATGGGCCGCAAAGCGGCCCCACAACCGCTTAGGCGCTGCGGTTCATGCCCATTTCCATGTCGTTGATCAATGCTTTGGCCATGGCACTGAGAATGCGTGCCGCACTGCCAGCGATCATGTTGCCCTCCATCTCAGCTTCCTCGCTCAAATGCCGGATACAACCGAGCAAGACCGACAGCTCATCGAACGCATGATTGAGCGGTATGCCCGGCTGGATGGCGTACAAGCCGAGGAATGTTTCCTTACCGGCTGTGCTGCGCAATTTCAGTTCATCACTCACGGTTGATCTCCTGCATCGCCATATGGGCGACAAGGACACGCAGCAGTTCAGTGAGGATGCCGAGGTTTTCCAGCAGCGCGTAGCGATGGTCTTCGGCTTCGGTGTCGAGGTAGACCTGGCTGGTTTTGCAGAAGCAGTCCATCAGCGTGGCAGCGTGAGCCTTGGCGTCCTCGGCGGAGAGGCCGGCGATTATTGTGATGTAAGGGATAGGGAATGAGGTCGGTGGATCGGGAACGATCTTCTTCATGACTAAATCTCTTAGGGATTTACCTGAATAGCGACCACCTTCTCTTTCTCACGGATAGGGTGGCAGCCGTACGCGAGGTGAGAAAACCGCTCCCCATCTGCGGCCAGACCGAAGTCTCACGCGCACGGCCGCCATGACATGAAGCCATGACGAGGGGAAGACCGCAGCTTCTCACAGCCGCTCGCCGTTGTGGCGAACCGCGAAGTTATCGCTGAAGCATTTCCCCGACTATCAGACGCCATCCGACAGAGCGCGTAGGATAATTCCTCATGGCCGCACTCTTGAAGCATCTGGTTTCAGATTCAGAATCTTCTTACGCGCTAAGGACTGCCAGCTAAGCCACCCAACCTGTCAGCGCTGTCAGCCAGCTGTCACGCTGCCGACCCGGTCACAGCGCTATAAGCTTCAATACAACCTCCCTCTTGGCCAAGGTGCCCGCGCCGATGCGACGTCCTACCCGCCCTCTCCTGCTGGCTACCACCGCCCTGCTCGCCCTCGCAGCCTTGGGCATCTGGTATGGCCAGCGCCAGGAGGCGCCGGTTGCGCGCGCGCAAAGCGCCATCCCGGTGCGCGTGGTCAGCGTTGCCCAGCAGGACGTGCCGCGCTACGCCAGCGCCATCGGCTCAGTGCTGTCGCTGCACAGCGTCGAAATAAAACCGCAGGTCGAAGGGGTGCTGACCCGGGTACTGGTCAAAGAGGGCCAGTGGGTAAAGCAAGGCGACCTGCTGGCAACCCTTGACGACCGCAGCATCCGCGCCAGCCTGGACCAGGCCCGCGCTCAGCTCGGCCAGAGCCAGGCGCAAATCCAGGTCGCCGGTGTAGACCTCAAGCGTTACCGCCTGCTCAGCAGCGATGACGGCGTGTCCAAGCAGACCCTCGACCAGCAACAGGCGCTGGTCAATCAGCTGCAGGCCACCGTAAAAGGCAACCAGGCCGCCATCGCCAATGCCGAAGTGCAACTCTCCTACACGCAGATTCGCTCCCCCGTCACCGGGCGCGTTGGCATCCGCAACATCGACCCCGGCAACCTGGTGCGCGCCAGCGATACGCAGGGCCTGTTCAGCGTGACCCAAATCGACCCCATCGCGGTCGAGTTCTCCTTGCCGCAACAGATGCTGCCAACCCTGCAAGGCCTGCTCAAAGCGTCGGCCCCTGCATTGGTGCAGGCCTACATGGACGCCGATGGCGAACGCACCCTGCTGGGTGAGGGCCACCTGGCCTTGATCGACAACCAGATTTCAGCCAACACCGGGACGGTGCGGGTCAAGGCTGAATTCGACAACAAGGACGGCCGGCTGTGGCCAGGGCAACTGGTGACCATCCGTTTGCGCACCGCCGTGCAGGAGAACGCCCTGGTGGTGCCACCGCCGGTGGTGCAGCGCGGCGCCGATGGCCACTTCGTCTACCGCCTGGACGGTGACAAGGTCACCAGCGTGCCAGTCAAAGTGCTGTACCAGGACAGCGGGCTGAACATCATTGCCGGGGTCAAACCGGGCGAGCGTCTGGTGCTCGATGGCCAGTCGCGGCTCAAGCCCGGCTCGCGCGTGGAGGTCGCCCCGGACGCACCGCCACCGTCGGAAATGGCCGACGGCCGGGGCCAGCCATGAACAGCCGCAACAGCGTATCGGCCTGGTGCATCGACCACCCCATCGCCACATTGCTGTTGACCTTCGCCCTGGTACTGCTAGGCGCCATCGCCTTTCCACGGCTGCCCGTGGCGCCCTTGCCGGAAGCCGACTTCCCGACCATACAGGTCACCGCCCAGTTGCCTGGGGCCAGCCCGGAAACCATGGCCTCTTCGGTGGCCACGCCGCTGGAGGTGCAGTTCAGCGCCATCCCCGGCATGACCCAGATGACCAGCAGCAGCGCACTGGGCTCCACCACCCTGATCCTGCAGTTCACCCTGGACAAGAACATCGACACTGCCGCCCAGGAAGTCCAGGCGGCCATCAACACGGCTACCGCGCGCCTGCCCCGGGACCTGCCCAACCCACCGACCTGGCGCAAGGTCAACCCGGCCGACAGCCCGGTGCTGGTACTCACCGTCAGCTCCGCGCAGATGCCTGGCAATGACCTCAGCGACTATGCCGAGACATTGCTGGCACGCCAGCTGAGCCAGATCGAAGGCGTCGGCCTGATCAACATCACCGGCCAGTTGCGCCCGGCCATCCGTGTGCAGGCGCAGCCGGAAAAGCTCGCTGCCATGGGCCTTACGCTCGCCGACCTGCGCCAGGCCATCCAGCAGACCAGCCTGAACCTGGCAAAGGGCGCCCTGTATGGCGAGCACAGCGTGTCGACCATCGCCGCCAACGACCAGCTGTTCCACCCCGAGGACTACGCCAGGCTGATCGTCTCTTACCGCAACGGCGCACCGGTGCACCTGCAGGATGTGGCCAAGGTGATCGACGGTGCCGAAAACGCCTACGTCAAAGCCTGGTCCGGCAACCAGCCGGGGCTGAACCTTGTGGTGTTCCGCCAGCCTGGCGCCAACATCGTCGAAACCGTGGACCGCGTGCTCGGCGCCTTGCCCAAGCTGCAGGAGATGCTGCCGGCCTCGGTCGAGGTGTCGGTGCTGCAGGACCGTACCCAGACCATCCGCGCGTCGCTGCATGAGGTGGAACTGACGCTGATGATCGCCGTGGCCCTGGTGATCGGGGTGATGGCGCTGTTCCTGCGCCAATGGTCGGCCACCCTGGTTGTCTCCAGTGTGCTGGCCGTGTCGCTGATCGCCACGTGCGCACTGATGTACGTGTTCGGTTTCAGCCTGAATAACCTGACCTTGGTGGCCATCGTCATTGCTGTCGGCTTCGTGGTGGACGACGCCATCGTCGTGGTGGAAAACATCCACCGCCATCTGGAAGCCGGCGAAGACAGCCGCACGGCAGCGCTCAAAGGGGCAGGCGAGATCGGCTTCACCGTGGTGTCGATCAGCTTCTCGCTGGTTGCCGCGTTCATTCCGCTGCTGTTCATGGGCGGGGTGGTTGGCCGGCTGTTCAAAGAGTTCGCCCTGACCGCCACCGCTACCATCCTGATTTCGGTGGTCGTATCGCTGACCCTGGCACCGACCCTGTGCGCCCTGTTCATGCGTCGCCCGCCCTCGGAACATCAAGGTGGCTTCGGCGAGCGGCTGGTGAAGTGGTACGAAAAAGGCCTGGACCGGGCCCTGGCCCACCAACGCCTGACCCTCGGCGTGTTCGGCCTGACCCTGGCCCTGGCTGTGGTGGGTTACGTGGCCATCCCCAAGGGCTTTTTCCCCCTGCAGGACACCGGTTTCATTCTTGGCACCACTGAAGCGGCGGCAGATGTGTCATACCCGTCGATGATCGACAAGCACCTGGCACTGGCGAAAATCATCGAAGCCGACCCCGCCGTGAGGGCCTTCTCCCATTCAGTGGGCGTTACCGGGAGCAACCAGACCATCGCCAACGGCCGTTTCTGGATCGCCCTCAAGCCCCGCGGCGAGCGCGATGTTTCGGCCAGCGAGCTGATCGACCGGCTGCGCCCAAAGCTTGCGCAGGTGCCTGGCGTGGTGCTGTACATGCGTGCCGGCCAGGACATCAACCTCAGCTCCGGCCCGTCACGCACCCAATACCAGTACGTGCTCAAGAGCAACGACGGCGTCGCCCTCAACCTGTGGACCCAACGCCTGACCGAGCGCCTGCGCGAAAACCCGGCGTTGCGTGACCTGTCCAACGACCTGCAACTGGGCGCCAGCGTTACCCGCATCGACATCGACCGCCAGGCGGCGGCCCGTTTCGGCCTGACCACCACCGACGTCGACCAGGCGCTGTACGACGCCTTTGGCCAGCGGCAGATCAGCGAATTCCAGACCGAGACCAACCAGTACAAGGTGATCCTGGAACTGGACGCACAACAGCGCGGCAAGGCCGAAAGCCTGAATTTCTTCTACCTGCGCTCGCCCCTGACCAACGAAATGGTGCCGCTGTCGGCCTTGGCGCATGTCGCCGCGCCCAGCACCGGGCCGCTGTCGATCAGCCATGACGGCCTGTTCCCGGCCGCCAACCTGTCGTTCAACCTGGCCCCTGGCGTGGCCTTGGGCGATGCGGTGGCGATCCTGGAGCGCACCCAGCGCGAGCTGGGTATGCCCGACTCGATCAGCGGCAACTTCCAGGGCGCGGCGCAGGCGTTCCAAAGTTCGCTGTCGAGCCAGCCGTGGCTGATCCTCGCCGCACTGGTGGCGGTGTACATCATCCTTGGCGTGCTCTACGAGAGCCTGGTGCACCCGCTGACCATCATCTCGACCCTGCCGTCGGCGGGCCTGGGCGCGTTGATACTGCTGTGGGCGATGGGCCAGGACTTCAGCATCATGGGCCTGATCGGGGTGGTGCTGCTGATCGGCATCGTCAAGAAGAACGGCATCCTGCTCATCGATTTTGCCCTGGAAGCTCAGCGCCAGCGTGGCCTGACGCCTGAGCAGGCCATCCACCAGGCATGCCTGACGCGCTTTCGGCCCATCATCATGACCACCCTGGCCGCCCTGCTCGGCGCGCTGCCGCTGATGTTCGGCTTTGGCGCCGGTGCCGAGCTGCGCCAGCCGCTGGGTATCGCTGTGGTCGGCGGCCTGCTGGTCAGCCAGGCCCTGACGCTGTTCACCACCCCGGTCATATACTTGGCGCTGGAGCGCCTGTTCCATCGCCCCAAGGCCGCCAGCGCGGTCGCGCCGAGTATCCACTGAGACAAGTCCATGCGTGTGCTGATCATCGAAGACGAAGAGAAAACCGCTGACTACCTGCATCGCGGCCTGAGTGAGCAAGGCTTCACTGTCGACCTCGCGCGGGACGGCATCGACGGCCTGCACCTGGCGCTTGAAGGTGACTATGCGGTGATCGTACTCGATGTGATGCTGCCGGGCCTGGATGGCTATGGCGTGCTGCGTGCCTTGCGTGCACGCAAGCAGACGCCGGTGATCATGCTCACCGCACGCGAGCGCGTCGAGGACCGCATCCACGGGCTGCGCGAGGGCGCCGACGATTACCTGGGCAAGCCGTTCTCCTTCCTTGAACTGGTCGCCCGTCTGCAGGCCCTGACCCGTCGCAGCAGCAGCCATGAACCGTTGCAGGTGCAGGTCGGCGACCTGTGGATCGACCTGATGGCGCGCAAGGCCAGCCGTGCCGGCCAACGCCTGGACCTGACCGCCAAGGAATTCTCGCTGCTCAGCGTGCTGGCCAGGCGCCAGGGCGAAATCCTCTCCAAGACCGCCATCGCCGAACTGGTCTGGGACATCAATTTCGACAGCGACGCCAATGTCGTCGAAGTGGCCATCAAGCGCCTGCGCGCCAAGCTCGACGGGCCATTTGACAACAAGCTGCTGCATACCATTCGAGGCATGGGCTATGTCCTGGAAAACCGTGCCGGTTAACTCCCTCGCATTGCGCTTGTCGGCGCTGTTCATTCTGGTGGCGATGGGCGTGTTTCTGGTTATCGGCTCGGCCCTTTACCGCCAGGTCGACCATAGCCTGGACATGCTCCCAGCGGCCGAGCTGGACGCCCGCTTCAGCGTGCTCGAATCCACCCTCAATCGCTACGGTACCCGCGAGCACTGGGCCAAGATCAGTAACAAGCTCAACCTGCTGAGCGAGGAAGACAAACGTATCCGCTTCTGGGTGGTCGGCAGCGACCCCGCGTTCGAATATGGCCACCCCAGCGAACAGGTCCGCGCATTCGCCCAAGGCCCTGAAGGGATGCGCGACCTGCGCCTGCCTGACAGGCCTTACCCTTACAAGGTGCTGATCAGCGAGTTGCCGGCCCTGGCAGGCCGCCCGCCCCTGCGGTTTCTGATCGCCATCGATACCGAGACCTTCTGGCAGGCCCAACACAGCCTGCTGGTGGCCATCATCGGGCTGGCGGTGCTCGGCGTGCTGCTGGCCTCGCTACTGGGCTACTGGGTAGCACGCATCGGCCTGCGGCCGCTGCTGGCGCTGTCCAACGAGGCCCAGGCCTTGGCCCCCCCGCGCCTGGATGGCCGCTTGCAAACCGTCAACCTGGCCCCGGAACTGGCGCAGTTCGCCGGCGCATTCAACGCCGCGCTCGACCGGGTCAGCCAGGCCTATTCGCAGCTGGAAGCGTTCAACGCCGACGTTGCCCACGAACTGCGCTCGCCGCTGACCAACCTGATCGGCCAGACCCAGGTCGCCCTCACCCGGGGGCGCAGCGCCGAACACTACTTCGAGGTGTTGCAATCGAACCTGGAAGAGCTCGAACGCTTGCGCAACATCATCAACGACATGCTGTTCCTGGCCAGCGCCGACCAGGGCAGCAAAGCCACCGCGCTGACCGAGGTATCGCTGGCCGAAGAAGTGGCCACCACCCTCGATTACCTCGACTACATCCTCGAAGACGCCCAGGTCAGCGTCACCGTCAGCGGCGATGCCCAGGCCCCCATCGAAAAAGCCCACTTGCGCCGGGCATTGATCAACCTGCTGAACAACGCCGTGCAGCACACCGCGCCGCATCAGGTGATCGGCGTGCATATCGATGCCGGGCTGAAGCAGGTCAGCATTGCCGTGAGCAACCCCGGGCCGGCTATCGACGATGATCACCTGCCACTGCTGTTCGAGCGGTTCTATCGGGTGGATGCGGCACGCAGCAACAGTGGCGGGGGCAACCATGGGTTGGGGTTGGCCATCGTCAAGGCGATTGCCTTGATGCATGGGGGCGAAGTTTTCGTGCGCAGCGAGGCAGGTGCCAACACCTTCGGCATTCGCCTGCCAAACGCTCAACTGCAGGGTTTTGCGGCGAAGGGGTGACGGTTTTTGCAGGGATAGTTACCTTTTGCGCAACAGTGCTTATCGTGCCAGGCGCTGTTTCCAAGGCCCTGAAGCGACTAACTTTACCCCTGTCTCCATTAGCACTTGCAGCGCAAGAAGGTAGTTTCAACATGTCCAACAGTATGGGTATTGCCAGCGTTTTCGTTCTGTCTTCCCTGTTGTTGTCGCCCCTGGCCATGGCCGAAGAATCCCCGGCTTTCGTCGCCCGTAATGCAGAGCTGGCCGCTGTGCACCAGCAAGCCCAAGAGGCTGTCGCGCACAAGGTCGACGCAGGCAAAGATGCAGAACAGACAGCCTCCCGGGTTCACAGCGACGCCAATGCCGAAGGCTGATCGCGCACCACTGCCGCTCCCGTTTCCCCCCGGCTACACCATGGGCACCCCCGGCGCCGATATGTTAGCCTTTTAAAGCCGCTGCCGATCAGCGGCTTTTTTTATGTGCGTTGACGATCAGCCCGGCCGTTATTTCTCTAACAAGAAAGTTGCACATTCAAAAATAAAAACTGCCCCACCGTCAGACCAAAGGAGCTAGTACCGGTGCCTTCCGCGTTTCGTTTTACCCCGTTGTTCATTGCATTGATTGCAACGATTCCCTTCGCCGCCCAGGCAGATGAAGACAAGGCTGATGGCTTCATCGAAGGGTCGTCATTCAACCTGCATTTTCGCAATGCCTACTTCAACCGCGACAACCACAACCGCGGCGTGCGCGACACCCGCGAGTGGGGCCAGGGCGCGGTTGCCCGCTTCGAATCGGGCTACACGCCCGGCGTAGTCGGCTTTGGCCTCGATGCGCACGCCATGCTGGGCCTTAAGCTCGATGGCGGTGGCGGCCATGCCGGCACCAGCATCCTGCCCAAGCACGTGAAGGACAACGGTGAACTGGGCGCTGCCCCCCACGCGTTCTCCACCGCAGGCGCGGCGGTCAAGCTCAAGGCCTTCGACACAGAACTCAAAGCCGGTGACCTGTTCCTTACCAACCCGGTGATCGCCGGTGGCGAAACCCGCATGCTGCCGCAAACCTTCCGTGGCGTCAGCCTGACCAACACCAGCGTCGACGGCCTGCTGCTCGAAGGCGGCCAGGTCAGTTTCACCAAGCCGTACAACCAGAGCGGCCACCGCCGCATCGACACCTACTACGGCTTGCTGGATGAGCACGACAAAAGCAAGCATCTGAACTGGGCGGGCGCCTCGTGGAGCGGTACCGAGAACATCACGGCCAACCTTTATGCCGCTGAGCTGAAGGACATCTGGAACCAGTACTACGCTGATTTCGACTACATCTATGTGGTCAACGACCTGGTCAGCCTCAACCCGGGCGTGCACTTCTACCACACCCAGGACACCGGCCAGGCGCTGCTGGGCAAGATCGACAACAACACCTACAGCGTGCACTTCACCGTCAACGCCGGCTACCACAGCGTCACTGCTGCCTACCAGCGGGTCAATGGCGACACGCCGTTCGACTACATCAACCTGGGCGATAGTGTGTACCTGGACAACTCGCGCATGTACTCGGACTTCAACGCGCCCAACGAGCGTTCGTGGAAGCTGCAGTACGGTTATGATTTCACCGGCCTTGGCATGCCTGGCCTGACCACTAGCGTGTCGTACTCGCGCGGCGAGGCGGACCTGACCAAGGCTGACCAGAACAACACCCACTACGACTACTACCGCGCCGACGGCAAGAACGCCCAGCACTGGGAACGTGACCTGGATGTGAAGTACGTGTTCCAGGAAGGCGACTTCAAGGACCTGTCGGTACTGGTGCGCTATGCCGTACATCGCGGCGGCCAGGGCTATGCGTCGATCGACAGCAACAGCGATAACGACGAACTGCGGGTGATCGTCGATTATCCATTGAACGTGTTCTGACCTGAGGCCGGCGATAGCCTGGGGCCGCTTCGCGGCCCATCGCCGGCAAGCCGGCTCCCACCGGGACCGCGCCAGCTTTTAGAAGTTGAGCATGACAGTTCCTGCCACAGGACTGGCGTCTACTTCCGGAAATTGGCAAAGCGCAGAGCTGAAGAGCTGCGCGGTCGCGGTGGGAGCCGGCTTGCCGGCGATGGGCTGCGCAGCAGCCCCTGCTCGATTCCGTCGGACAAAACTTGTCCGACAATCACCACTTCCCTAAAATATCGCCCGCCGCAACCGGCCCTGCCTCAGCAGTAGCGCGAATGCCCACTCGATTACCGCGTCTCGCCCTCTACAGGTCGCACCCCGAACTGATCCTCAATCTGGGCAGTTGCATCGCCGTGCTCGCCATCGTGGGCATCGTCGGTTACCTGCTGGGGCGTGAGCGCGAGAGTGTCGAGCAATCGGCCATGCGCTCCTCCGGCAATATCGTCCAACTGATCGAAAGCGACATTCTGCGCAACGTCGAACTTTATGACCAATCCCTGCGCGGGCTGATCTGGGCCGTGCAGCACCCCGAACTGCTGCAGGTCACGCCCAGCCTGCGCCAGCAGATCCTTTTCAACCAGACGTTCGCGGCCCCGGTGCGCGGCGATATTCTCTGGCTCAATGCCAATGGCGACGTCGTGGCCGACTCCACCAGCGTGACCCCGCGCCAAGCCAATTTCGCCGATACCTTCGACTTCCGGGCCCATCGCCGCAACCCTGACCTGGGCTTGTTGATCAGCCCGCCATTCAAGGCGCGGCTCGGCGACCTTGACTGGTGCATCAGTTTCAGCCGGCGCATCTCCGCAGCCGATGGCAGCTTTGCCGGGCTGGCCGCCGGCGCCCTGCGCCTCTCCTATTTCAACGAACTGTTCCAGCGCCTTGATATCGGCCATGAAAGCAGCATCAACCTGCTCAACGTCGATGGCCAACTGCTCGCCCGCCAGCCACAACGCGACCAAGACCCGTTGATCGGCACCAGCTTCGCCGACCGGCCCAACTTCAAGCGCATCCTCGGCGAGCGCAGCGGCAGCTTTACAGCCCGCTCCAGTTTCTATGGCACCCAGCGCATGTACACCTTCGCCCGGGTCGCCGACCTGCCGTTGATCGTACTGGTGGTGCACTCAAGCGATGAGGTGTTCCAGTCATGGCGCCGCACGGCGTTGGTGGTCAGTATCGCCACCGGCGTGCTGTGCATCGGTATTCTCTGGCTTACCCTGCTGCTGGGTCGCGAATTGCGCCGCAGGCATGAGGCTGAACAGGGCCTGGCCACATTGGCGGCAACCGATAGCCTGACCGGCCTGGCCAACCGCCGCCGTCTGGATCAGGTGCTGCGCCAGGAATGGGCGCGCGCCCAGCGCAACCGTAAACCGTTGGCCGTGCTGATGGTGGATGTGGATCACTTCAAGGCATTCAACCAGCGCCACGGGCACGCCGGGGGCGATCATGCGTTACGAGAAGTGGCCAAGACGATCGAACAGTGCATACGACGCCCGGCAGACTTGGCGGCGCGATACGGGGGGGAGGAATTTCAAGTGGTTTTGCCGGAAACCGAACTGTCCGGTGCCCGTCTGCTGGCGGAAAGGATCCGTACCCATGTCGCGGCACTGGCACCCTTTGCCGATGATGCCCACGCGGTGACGGTGAGCATCGGCATCAGCGTCCACACCCCCGGCACCCAGCAAGATCTGGCGACCATGCTGGGGGCCGCGGATGAGGCGCTCTACCGGGCCAAAGCCAAGGGCCGAAACCGGGTAGAGGGCCCTGAGGATTAGGAGCGGGCGCGTGCGGCGTTGCGCAGTGCCTTCACCTGGTCGTGGTTACGCTGTACGCCCTGCAGTTGCTTTTCAACGAGCATATAGCTCTGGTCGGTGGCAGAACGGCCCAGCTTGACCAGTTTCTCACGGGCTTCCTTGTAGGCTTTGAGGGCATGGTCTTCGCCGCGTTCGACTTCATTGAGCACGGCCTCGTCGTCCTTACCGGTAACCATCGACTTCAGGTTCACCCAGCCGCGGTGCAGGTCGCCGCTGATGCTGGTGGAGGTTTCCGGGTCGCCGCCCAGGCGACGCACTTCACTCTGCAGTTCGCTCGCTGCATTGCCGCACTCGCCAGCGCGTTGGGCGAAGAAGGATTTCAGCTCCGGGTTCTTCACATCCTCAGCAGAAGTTCTGAACCCTTTCTCGCCGTCCTTGCTGTACTCGATCAGGTCGTTAAGCACGTTGATTACGTCTTTGTTGAGGTCGCTCATGGCTGAAACTCCTTGGCAGGTAATAGTCATGTAAACAGGAGCAGCCTTCGTGCCAAACCGACCATTAAATAAAAATGCTTAAAAAACAATAAGTTGCTTGAAGAGTGAAAACCATGGAAAACGGCGTTATGCATGATTGCCGCTTGGGTGCTCGTGCAGATTGCAGTATGGTCGGCGCACGTCTACTGCCAGGTATTACCGATGAAACCGGAAACCCTCGAACTGCTGGTAATCCGCACCATGCCCTTTGGCAAATACCAAGGCCGGATCATCGCCGACTTGCCGGGTGACTACCTGGCATGGTTTGCGCGCAAGGGGTTTCCGGCGGGTGAGCTGGGCGGGTTGCTGGCGTTGATGCACGAGGTCGATCACAACGGCCTGGGGGATCTGCTGGTGCCGCTGCGGCAAAAGCACCGGCGCTGAGCCTGTTGCGGACCCAGATGCGCGTGGGTCCCGTCGAGCTACATCTGCGCTATGGGGGCTGCTGCGCAGCCCATCGCCGGCAAGCCGGCTCCCACCCCGACCGCGCAGCTCCTTAGACCTGCGTTGTACCTGTGCAAGCAACTGGCTTGCTCAACGCCTAAAAGCTGGCGCGATTGGACTGCCCCCAAGAAGCTGGCCACCGATCCAACCCTTGCCCTGGAGAGGACTGGTGTACTAGCGGGCCGGCGTGCCAGCGCTGAGGCCAGTGATGGTCGAACCACCTAGCCCTTGGCCGGCGCCACGACCATTTCCACTCGCTCGCTCTTTTTGATCAGCGCATACACCACCGCTGTCAGCAGACTACCCGCGACGATGGCCAGCAGGTACAGCAGCGCATGGTTGATCGCGTTGGGAATCAGCAGCACGAACAGCCCGCCATGGGGCGCCATCAGCTTGCAACCGAAGTACATCGACAGCGCGCCGGTCAACGCGCCGCCGGCAATACTTGCCGGGATGACCCGCAGCGGGTCTTTGGCAGCGAACGGGATGGCGCCTTCGGAAATGAAGCACAAACCCAGCACCAGAGCGGCCTTGCCGGCCTCTCGCTCGGTTTGGGCGAACTTGCGCCGGGCCAGGAACGTGGCGATACCGAGGCCGATCGGCGGCACCATGCCCGCCGCCATGGTCGCCGCCATCGGCGCGTAGCTCGAGGATGCCAGCAGCCCTACCGAAAAGGCATAGGCCGCTTTGTTGATCGGCCCGCCCAGGTCGATGCACATCATCCCGCCAAGCAGCAGCCCCAGGAGGATGGCGTTGGTGGTGCCCATGCTGTCGAGAAACTGCGTCAGGCCTTCGAGCATGGCAGCCACCGGCTGGCCGACCACATAGATCATCACCAGGCCTGTGAACAGGCTCGCCAGCAGCGGAATGATCAGGATCGGTTTGAGCGCATCGAGGCTGCTCGGCAGGCGTGCCCAGCGGGCAATGGCTTTGGCGCTGTAACCGGCGAGAAAACCGGCGACGATACCGCCGATGAAACCGGCCCCCAGGGTGCTGGCCAGCAGCCCGCCGATCATGCCGGGCGCAAGGCCCGGGCGGTCGGCGATGGACCAGGCGATGTACCCCGCCAGCAACGGCACCATCAGCTTGAATGCAGCCTCGCCGCCGATCTGCATCAATGCCGCCGGCAGGGTGCCCGGCTCCTTGTAGGCCTCGATACCGAAGACGAACGACAGAGCGATCAGCAAGCCGCCTGCCACCACCATCGGCAGCATGAACGAAACACCTGTCAGCAGGTGTTTATAAACACCGGTTTTCTCGCCTTTGCCGGCACTTGCAGCGGCTGCAGTGTCACCTGCGCTTTCCACCTTGGCTTCGGCCAGGGCCTTGTCCAGCGTGGCACGGGCCTGCTTGAGGGCGATGCCGGTTCCGCACCGGTAGATACGCTTACCGGCAAAACGCGCGGTGGGCACTTCGATATCGGCAGCCAGCAGCACCACGTCGGCTTCGGCGATGGCCTGGGCCGACAGCGGGTTACGCGCACCGACCGAGCCTTGGGTTTCTACGGTGAGTTGATAGCCAAGCTGTTGCGCTGCCTGCTGCAACGCTTCGGCTGCCATGAACGTATGCGCCACGCCAGTCGGGCAGGCAGTGACCGCAACGACCTTGGCCCCAGCAGTGGCCATCGGCTGTTCGGCCTGATGAGTAACGGCCTGTACCTGGGCCTTCGCCGCCGCCTCGTCGAGGAAACCTTCACGGTCGGCCAGCGCTTGCGCCGGTGTGCTCTGGAACAAACGCTTGCCGGCGAAGCGGGCCAGGTCGACCGGCCCGGTGCTGACAACCAGCACCCAGTCGGCATCCGCGATCTGCGCGGCGCTCAGTTGGCGGTCGGGATGTTCGGCATCCTGCACTTCCACGCAGGTTTTCCAACCGCGGCGCTGGGCAGCAGCGGCCAGCAGGCGCGCACTCAGCACGCTGGACACCTGGCCGTTCGGGCAGGCGGTGACAATGGCAATGTTCATCGGCGAGCCTCTTGTTGTTCTGTCAGTTGCACGGCGGCCTCCAGGCGCGCCAGTTGCTCGCGGTCACGGATACCGAAACCGACCTGGGTCACGGCCTGGGCGGCGATGGCCGTGGCACGGCGCAGGGTCTGCAAAGGCGCCTCCGCCAGCAGCAAGCCGTGAACCATGCCGGCTACCAGCGAGTCGCCCGCGCCGACCGTGCTGGCAACACGCACTTGCGGTGGCTGGGCGCGCAGCGTGCGGCCAGCCGTGAACCAGCTGACGCCCTGCTCCCCTGCCGACACCACCACATGCTCGACACCCGTGGCCAGCAGCCGTTGGGCGGCAGCCTGCTGTTCGGCGGCGCTGTGCACGTCAAGGCCAAGCACTTCGCCCAGTTCTTCGGTGTTGGGTTTGACCAGCCAAGGGGCGCTGTCCAGTCCTGCGCGCAGGGCCGCACCGCTGCTGTCGAGGGCAACCTTCAGGCCTTGGCCCTTGAGCTGTTCGAGCAACCGGGCGAACCAATCAGGGCTGATACCGCGTGGCAGGCTCCCCGCCACCACCACGGCGTCATGTTGGGGAGCCACCTGCTCGAGCAGGCGCAGCAGGGCCTCGCAAGCAGCCTCATCGACCTGCGGGCCTTGGCCATTGATATCGGTCACACGGCCATCGGCTTCGACCAGTTTGAGGTTGCTGCGTGTCTCGCCCGGCACACGCACGAAGCAATCGGCAAAGCCGCGCCATTGGATCAACGCCTCGAACGGTTGCAGGTTGTCCTGGCCCAGGAAACCACCGACGGTCACGCTGTGCCCAAGGTCGGCCAGTACCTGGGCCACGTTCAACCCTTTACCCGCGGCATGGCTGTGCTGGTCCTGGGCGCGGTTGACGTGCCCGGGGCGCAGCGCATCGAGGCTTACGGTGATGTCCAGCGCCGGGTTCAGGGTCAGGGTAAGGATCTTGGCCATTCAGTAACGCTCCACCAGCGCGCGAACCGCTGCGGCGCTGTCCTGTTGCAGGGCCTCGCGCGCCAGGGCGCGGGCCGTCTGGTGATCGGCCTGGCGAACCAGTGCCTTGACTTCGGCAACGCTGCGCGCGGCCACGCTCAGTTCGTCCACGTCCAGGCCCAGCAGCACCGCCACCGCCTGCGGGTCGGCGGCCAGTTCACCGCACACGCCTACCCACTTGCCCTCGGCATGGGCGGCGCGCACGGTCATGTCGATCAGGCTCAGCACCGCCGGGTGCAGGCCGTCGGCCTGGGCCGACAGGCTGGGGTGGCCACGGTCGATGGCCAAGGTGTATTGGGTCAGGTCGTTGGTGCCGATACTGAAAAAGTCCACTTCGCGGGCCAGTTGTGGCGCCAGCAACGCGGCGGACGGCACTTCGACCATGATGCCCAGTTGCAGGTCGGCTACCGGGATTTCTTCACGCAGACGCTCGACCATGGCCCTCGCCTCACGCCATTCGTGCACCTGGCCGACCATCGGGAACATGATGCGCAACGGGCGCTGATCAGCGGCGCGCAGCAGGGCTCTGAGCTGGTCTTCCATGATCTGCGGGCGCTGCAAGGTCAGGCGCACGCCGCGCACACCGAGAAACGGGTTTTCCTCGGCAGCGATCGGCCAATAGGGCAACGGTTTGTCCCCGCCCACATCGAGGGTGCGCACGACCAGGGGTCGCCCGCCCAGCCCATCCAGCACACGGCGGTACTCGGCTTCCTGGGTGGCGACATCCGGCGCCTGCGAGTGGGCCATGAAGATCAGCTCGGTGCGCAGCAGGCCGATACCTTCGGCGCCCTGCTCCACCACCTTGTCGATGCCGCCGCTCTGGCCGATGTTGGCGAACACCTCGACGGCATGGCCATCGCGGGTTACCGCGGGCTCATGACGGCTGGCCCAGGCTGCTTGCAGGCGCTGTTCGCGCAGGTCGCGCTCGGCCAGCGCACGTTGCAGCTCATCGGCTGGCGGGGCGACGCTGACCACGCCGCGCTGGCCATCGAGCAACAGCGGCGTACCGGGTTCGAGCAGCAGCAGCGCCGCCCCCGCGCCGACCACCGCCGGGATGCCCAGGGCCCGAGCGACGATCGCGCTGTGTGCGGTTGCGCCGCCATGGGCGGTGACGATACCGGCAACCCGCGCCGGGTCCAGGCGGGCAACATCCGAGGGGCCGACTTCGCCCATCACCAGCACATAAGGTTGATCAGGCTCGGCCTGCGTCTGCACACCGCACAACTGCGCCAACACCCGGCGGCCGATGTCACGCAGGTCGGCGGCACGCTCGGCGAGCAGCGCATCATGCAGCGCCTCCTGTTCGCGGGCCGCCGCTTCGATAACGGCCATCCACGCGGCGGCGGCGCTCTCACCCTGGGCCAGACGCAGCTCGACATCGTCGGCCAGTGCAGGGTCGGCGAGCATTTCCTGATGGGTGACGAAGATCTCGCCAACGGCCTTGTCGCTGCGCTGCACCAAGGCCTGCAACTCGGCGTTCACTGTCTCCAGTGCCCGGCGCAGCTTGGCCCGCTCCTGCGCCGGCGATTCGCCACGCAGGGGGTAATCGATGTCGCGCTCGACGCAGACGTGGGCGGGCCCACTGGCAATGCCCGGTGCCGCAGCCACCGCCTGGATACGGCTACCGGCAGCTGGCGCCTGCAACACCTCGACAGGCGCCGGGCTCACCGCAGCCGTGGTTTTCGGCAAAGGCTCGACGTCCTCACCCAAGCCCTGCTCGATTGCCGCCAGCAGTGCTGGCAAAGCATCAGCGGCAATGGACGGCTCGGCCAGCAGCTCCAGTTCCTGGCCACGCCGTGCGCCGAGGCTGAGCAGCTTGCTCAGGCTCTTGACCGACACCGCAGGTTGCGCGCTGTCCAGCACTCGCAGGCGGATTTCGCCCTCGAAACCCTTGGCCAACTGCGCGAGGATTTTTGCCGGGCGGGCGTGCAGGCCATGTGGATTGGCCAGCACGATACGAGCGCTGGGCCAGTCGGGCGCGGTCTCGCCACCGAGCACCTCCAGTACCGCGCGGCTGCTGGTGGCCTGGTAAAGCGTTTGCCCACGCCCCTCGATCAGCACCTCGCACAGGCGCTCGAGCAGCGCCTGGTGGGCTGCGCCGAGGCTGGCCAGGCAAAACAGGCCATTCAGTGGCTGGTCGCGGTAGCGCAGCGGCTGCTGGGGAGTGACGAAGGCCAAGCCTGGCTGGCGGACCTGCCGCTCGCTGTGCAGCCACCAGAGCCCCTCGCCCAGGGGCAGAGGCTCGGCCTGCTGCAGCACGGCGGCAAAACCATTGTCGACACACCCGGCACGTTGCAACAGGCGGGCACCGCGCCAGGCCAACTCGTCGAAGTCTTCGGCGGGCAGGTTCAGGCTGACCAGTTGCGCATCCAGCGCCAGCGCCTGGGGTGCGCCCTGCAGCAGCTTGAGCAGCGCTTCGGCGGAACTGGCACGGCGCAGGGCTTCGGCCAGGTCGGTTTCGCCCAGGGCGCGGGTCAGCAATTGCAGCAAACGCAGGTGCTCGTCGGAGCGTGCGGCAATGCCGATGGCCAGGTAGACGATCTGCCCGTCACCCCAGTCCACGCCTTCAGGAAACTGCAGCAAGCGCACGCCAGTGGCGTACACCAGGTCGCGGGTCTGCGGCGTGCCGTGGGGGATGGCGATACCTTGGCCCAGGAATGTGGACCCTTGCGCTTCGCGCGCCTGCAGGCCCTGCAAATACCCTTCGGCGACCAGGCCGTCAGCGACCAGTCGATCCGCCAGCAGGCGCAGGGCCTGGCCTTTATCGGTAGCCGTCTGGCCCATGGCTATCTGCTCTTTGGCGAGCTCGAGCATGACCTTCTCCTTTTGCAGCCCCTGCGCGCACTTTTGCACCGGGTACTGAGGTATTGTTGTGAAATTCACGTATTCAGCCAGTCAAAGGCCTTGCACGAGCGGCAGGCAAGGCAGAAAAATGAATAGCTGAAACGTTTAATCTGACCAAGCGGCCACGTTACTCGATAATCTTCCGGGGAAAAAGCCCCATCCTGTCGGACAATTGCGACAATGGTCGTCTGCGCGTGGCGACCAGCCCGGGTCAAACTGCCCGGTCTGGTGGTATAGCCCGCCCCGGTAATAACAAGGAAAATTCGGTGAAACTCAGCGATATCGCCCGTCTGGCTGGTGTGTCCGTGACCACTGCCAGCTACGTCATCAATGGCAAGGCCGAACAGCAGCGCATCAGCAACAGCACCGTCGAGCGGGTGCGTGCGGTGGTCGAGGCCCACGGCTTCACGCCCAACCCCCAGGCTGCGGGCCTGCGCAGCCGGCATACCCGTACCTTGGGCTTCATTCTGCCGGACCTGGAAAACCCCAGCTACGCTCGCATTGCCAAGCAGCTGGAGCAAGGCGCCCGCGCCCGTGGCTATCAACTGCTGATCGCCAGCAGCGATGACCGGCCCGACAGTGAGCGCCAACTGCAGCAACTGTTCCGTGCCCGGCGTTGCGATGCCTTGTTCGTCGCCAGTTGCCTGCCCCCGGAAGATGACAGCTACCGTGAACTGCAGGACAAGGGCCTGCCGGTGATCGCCATCGACCGGCGCCTGAACCCGGCACACTTCTGTTCGGTTATCAGCGATGACCGCGATGCCAGCCGCCAGTTGGCCGATAGCCTGCTGGCCACGGCACCGCGCAGCATCGCGCTGATCGGCGCGCGCCCGGAGCTGTCGGTCAGCCAGGCCCGTGCGGGCGGCTTCGACGAAGCGATGCAGGGTTTTAGTGGGGACGTGCGCCGTTATCAGGGCGAGGCATTCAGCCGCGAATGCGGCCAGCGCTTGATGCAGCAGCTGATCGACGAGCTGGGCGGCCTGCCGGATGCCTTGGTCACGACGTCCTACGTGCTGCTGCAAGGCGTGTTCGACACCCTGCAGGCGCGCCCGGCCGATTCGCGCCTGCTGCACCTGGGCACCTTCGGTGACAACCAGTTGCTCGATTTCCTGCCGCTGCCGGTCAATGCCATGGCCCAGCAACATGGCCTGATCGCCGCCACCGCCCTGGAGCTTGCCTTGGCGGCCATCGAGGACAAACGCTACGAACCCGGCGTGCATGCCGTCGCCAGAACCTTCAAGCAACGTATCACTGTGGCCTGAACATGCGCCTGATCGACACGCACACCCACCTTGACTTCCCCGACTTCGATGCCGACCGCACGCGCCTGCTGGCCCGTGCGCAGGGGCGTGGGGTGGAGCGCATGGTCGTGCTGGGGGTTGATCAGGCCAATTTCCAGCGGGTGTGGGACCTGGCCTGCAGCGATGAGCGCGTGCGCGCAGCGCTTGGGTTGCATCCGGTCTACCTGGAGCAGCATCGCCCCGAGCACCTGGTGCAGTTGCGTCAATGGCTTGAACGTCTGGATGGCGATCCGCGGCTATGCGCCGTGGGCGAATTCGGCCTGGACTACTACATCGAAACGCTGGACAAGGCGCGCCAGCAAGCGCTGTTCGAAGCCCAATTGCAGATGGCCTGTGACTTCGAACTGCCCGCCCTGCTCCACGTGCGCCGCAGCCATGCTCAGGTGATCGCCACGCTCAAGCGCTACAAGCCGGCGCGGGCAGGGATCATCCACGCCTTCGCCGGCAGTTACGAAGAAGCGCGCGAATACATCAAGCTGGGTTTCCGCCTCGGGCTGGGTGGCGCCGCAACCTGGCCGCAGGCTGTGCGCTTGCGCAAGACCCTGCCGCGCCTGCCGCTGGAGAGCATCGTGCTGGAGACCGACGCCCCGGACATGGCCCCGGCGATGTTTGCCGGTGAGCGAAACAGCCCGGAGCATCTGCCAGAGATCGCCCAGGCTTTGGCCGAGGTGATCGGCATTGATGTGCAGTTGCTGGCCGAGGCCAGCAGCACAAATGCCTGTGAGTTGTTTGGCTGGTAGTCCTGGCACAGGCTCGGCCCGTGCACAGGCCGGCACTGGCTAAACCCTGAACGCGCCAATCAAGCGTTTCAATTCCACCACCTGCTCCGACAATGCCCGGCTGGCATCCTCGGTCTGGCAAGCGCCCAACGAGGTGTCCTGCGCCGCCTGGTTGATCGCCACGATGTTCTGGTCAATGTCATGGGCCACCGCCGTCTGCTGCTCTACCGCCGCCGCTATCTGCTGGTTCTGCTCGACGATGCCGCCCACCGCGCCAAGGATATTGCCAAGCGCCTGTTGCACCTGGCGTGCCTCCTCGACCGTGCCCGCAGCCATCTGATGGCTGCTGCCCATGGCGCGAACCGCTGCCCCGACACCGTCCTGCAAACGCTGGATCATCTGCGCTATCTGCGCAGTGGAGTCCTGGGTACGTTTGGCCAAGGTACGCACTTCATCAGCGACCACGGCAAACCCCCGCCCTTGCTCACCGGCCCGGGCTGCCTCGATTGCAGCGTTGAGTGCCAGCAGGTTGGTCTGCTCAGCGATACTGCGGATCACTTCAAGGACCTGGCTGATCGCCTGGCTGTCGTCAGCCAGCTGATTGATCGCCAACACGGTCTGGTCGATTTCGGCAGCCAGCCGGCCAATGCTGCCTTGCTGCTCTTGCACCAAGGTGCGGCCATTGGCACTTTCGTGATTGACCTGCTGGGCACCATCGGCGGCCAAGGCAGCACTGCGCGCCACCTCCTGCGCAGTGGCGCTCATCTGGTTCATCGCCGTGGCCACCTGCTCGATCTGTTCACGCTGGCCGCTCACGGACTGGCTGCTGCGTGCCGATACGGCCAATACCTGCCCGGCCTGCGCTTCGACCGCCACAACGGTGTGGCCAACCTGCTCGATCAGGCAACGGATCCGGCGCACGGTTTCGCTGAAGCCCTGCGCCAGTTCGCCCAGTTCATCGCGGCTGTGGGCGTTGAAACTGACCGTCATGTCACCGGCCGCCAACTTGTCCATCGCGCCACCCAGCTTGCGCAGCGTCGTGCGGGTCGACACATAAAAGCCGCCGTAGAGGTAGAGGATCAGCGCGAAGACGCCCGCCAGCACCGCCACCAGGGCGACCATGCGCAGGCGCTGCTGGCCAAGACGCTCCTGCAACTGCAGTTGCAGATGCCCAAGCACTTGATCGTTCAGTTGGTAGGTGTGAGCCATCAGCTCACTCACCTGTTGATAGAAGGGGAGCCAGGGCGCATCCAGGGTTTCAGCGACCACCACACGCTCTTCGAACAACGCGGCGGCTTGTTTGACTGAAGCTTTGCTGGCCTGCGCAGCGGCGCTCATGGCCGCGGGGACGCCGGGGTCACTGGCCAGGGCTTCATCCACCCGCATGCCATAGTCCGCCGCCAAACGCTCCAGGCGCTGCAGCAGGTCTTCGAAGCGCACGCTGCCGGACGAGTCGATGAACCCTCGGCCAAGCGCAATGGCGCCCATCGCCCTGCCCTCGCCCAGGGCCAGGGTCACCTGTGCGGTGGCGGTGCCGAGCAATTCGCTCAACTGGCGCACCGAAACCTGGCTGTCCTGGCTCAGGCCGGACTGGCTGGCCACCAGTTTGCTCAGCACCTGTACTTGGCCCAGCAACTTGTCGAAGAGGGCGACCTTGGCCTGCAAAGAGGTTTCGGCCTGGGCACTGGCAAAAGCGCCGGCCAGCTCGTCGAGCTTTGCCTGAGGAACCGACTCATGGCCTTGCAGGGCCTGCATCTGAGCCTGGACCTTGTCCTGCAAGGCAGCGATGCGCGACTCCAGGTCGCCGGCCTGGCCCGACTGCCCGAGCACGGCATTGATCTGCATGAGGTTGCCGAGGGTTTCCATGTCGGCGCGCAATACCAGGCTGCCACTCAATGGGGTGATGCCCTGCAATTGAGCACGGGTTGCCTGGAACTGCTGATAGGCGTCGCGCACCAGGTAGCTGCTGGTGGCGAGCATGGGCAGGAAGAACAGGGCGCTGATGAGGCTGAACTTCTGGCCGAAGCTCAGCCGGTTCATCAGTGCGATTGCCGGGTAGAGCAGACGCTTCACGGGGCACCTCCTTGAATTCTTGTTGTTCTGCGAGGGGTAGCACTAGGCCACCTGTATAACGCAGATCGAACCGGAGGTTTGTAACTTAAGGTTAACCGGCGCTCAGACCAGCACCGTCCACAGCGCAAAGCCCGCGTACCACAGCACCGCACAGCGCAGCAGCAGCTCCCACAGGCTATCGAGCCGGGCCACACCAGGCTGGCTGTCCTCTTGCTCGGGAATGTCATCGGCAACCCGCCCGACCCTGGCCACCAGGTGCCCGGCGCTGATATGCCAGTTGAGCAGTTCGTGCAGCATCACGCGGGTCACTGCGACGAAATTGCCAACCAGGGCAAAACTCAGGGCCAGCACGCGCACTGGAAGCCAGTCCATGATGTGCCGCAGCTGCTCGGCACGGGCCTTCAGCGCAGGTTGGCTACTGTTATCGCCTGTCAGCGCCAGCAAGCGATAGGCCAACGCCGCCCCGGGGCCGAGCACGAAGTACCAGAAGATCACAGCGAAGAAACTCTGATAGGCCTGCCACAACAGGTAGCCTTGCACGCGCACCAGCAACACCTGGGCTTCATCAGCCTCCAGGCCCAGGTCGCGCTCGGCCACATGCAGCGCGGCCTGGTCGTCGCCGCGCCGCCAGGCATCGCGAAGCGGGCCCAAGGCAGCCTTGGCATCGCCGCGGCCCAGGCTGTAGATCAGCACCAGCAGGTGCACTGGCAGCGCCAGCAACCCATAGGCCACCGGGTCGAGCACGTGCAGCAGCAACACCAGCACCGCCACGGGTGCAAGCACCAGGATGGCCAGGCTCCACCAGGGATGCACCCGCCCGCTGCGCTCCAGGCGCACCAGCTCGCCCAGGAAGAAGCCATCGCGCTGTACCTGATGGCGCAGCGCCGAGAACTTCTCGACCCACAACGCCAGTATCAACACCAGAAAACTCATGCCTTGTCCTCGTTGTGCTGCACGGCGGCACGGTAACGCTGCCAGTCGAATGCCGGGCCGGGATCGGTCTTGCGCTGCGGGGCAATGTCGCTATGGCCACGGATCCGGCCCAGGTCGATAGCTGGCCAAGCCGCCTGAATCTGCCGGGTGAGTTGCTCCAGCGCACGGTACTGGGCATCGCTGTAAGGCAGGTCGTCGGTACCTTCCAGCTCGATACCGATGGAAAAGTCGTTACAGCCTTCTCGGCCGTCAAAACACGACACACCCGCATGCCAGGCACGGTCCAGCAACGACACGAACTGGGTCACCGCACCGTCGCGTTCCACGAACAGGTGCGCCGATACGGTCAGGTGGCTGATGCTGGCAAAGTAGGGATGTTCGTTGGGGTCCAGGCGGTTCTGGAAGAACTGTTGGACTTTGCCGCTGCCGAAGCAGGCCGGCGGCAGGCTGATGTTGTGGATCACCAGCAGGGAAATCGATTCGCCCTCGGGTCGCGCGTTGAAGTTCGGCGAAGGGCAGTGGGTGATTCCGTTTCCGTGGAACCAGCCGGTGACACGGTCCAATTGCATGGGGCAGTTCCTGAAGAACGCTAGGTACAGAGGCGCAGTATGCCCTGCCAGTATCGCGCTTTGCATGTGAATCTGCAGCAGCAGGTCAATGAACCTGCTGCTGGCGCAAGCTTTCCAGCACGCTCTCCAGTGCCCGCTCGAACAGCAGGCCGTCGTCCAGTAGCCGCACCTCACCAAGGCGCAGTGCTTGAGCGAGGCCCAGCAGGTTCCACTCGCGTACCTTCATGCCGGTGCGGTTGGCGAATACCAGGCGGTCACTGCTGTCGATACGCGCCACCAGTTTGCAGCGCAACGGCTCGTCATCGTCGAGCACTTCTATCCACGCGCCGATGCGCAGGCGCTGTACCGCACGCAGCTGCGCGGTGTGCTCGTCGTGCGGGTGCAGCGGCGCACAAGCGGGCTCTTCGGCCATTGCCAGCACAATGTCCTCAGCCACCAGCACTGCGGCCAGGGCCTGATCGTCTGGGGTAGGCGGCAGTTCGGCCCCGGCGCAGGCACGCAGGTGCAGTTGCTCGAGCTGCTGGAAAAAGTCGCGGGTCGACTGCGAGTCCAGCGCCACGCCGGCCAACCCCTCGCGCAATGCCTTGAGCAGGCCGGGCACTTGCTGCAGCAGGGCCTGCGGATCACGCCGGGGGAGGATGCTGGCGAGCAAGGTGTCCATGGTCGCAAGGGCGTTGATCCACGCCGAGGAGCCCTCACCTTGTTTGAGCCATGCCAGCAGCAGCACCTGGCTCCAGGCTTGTACCAGCATCTGCACGACCACCTGAGGCAGCACCTTACCGCGCAAGCGCTGATTGAGTACCTGTTGCACCTGCTGGCGAGCCTGCACCGCCCGCGCACGCCCTTCTTCGGCATCGCGGGTACGCTGCTCGAGCAGTTCGTTGCGCCGCCGTTCATCCTGGCTGAAGGCCATGAAGTCCTCCAGCAGTTCGGCGAACACCGCCGCGTCCTCGGTGAAGTCGTTGAGCAGACGCTGGACGATGCGCTCTACCCGCAGGTGCAGGCTGTCACGCAGGCCTTCGCTGCCGGTCTCCCAGCCGATCGAGGCGGCAGCGATCTCATTGAGCAAGCGCCGGGCAGGGTGGCTGGCGCGGCTGAACAGCCCTTTGTCGAGCAGTGCCACCTTGAGCATCGGGATATGCAGGCGTGCAATCAGCGCCCGCAGGCTGTGCGGCAGGTTGTCATCGGCCTGGATGTAATCGAACAGAAGGCCGACCAGGTTGATCATGTCTATGTCGGCCGTGGCAATGCGCCTGCGGGTGCCACTGCGCACACTCACCCGCAACAGCAACTGTTCGAGCTGCTGGCCAAGGTCGAAATCGTCTTCGTCGAAGGTGGCCGGCACGTAGTGCTGCAAATGCGTGAGCAGGCGCAGCAGGTCGGCAGTGTTTATCGGCTGAGCCGTGGCAATCGATTGCAAGCGTGGCGCGATCCTCCCGCGCGCCGGTGCCAGCAGCCCCTGCAACGAGGTGAAGAAAGCCTGCCCGGCACTGTCTGCGCCGATGGCCCCGTCAGGCCTGAGGCTGGCAGGCGCCCGCCGCGAACTCAGGCGACGGTCCTCGGCACGCCGGCGCGGCGCAGGCGGCAGCTCAGCCAGCACGCCGGCAGCGGCCAGCAACTGGTTGGCTTCGCCGTAGAGCACGTCGGTATCACGCAGCACATAGCGTTCGAACAGCTTCAGCAAGACCAGTTTGACCCGCAGGCCAACACCCAGATTACGCCCGGCTTCGAGGAAGTAGCCACATAATGCGCCAGGTGCGAGCGGGTTCTTTTGCGCGTCCAGGGTACAGTCGAGCAGGGCCTGCAAACGCAGGCTCAACTGATCCAGGGCAAGCCCGTCACGCGACAGCACCTGCGCGACCATGTTGTCGATGGTCGCGGCCCGCTCCTGCTGAGCCTTGTTCCGCGGGTGATCGGCAACGGCTGCAAAACCCAGCGGCTCGGGCTGCCCGAGGCGGGCGAAAGTCTCGTAGAAGGTGTCGAGAAAGCCGCGCTCGATGCTCTTGCGCTTGAGGCGCAGGTCGCGCATGGCTTCGAAATAGAGGTTCTGATCGAAACGGTCGGCAGCCTTCTCGGCCATTTCAAAGAGGGTATCGTCAGCGTTGTCGAACAAGGCCTGCAAGCCTTGGCGCAATTGCAGCGCCGCCTTGTCGCGCACCTGCAGCAACAGCATCGGCAGACAAGGCAAGGGCGTGCGCGCACCTCGATCGATGGCGGCCGCCAAGGGCACCACCTTGCCTTCTTTATGCATCCCGAACTCCTTGCTGGGCGACGTGTTCGATAAATATGAAAATCGTCAAAGCTATGACGCCAAATACTGGGCGCTATTATCGGTAAAAAAGCCGATCCCTGCCAGCGCCGCTTCACTCGCCGGTAAATGACTGTATTTTTTGCCAAATGCTCACTTGGCCTGACCAAAGGTCCGCTGCAAGGCGGCTGTAAACAGCGGCCCCCTGCCCTATAATCGCCGGCAACTTGCTTGTGGAGCCGACCATGCCGAACCTACGCCTTGCCGACCTGACCGCCGAGATCGAAGCCAACGTGCGCCGCGCGCTGCTGGAGGACATCGGCAGCGGCGACATCACCGCGCAGCTGATTCCGGCCGAGCGCCTGGCCAAGGCCACCATCATCACCCGCGAAGATTGCGTGATTGCCGGCACCGCCTGGGTCGATGCCGTGTTCCGTCAACTCGATCCGCGTGTTGCGGTGCACTGGCAGGTGGCCGATGGTGACCGTGCCACGGCCAACCAGGCGCTGTTCCACCTCGAAGGCCCGGCACGTTCACTGCTCAGCGGCGAGCGAAGTGCGCTGAACTTCCTGCAGATGCTGTCGGGCGTGGCCACGCGGGCCCGTGCGCTCGCCGACCTGGTCGAAGGCACCCAGGTGCAACTGCTCGACACCCGCAAGACCCTGCCCGGCCTGCGCCTGGCGCAAAAATATGCGGTGACCTGCGGCGGCTGCCACAACCACCGCATCGGCCTGTTCGATGCGTTCCTGATCAAGGAAAACCATATTGCCGCCAGCGGCGGTGTGCCCGAAGCAGTAGCGGCAGCCCACCGCATTGCGCCGGGCAAGCCGGTGGAAATCGAAGTGGAAAGCCTGGATGAACTGCGCCAGGCGTTGAGCGCCGGTGCTGACATCATCATGCTCGATGAGCTGAGCCTGGACGAAATGGGCGAAGCGGTACGCATTACCGCTGGCAAAGCCAAGCTGGAGGCCAGTGGCGGGGTAACTGAAAGCACCCTGCGGGTGATTGCCGAGACTGGGGTGGACTACATCTCCATTGGTGCGATGACCAAGGATGTGAAGGCTGTCGACCTGTCGATGCGCCTGAGCCTCTGAAGGGGGCTGAACCGGGACTAGAGAAAACACCGGCCAGATGGCGCGATGTGTTGGGATGGGGGCCGCTTTGCGGCCCATCGCCGGCAAGCCGGCGATGGGCTGCGTAGCAGCCCTGAAACGCTAAAAACCGGCAACAGATCAGAACGAGGCGTTGGCCAGGCCGTCCAGGTAACGCTCGACATCCAGCGCCGCCATGCAGCCGGCACCAGCAGAGGTGATCGCCTGGCGGTAAACGTGGTCAGCCACGTCGCCTGCGGCAAACACACCTTCGACATTGGTGGCGGTAGCGTTGCCTTCACGGCCGCCGTTGACCACCAGGTAGCCGTCCTTCAGGGTGAGCTGGCCTTCGAACAGCGAGGTGTTCGGCGTGTGACCGATAGCGATGAACACGCCGTCGACCTTGATTTCGTCGCTGCTGCCATCGTTGTTCTTCAAGCGCGCACCGGTCACGCCCATGTTGTCACCCAGCACTTCATCCAAGGTAGCGTTGAGCTTGAGCTCGATCTTGCCTTCGGCGACGCGGGCGTTGAGCTTGTCGACCAGGATCTTTTCGGCGCGGAACGTTTCGCGGCGGTGCACCAGGGTTACCTTGCTGGCGATGTTGGCCAGGTACAACGCCTCTTCCACGGCAGTGTTACCACCGCCAACCACTGCCACCGGCTTGTTGCGGTAGAAGAAGCCGTCGCAGGTAGCGCAAGCCGACACACCCTTGCCCATGAAGGTTTCTTCCGACGGCAGGCCCAGGTAGCGCGCGCTGGCACCCGTGGCGATGATCAGCGCGTCGCAGGTGTACTTGCCGCTGTCACCCTGCAGGGTGAAGGGCTTGTTGGCCAGGTCCACGGCGTTGATGTGGTCGAAGACGATCTCGGTCTCGAAACGCTCGGCGTGTTCCTGCATGCGCTGCATCAGCGCCGGGCCGGTCAGGCCATGGGGGTCGCCTGGCCAGTTGTCGACTTCGGTAGTGGTGGTCAGTTGGCCGCCAGCCTGCATGCCGGTGATCAGCAGCGGCTTGAGGTTGGCGCGGGCGGCGTACACCGCCGCGCTGTAACCGGCAGGGCCGGAACCGAGGATGATGACGCGCGAATGACGTACTTCAGACATGTCGAACTCCTGTCGAGCGGGCCTCAGGGGCCGGCATCGGTATACCGGCTGCGCCAGCTGGAAATTAAAAAGGACCCACGCAGCACTTGGGGAAGGCTACAACGCGCAGGTCCGAAACCTGAAAGTTGAGCGCACTGTAGCGAGGTGGCAGAGATTAAGGAAATATCCTTCGACAATCCACCTCATAGGCACCCTCTATACGTCAATTTCACCTACGAAAAAGGCCCTGGCGCTTTTGTTACAGGCAGTTTCCCGCACGCTGCCCGCCTTTCGTCGGCGCGGCAAAGCCGGTAAGGTCAGCGCGTTTTCCCTTCTCTGCGGAGCGTCTCGATGCAAGCCCCTGTCCTCTCCGGCCCCCAGTACCTGCGCGAAGGCCTGAAACTGGTGCTCAGCCCCAATCTGCGGTTGTTCGTGCTGCTGCCGTTGGCGATCAACCTGCTGCTGTTCGGCGGCATGATCTACTTCGCCGGCCACCAGTTCGGCCTTTGGCTCGATGCCCTGTTGCCAACCCTGCCCGACTGGCTGAGCTTTCTCAGCTACATCCTCTGGCCGCTTTTCGTCGCCTTGCTGGTGCTGATGGTGTTCTTCACCTTCACCCTGGTGGCCAACATCATCGCCGCGCCTTTCAATGGCTTTCTGGCCGAAAAGGTCGAGGTGGTGGTGCGTGGCGAGGATAACTTCCCAGCCTTCAGCTGGGGCGAACTGGTGGCGATGGTGCCACGCACCTTCGGCCGCGAAATGCGTAAGCTCGGCTACTTCCTGCCACGGGCCATCGCGCTGTTCATCCTCTCGTTCATCCCGGTGGTCAACGTGATCGCCGCGCCGCTGTGGCTGATCTTCGGTGTGTGGATGATGGCCATCCAGTACATCGACTACCCGGCGGACAACAACAAGATGAGCTGGCAGGACATGCTGGCCTGGTTGCGCGAGAAGCGCTGGCAGTCGATGGGCTTCGGTGGCATCACGTACCTGGCGTTGCTTATACCAGGCGTAAACGTGCTGATGATGCCGGCTGCGGTGGCGGGGGCGACGCTGTTCTGGGTGAGGGAGCGCTAGCGAGACATATGTACGGCTAGCCGCATTACCCGCCGTTGTCTACTGATTATCGGGCCGCATCTTCGCAGCCCGATAATCAGGAGTTGAACACTATGAACGACGATAAAGACTATTTGGACCTGTCTGGCATTCCTGAGCACCTGCAAGGCTTCGAGATTCTCAAGCACAAGGCCAACTGGCGGCTGGATGAAGCGTTGCAGGCCCAAGGCATCGATTTTCCGGCCTCCGCGCTGTTCGTCAACAGCGTCAATGACCCAAGTGAGCAGGTGGTGACTCACAGCGCCTCGCTGGTAATCCTGCTGGTCGAGGCTGTGCAAAACAATGAGCATCCGGTCATCAGGGGTGAGACCAGCGGCGTCTTCGGCATCGCGCATTCGTTCGCTGACGAGCACCGCATCGATGGCAAGTACGCCAGTATCGAAACCTTCGCTGCCATTGCCAGTGACGTCTACGAGCAACTGACTGCCTGACCCATGACTGCGTACCCGGCGCCTATCTGCTCCGGGTATTTGGCGTTGTCATGCGGCAACCGTCTCAATGGCTCAGCTGGCTGGAAAACTGCCCCACCGCATCCACCACTTTCTTCGCCCCCTCCTGAATTTCGACGATCACGCCTCCGGTATCCGCCGCCAGCGCAAGCCCCTGTTCGGCCTGGCGCTTGCTGGTATCGATGATGTCCACCGCCGCCTGGGCCAATTGCTCATTCTGCTGCACGACCTTGGCGATCTCTTCAGTAGCGGTACTCGTACGTGAAGCCAACTGGCGCACTTCGTCGGCGACCACCGCGAAGCCACGCCCCTGCTCCCCGGCACGCGCGGCCTCGATGGCGGCGTTGAGCGCCAGCAGGTTGGTCTGGCCGGCAATATCGCTGATGGTCTTGATGATTGCGCCGATCACCTTGGACTGCTTGTCCAACGCCTGGATACCGTCCGCGGCGTCCTGCATCGAGCCCTCCAAGCCGCGCATCACCTCGACGGTCTGGGTCACCACATCGGTAGCCTTGCGCGCGCTGCTGTCGGTTTCGAGCGAGGTGGTGTAGGCGATGTCCGCTGCCTGCGCCACGGCTTGCTCCTGATTGACCTGGTCGGTGATCACGGTGGCGAACTTCACTACCTTGTACAGCACATCATGGGCATCGATGATCGGGTTGTAGGAAGCCTCCAGCCACACGGTACGGCCATGGGCATCGATCCGCTTGAAGCGGTCGGCCACGTACTCACCGCGGCGCAGCTTGTCCCAGAATGCCTGATAGCCCGCCGAGTTGGCTTCTTCCGGCTCGCAGAACATGCGGTGATGCTTGCCGCGAACCTGCTCCAGGCTGTAGCCCACCGTCTGCAGAAAGCGGTCATTGGCAGTCAGCACCAGGCCGTCAAGATTGAATTCGATCACCGCAGTGGAGCGCATCAAGGCCTTGATGAGGCTTTCGTGTTCGCGCGAGGTCTCGATGGTGCGGGTCAGGTCGCTGGAGTGCATGGAGAAATGCCTGATGCGCCCATCACTGCCCTTGACCGGTTGCAGGATTGAGCGCAGCCAGGCTTCTTCGCCGTTGCCACGCAGCAAGCGGAAGGCACCATTGAGGTGTTCGCCGCGGTGGATGGCGCTTTTCATGCGCTGGTAGAAGTCGAGCTTCTTCACATGTTCCGGCACGATTTCTTCGATACTGCGCCCGATCAGTTGCTCGCTACGGTACAGCATCTCTTTCTCGAAGTTGCCGTTGACCAGCTCGATACGCCCTTGGGGGTCGAGCTGGAGCACCAGCATTTCGCTGTCCAGGCTGTTCTTGATCTGCTCGATGGAATGAAGCTCCTCGCGCAGTTGCTGGATTTCTTTTTTGAGCTTGCTGTTGAACATCACCGCTCCCGGAGCGCGTCACCTGATCAGATGCATCTTCATCGGCTGCCTATCAGGGCTCTTGAGTGCTGCTCAAGGAAATATTCATCCCACTGAAACGGCCGGCGATCAGGCGTCACGGGCGCGTCACAAGGCTGTCACATGGGCGCAACGCGGCGAGCGGAAACTTTTTTCATGAACACACCAGCCCTGCGCATCACCCTCGTCAGCGAAACCTTCCCACCCGAAATCAACGGCGTGGCCAATACACTTGGCCAACTTGGCGATGGCCTGCGACAGCGTGGCCACCAGGTCGAGATCGTACGGCCACGCCAGGCCGGCGAATTGCCTGCAGGCGACGATCAGAACCTGTTGCTGTGCCGCGGCTGGGGCCTGCCGGGATACCCGGGGCTGCAATGGGGCGAAGTGTCGATGCACACGCTATTGCGGCGCTGGCGCCGGCAGCGCCCGGATGTGCTGTACATTGCCACGCAAGGGCCTCTGGGGCTCAGCGCATTACGGGCGGCCCGGCGCTTGGGCGTCCCGGTGGTCAGCGGTTTCCATACCAATTTCCCGCAGTATTGCGGCCGGTATGGCCTTGGCCTGCTGGCGCGGCTGCTCACTCATTACTTGCGTTGGTTCCACCGACGCACCGGTGCCACCTTGGTACCCAGCGCCAGCCAGAAGCTGGAACTGGAGCGGCGTGGCTTCGAACGCCTGGCGTTGATGGCCCGTGGGGTGGACGCCTGCCTGTTCAACCCGACCAGGCGCAGTCAGCCGATGCGTGATACCTGGGGGTTGGGCCCTGAAGACATCGCCGTACTGCACGTTGGGCGCCTGGCGGCAGAAAAGAATCTGGGGCTGCTACGCCCCTGTATGGACGCCCTGAAGAAGACTTATCCACACAAGCGGCTGCGCCTGATCGTGGTCGGTGACGGCCCGCAGCGCGCTGCGCTCGAACAGCAGTTGCCCGATGCCGTGTTCTGTGGCGCCCAGCGAGGTGAGTCACTGGCCGAGCACTATGCCAGCGGCGACCTGTTTCTGTTCCCCAGCCTGACCGAGACTTTTGGCAATGTAGTGCTCGAAGCCATGGCCTCGGGGCTGGCGGTGGTGGCCTATGATGAAGCCGCCGCCGCCCAGCATATCCGCCAGGGGCACAGTGGCGCCCTGGCCATGCCCGGTGATCAGGTGGCGTTCATCGATGCCGCCTGCTGGCTGCTCGAAGAAAGCGAAACCCTGCGCCGGGTGCGTCTGAATGCCCGCCAGCACGCCAGCCGCCAAGGCTGGCCGGCGATCGTCGAGCAATTCGAGACGCACCTGTACAACGCTTGCCTGCTAGCGCGCGCGGGTAGCGAGCCCGCAGGCACCGCCCTGGCGGTCAAGCCAGGGTCGCCAGCGCCTCGCGGCTGAACGGCAGCACCTGTGCTTCGCGGCCTTCGCGAACCTTCTGCGCCCATTCGGCATCCACCAGCAAAGCCCGGCCTACGGCCACCAGGTCAAATTCCTCATCACCCAGGCGGCGTAGCAAACCTTCGAGGCTGGCGGGCTTGGCCACCTTGTCGGTATCGACCATGAACTGCAGGAACTCGCCGTCGAGCCCGACGCTACCCACGGTAATGGTCGGTTTGCCAGTCAGCTTGCGCGTCCAACCGGCGAGGTTCAGCTCGGAACCTTCGAACTCCGGTTCCCAGAACCGTCGCGTCGAACAATGAAAGATATCCACACCCGCATCGGACAGGGGCTTGAGGAAAGCGGCCAGTGCCTCAGGTGTTTCAACCAGGCGGGCGTTGTAATCCTGCTGCTTCCATTGCGAGAAGCGGAAGATGATCGGGAAGTCAGGGCCCACGGCCGCCCGCACGGCCTGGATCAGCTCGATGGCAAAGCGCGAGCGGCCGGCCAGGTCGCCGCCGTACTCATCCTCGCGGCGGTTGCTGGCTGCCCAGAAGAACTGGTCGATCAGATAGCCGTGGGCGCCATGGATTTCCACGCCGTCCATGCCGATGGCCTGGGCATCGCGTGCTGCAGCGGCGAACGCGGCGATCACCTCACGGATATCATCGTGTGTCATGCCGTGCACCAGCACCTGGCCATCCTTGGCCTTTTCGCTTGGCCCATAGCCCGGCACCTCGGGGTCCGGCTCGGTGCCCAGGCGGCGTACCGCACCCACATGCCACAACTGCGGCACGATACGCCCACCTTCGGCGTGGACAGCATCGACTACACGCGCCCAACCGGCCAAGGCATCTTCCCCATGAAAACGCGGGACATGGGCATAACCGTTGGCAGCCTTGTGTTCGACCGTGGTGCCTTCAGTGATGATCAAGCCCACACCTGCAGCGGCGCGACGGCGGTAGTACTCGACCACGCCGTCGTGCGGTACGCCGCCAGGGCAGAAGGTACGGGTCATCGGCGCCATCACGACACGGGTCGGCAACTGGAGCGCGCCGAGGGTGAATGGCTGGAACAGGGGGTTGGTGGACATTGGGCGCTTCCGTCTGGGTGAGGAAATACGCCTGAGGTTAGGGCCAGTGGAAGGCATGGCCCAGCATTATTGATCGGGGTGATTCTGCGGTATCGCTGGGGGCGCGAAGCGGCCCCAGGGATCGTCAGCCCAACGCTTTCTCGATGGCTTGCACCACGGTTGGATCATCCGGCGCCGTACGCGGTGCGAAACGCGCCAACACCCGCCCGTCCTTGCCCACCAGAAACTTTTCGAAGTTCCAGCTGATATCGCCAGGAAACTCGGCGCCCTCACCCGCCAGCAGGCGGTACAGCGAATGACGCTGCGGCCCGTTGACCTCCAGCTTGGCCCCCAATGGGAAGCTCACGCCATAGTTGAGGCTGCAGAACTCCTGGATTTCCTTCTCGCTGCCCGGCTCCTGGCCCGCGAACTGGTTACAGGGCAAGCCAAGCACGTTGAAGCCCTTCCCCTTGAACTGCTGCTGCAGCTTTTCCAGCGAAGCGTATTGCGGCGTCAGGCCACACTTGGAGGCGACATTGACCACCAGCACTACCTGGCCCTTGAACGGTGCCAAAGGCAGGTCCTGGCCGTTAAGCGCCTTTAACGTCAGGTCGTGAAATGCACTCATGATGAATCCCCTCTCAGGTTCCCGGTTGCCGCTGGGGCGAACAGCGCCCACTAAAAAGGCGCTCATCCAAGCCGTGCACCTCGCGGGGAGGTATGTCGGCTTGTCCGAGCGCCTGGCGACTTTCTGAGCTTAGCGCAGAAAATCAGTGGTGATGGCCACCTTCACCGTGGACGTGACGGTGAGCGATTTCTTCTTCGCTGGCATCACGCACGTTGACGACCTTGACCTGGAAGTTCAGACGCTGGCCGGCCAGCGGGTGGTTGCCGTCGACAGTCACGTCGTCGCCGTCCACGTCACGGATGGTGACGATCTGCATCTGGCCGTCCGGTGCCGAGGCATGGAACTGCATGCCCACTTCCACTTGGTCGACACCTTCGAACATGCTGCGGTTCAGGGTGCTGACCAGTTCGGCCAGGTATTCGCCGTAAGCCTCTTCAGGCTCGACGCTGACGTTCAGTTCGTCGCCAGCCTGTTTGCCTTCCAGGGCTTTTTCCAGGCCCGGGATGATGTTGGAGTGGCCGTGCAGGTAGACCAGCGGCGCGCCACCGGCGGAGCTGTCGATGGTCTCCCCGGCGTCGTTGGTCAGGGTATAGTCGATGGAGACTGCCTTGTTGGCGGCGATCAGCATGGGGCAAGACCTTTTGCAAAAGAATGTAGAGCGCACAAGTGTAACCAACGCATCGCCCGATTGCGAACGCAGCGCGGCGGCTGGGAGATCCATCAGTCGGATCATGGGCTTTCACCAGGACCACGAAGGCCACTGGGTGGTCCAGCTGTCCTGCGGCCACACCCAGCACCTGCGCCATCAGCCACCGTGGCAGGCACGCCCGTGGGTGCTCGACCCCCAGCAGCGTGCACTGCGCATTGGCCAGGCTTTCGCCTGTGGCTGGTGTGCACAAGAGGCCGATAGCGATACCCTTGGCCGTTGATTCCTTGCAACGCTTATTCCGAGAAGCACGCATGCAGACATTTTTCATTGCGCCGACCGACTTCGGTGTCGGCCTGACATCCATCAGCCTCGGCCTGGTGCGCACGTTGGAACGGGCCGGGCTAAAGGTCGGTTTTTTCAAGCCGATCGCCCAGCCCCACCCCGGGGATACCGGCCCGGAACGCTCCAGCGAACTGGTCGCACGCACCCACGGTATCAAGCCGCCAATGCCGCTGAGCCTCGCTCAGGTCGAGCGTATGCTCGGCGATGGCCAACTCGACGAGCTGCTCGAAGAAATCATCCGCCTTTACCAGCAGGCTTGCGTGGGCAACGACGTGGTGGTGGTCGAAGGCATGGTGCCGACCCGCCACGCCAGCTACGCAGCACGGGTCAACCTGCACCTTGCCAAGAGCCTGGATGCCGAAGTGATCCTGGTGTCGGCGCCAGAAAACGAAGTGCTCAGCGAACTGTCCGGGCGGGTCGAGTTGCAGGCCCAACTGTTCGGTGGCCCGCGCGACCCGAAAGTGCTCGGGGTGATCCTCAACAAGGTCCGCACCGACGAAAGCATGGCCGAATTCGCCGCACGCCTGCGCGAGCACTCGCCGCTGCTGCGCGGCAACGATTTCAGGCTGCTCGGCTGCATCCCCTACCAACCCGAACTCAACGCCCCGCGCACCCGTGATGTGGCCGACCTGCTTGGCGCCCAGGTGATCAATGCCGGTGACTACGAGCAACGGCGCATGAACAAGATCATCATCTGTGCACGCACCGTGGCCAATACCGTGCCGTTGCTTACGCCAGGCACCCTGGTGGTGACCCCGGGCGACCGCGACGACATCATTCTGGCGGTGAGCCTGGCCGCGATCAACGGCGTGCCCCTGGCCGGCCTGCTGCTGACCAGCGACAGCAAGCCCGATGCACGCATCCTCGGCCTGTGCCGCGGCGCCCTGCAGGCTGGCTTGCCGATCCTCTCGGTCAGCACCGGTTCGTACGACACGGCCAACCAGCTCAACTCGCTCAACCGCGAGATCCCGGTGGACGACCGTGAGCGCGCCGAGTTCATCACCGATTTCGTCGCCAGCCACCTCGACGCTGCCTGGCTGCACCAGCGCTGTGGTACTCCACGTGAGCTGCGCCTGTCACCTGCAGTGTTCCGTTACCAGCTGATACAGCGGGCGCAGCAGGCCAACAAACGTATTGTCCTGCCCGAAGGCGCCGAACCATTGCTGGTACAGGCCGCTGCGATCTGCCAGGCGCGGGGCATCGCCCGCTGCGTGCTGCTGGCCAAGCCCGAGGACGTCGAAGCGGTGGCCCGTGCGCAGGGGATTACACTGCCGGCGGACCTGGAAATCCTTGACCCTGAGTTGATTCGCGGGCGCTATGTCGAGCCGATGGTCGACCTGCGCAAAAGCAAGAACCTCAATGCGCCGATGGCTGAGCAACAGCTGGAAGACCCGGTGGTGATCGGCACCATGATGCTTGCGCTGGACGAGGTCGACGGCCTGGTGTCCGGCCTGGTGCATTCCACCGCCAACACCATCCGCCCTGCCCTGCAGCTGATCAAGACCGCACCCGGGGCCAGCCTGGTGTCTTCGGTCTTTTTCATGCTGTTCCCCGAGCAGGTACTGGTGTACGGCGACTGCGTGATGAACCCGCACCCCAGCGCCAGCGAGCTGGCTGAAATCGCGCGGCAGAGCGCTGAATCGGCGCAAGCCTTCGGCATTGCGCCACGGGTGGCGATGATCAGCTATTCAAGTGACTCGGCGAGCGACGAGGAAGTCGAGAAGGTGCGCGAAGCAACGCGCCTGGCACAAGAGGCCGAGCGGGGCCTTGTGATCGACGGCCCGCTGCAGTACGACGCTGCCGCCAACCCGGCCATCGCCCGCCAGTTGGCGCCGAACAGCCAAGTGGCAGGGCGCGCCACCGTGTTCGTGTTCCCAGACCTGAACACTGGCAACACCACCCACAAGGCGGTGCAACGCAGTACCGATGGCGTTAGCCTGGGGCCAATGCTGCAAGGGCTGCGCAAACCGGTGAACGACCTGCCGCGGGGCGCTCAGGTGGACGATATCGTGCACACGATCGCGCTGACAGCCATTCAGGCCAGCGTGGTGCGTTGAAACCGGGGGCTGCTTTGCAGCCCAATCGCCGGCAAGCCGGCTCCCACACGGGTCCGTGGCGCTTGCAGATTGGACTGTAGGAGGCGGTGCAACGCAGTACTGATGGCGCTAGCCTGGGCTGCTCTGCAGCCCAATCGCCGGCAAGCCGGCTCCCACATGGGTCTGTGGCGCTTGCAGATTGGACTGTGTGGCGGTGCAACGCAGTACTGATGGCGCTAGCCTGGGCTGCTCTGCAGCCCAATCGCCGGCAAGCCAGCCACACGGGTCAGTGGCGCTCGCGATCCCGGTGGGAGCCGGCTTGCCGGCGATTGGGCCGCACAGCGGCCCTGCTGGTTCAAGGGTACTGCTGCACCTGCCCCTGCTGATCGTACTGCTGGCCAGGGATAGGCTTGAGGTTGACCTCGACGCGGCGGTTCTGCGCACGGCCATTGGCATCGGCGTTGCTCGCGATCGGCTGGTCCGGGCCCATGCCACGCACCGACACGCGCGATGCGTCCACGCCTTGCGAGGTCAGATAGGTGCTCACTGCCTGGGCACGGCGCTGCGACAGGTCCATGTTGTGCTGGCGGCTGCCGGTGCTGTCAGTGAAACCAACCACTTCGATGGTGTTCTGGTTGAACTGCTTGAACGAGGTGGCCAGGTTGTTCAGCGGCGAGTAGAAGCTTGGTGCGATGTTCGCTGAATCGGTGGCGAACGTGATGTTGCCCGGCATGATCAGCTTGATCTGATCGCCCTGGCGCTGCACTTCGACGCCGGTGTTGGCCATCTGCGCACGCAGTTCGGCTTCTTGCTTGTCAGCGTAGTAACCGTAACCCGCAGCCGCAGCACCTACCGCAGCGGCGCCAATCAGCGCGCCCTTGCCACGGTTGTCATGGTCGATGGCGGCACCGGCGATGGCGCCGGCCAGCGCGCCCAGGCCGCCGTACTTGGCGGTCTTGCTCATCCCGGTCGAACCACCTTGCGCCTGACCTTGGCTGTCGTAGGGGTTCTGGCCGGCACAGCCGGTCATCAGGGCTGCAGCGGTTGCGACGATAATCAGGCGACGCATGGTGAACATGGACAAGCTCCTACAATAATTCGTGTGTGCGGCACATCATGAATGCATCTATGCCAGCCTTGGATCGCGCTTAGACAAAAAAATTCCATGACGAACTGTTCATGCTGGTTCAGGCCCGCACGAACGGGTTCTCACGCATCTCGTCACCCAGCCGGGTATCAGGGCCGTGGCCGGTGACCACGATTGCATCTTCATCCAGGCGATACAGCCGCTCCTTGATCGAACGAACGATAGCCCGCTGATCGCCACCCCACAAATCGGTACGGCCGATGCCACGCCGGAACAGGGTGTCTCCAGCCACCAACAGCTTGGCGTCAGCGAACCAGAAACTCATCGAACCCGGCGTATGCCCGGGCGTGTGCAACGCCACGCCACAGCCGCAGGCCAGCGCTTCATCGTCACCCAGCCAGCGGTCTGGCGAGGGCACCGGGGTATAAGGGACACCGAACATCTGGCACTGCATCTCCAGGTTGTCCCACAGCACTTGGTCGTCCTTGTGCAGGTGCAAGGTGGCACCGGTCAGCTCCTTGAGCTTGCCCGAGGCGAGGAAATGATCGAAGTGCGCATGGGTGTGGATGATGCTCACCAGGGTCAGGCCGTGGGCCTGCAGGCGGGCGAGGATCTTCTCCGGGTCACCACCGGGGTCGACGGCGATGGCCTTTTTGGTCAGCGGATCGCCGATCAGGGTGCAATTGCACTGCAAAGGCGCGACGGGGAAGGTTTCGCGGATGAGGGTGGTTGGGGCAGTGTTCATGGGGGCTCCTGACGACTGCCTGGATGTTATCGTTGCCCGCCCCAGGGAGGCAATTATGCGGTTTTGTCGAGGATCGAACGCCTGCCTGGAAGCTTTCAGGGCCTATGACATCGCGCCTACGGCAGATACAACCTGAACAAGCCTCCGCCAAGCGCGCCACCATTGGCGATCTCGATCCGCCCCCGCACGCCATCGCGCTCATGCAGCGCAGCGATGCGCGCGGCGAAATAAAGGCCTAGCCCGGTGCTGCCGCTCTGAGCATCGATGCCCTGTACATAATCCTGCTGCCGCTCAAGCATGCGGGCCGGGTAGCCAGGGCCGTCATCGTTGACGCTGATCACCAATTGCTCGTTTTCCTCCGCAATGCTGATCAATAGCGCATGGCCGGCATAGCGGGTGGCATTGGTGATCACATTGGCAATCACCGAAGCGACCAGCTCCCGGTCGAAGAAGCCCAGCGGATTTTCGCTGTCGATGCGCCAGGTGGCGAGGATATCGTTGCGCTCCAGCACTTGCTGATGAGCCGCCAGCTGCGCTTCGATGAAGTCGTCCAGCTCGTGATAGTCCGGGCACACCGGCAGCTGGTTCACGCCCAGTTTGTACAAGCCCAGCATTTGTACCAGCATGCCATTGAGGTGGCGGAATTCGTGCTCGATCACGCCCTGCTCGGTTCCCCCGCGCAGCTCCTCGGGCAGGCGCGCCAGCCACTGGTCGTGGGACTGGATCAGCGCAGACAACGAGTTTTTCAGGTCGTGCACGGTGGAGGCGATCACCGTGGAGAAATCCAGCCCCTGATTGTCCTGGCTCATGCGCCGAACACCTTGATGTGCAGTTTGCGGTAACGGTCATACCGGCTGTCGCTGGCAGGGATACCCGCGACGCTGGTCAGGCAATTGCGACACTCCTGCATGATTGCCGGCGGTGTGGCTTCGCCACCGATGCGCAACAGCGCCTGGGCAGTGTTCAGGGCGATGCTGATGTTCTTCGGTTGCAGTGACAGGGCCTTGCGGAACATCTGCAGGGCTTCATTGAGCTGCCCGGCCTGATAGCTGCGCACGCCCTGGCGGTTGAGGTCCACCGCTTCGGTAACCGCCCCGAGCACAGTGGGGTCATCCGTCAGCTTGGCCACACTCTGCATGACCTTCGGGTCATCGCCGTAGGTTTCCACACAGCCCTTGAGGATCGTACCGCCGGCGTCTTCCTGGCCCAGGGCCTGCAGCTGTTTGGCCACGGTCAGGGCGGCTTCGACCGAGAAGAACTGGTCCATCTTGTCCAGCCGCTGCAGGGCCTGCTCGGTCAGCTTGGCGGCGGTCTCTGCATCACCGGCCTGCTGCAGGCTGGCAGCTTTCATCAAGCGCGCACGCACTTGCAGGCCCTGATCCTCGACGTTGTCCTTGGCCACCTCGCTGAGCACGGTGTTGATCTCGACTCGGGTACGTGCATCCAGGCCGAAGCCGGCGTTCTTGTTCATCAATGCCTGCACCAGCCCAAGGTTGCTTTCGGCATCCTTGTAGCGCGAGCTCTGGCCTTGGTTCACCGCGTGGCGAAACGCCTTCGAGGCGCTTTCGAAGTCTTCGTTGTCCAGCGCCAGTTTGCCCAGCGCGGCCTGGCGGCGTACGGCCAGGGGCGACAGGCGCACGGCTTCTTCAAGCATGTTCTGCGCGCGCTTGGTCTCGCCTTGGGCCACCAGAACATCCGCCATGCCGTCGTAAAGCCCGGGCATGATCGGGAAGGCCTTGAGCGCCTGCTCATAAACGCCCTGGGCCTGGGCATGCTGGCCACGCTTGTGCATCAGGCTGCCCAGTGCCGCATACACCCATGGCTGCGGACGGCTGGCGAGAATGCCCTTGAGGAACTTTTCCAGCTCGTCGAAGCGGTTCAGATCGCGCAAAGCATCAGCCCGGTAACGCAGGCACAGGGGCGCGAAACGCGGGTCCTTCTTGCACAACTCGGCGCACGCTGCCAGCACTTCGGCCGGGCGGCCACGGTCCAGGGCCTGCAGGATCGGCTTGAGCAAGGTCTTGCGCTGCGTCAGCTTGTCCAGGCGCTGAGCCAGGCCTACCCGGTTGAACGGTTTGGTCAGGTAGGCATCGGGCTCGTGCTCCAGGGCGCTGAGCACGATGGCCTGGCTACTCTCGGCGGTCACCATGATGAACACGCACTCGTGGCTGATCAGCTTGTCGAGGATCATGTCCTCCAGCACTTGCTGGCCGTTCTTCTTGCCATCCCCAAGGTGGAAATCCTGAAGAATGTAGTCATAGCGCTTTTGCCCGCACATGCGCAGGGCCTGCTCACCGCTGTCGGCAGTGTCGACGTCACGCACGCCCAGCTCGCGCAGCATGGAGCGCGTCGACGTGCGAAAGTCGGTGAAGTCATCGACGATCAGAAAGCTCTTTTGCCCGTACTGCAGCATCAACACGACCTGTATTGGATGATGGGAGGGTGGCGTGCGGCGATGCATACCGCCGAAACGTGTATCGGCAGGCAGGCGCAAAAGATGAGGGCAGGCTGTGCAGCAGCCAGAGGCTGGCCTGGGCGGTCGTTTATCCGGCCAGGCTGTCAACGGCCGGCATCAGGCCAGCAGGCCCAACGACTTGGCCCGTGCCACCGCCTGGGTACGCCGCTCTACCCCGAGTTTGCTGTTGATATGGCTGGCGTGGGTCTTGACCGTGTGCAAGGAGATGAACAGGCGCTCGCTGATCTGCTGGTTCGAGCAGCCTTGGGCGATCAACTCCAGCACTGCCAGCTCACGACCACTCAGCGCCTCGCACGTGCCGCTACTCGGCGCCGCCAGCTCGGGCAGACGAGCCAGCAGCTCCACCTGAACCTTGCAGGCGGGCCGTGCGAGCAGCTGCTCGCGAAGCCACAGCGGGTGCTGCTCGATCAACCACTGAAACGGCTGCATCACCCCGCCTTGGGCTGCTGCCAGGGCCACGGGCAAACGCTCGGCAGCCTGCGCCTCGGCACCCTGCTCCAACGACAAGGCCATCAGTTGGCACAGCGCGCTGAGGGTCAGCATCATGCCGCCGCTGACCTGCCCGCGCTCGACCAGGCCGCGCAGGCGCGCAGCGGCATCCTCACTGCGGCCTTGGATGCGTTCGAGCAAGGCCTGCTGCAACTCGATGTGCAGCGGTAACAACGGGTGGAACTCCGGCGCCGCCGCCGGCTGTTCGCCACCGTACGTCTGGCCCAGGCGCAGCAGCCAGGACTCGGCCAGGTCGATACGCCCCTGCGCCAGCCACAACTCGCACTTCACCAGCGTGATCATGGCCAGGTAGAAGATCGGCGGCACATCCCAGATATGCATCAGCCTCTCGGCTTCGGCCAACTCGGCGAAGGCGTCGGCGTAGCGCCCTTCACGGCCATCGAGGGTTGCGATCACGCAGTGACCTATCAGCACGCTGATGTCGCGGCAGGCGCGCGCTTCGCCCAGCCCCGCACGCAAGCGCGCACGCCCTTGCGCAGGTTGCAGGCGCGTCACCAGCAGGTAACCCTCGTACAACGTCAGCCGCGCGCGCACCGCATACAGCCGCTGCGCCGAGAGGCCCTGAAGGCGGTGCAGCCCTTGGCGTACTTCATCCAGCGCGCGCAGTGCCTCGCCCCTGGCATGCAGCACCCGGGCACGGTCGTAGTGCGCCAAGGCTTCGAACAAAGGGTTGCCAACCCGCTGGGCCAGCTCCAGCGCCTCGCGGTTCCAACCACGCGCCCGCCAGAAGTCGCCATCGGCAATGGCCAGGTTGGACAGCGTCGACAGGCACACCAGACGCTGCCCGTAACGTTTGCAAGGCAGGCTTTGCAGCGCCTCACCACAATAGGCCAGGGTGCGTTCGCGATCACCGCGGCCACGTGCGATTACCCCGCTCAAGGCCAGCCACTGGGCCAGCATGGAGCGTTGCGCGGTGGCTGAAGGCGCTGGCAAAAAGCGGCTGAGGTAGCTTGCCAGCTCTTCGGCGGCGTCCAACTGGCACGCCAGGCCCAGCGCCCAGCTGTACAGCACGATCAGCCGGGGCGTACTGATCAGCAGGCTGTCGGGCAAGTCCATCTTCCAGCGCAGCAGCATGCCGACGTTCTGCTCGGCCAACAGCTGCTCCTCCGACAGGCTCTGCACCAGGTCAGCGGCAACGTCCAGATGGCCAGCCCGCAGGGCTTGCTCCACCGCTTCGTCAAGCAGCCCCTGAGCCTGGAACCAACGGCAGGCACGCAGGTGCAGGTGCGCCTGCGGTTCGTTGGACTGGCGGCTGCGTAACAGGTCGGAGAACAGGTGATGGTAGCGATACCAGTGGCCATGCTCGTCCAGCGGCACCAGAAACACCTGGTGCGCTTGCAGGTAATGCAGGATGGCCGCGCTGTCGTCGCGCTCGCGCAGGGCATCGCACAACGCCGCGCAGAAGCGCTCCTGGCACGCCGTGTCGAACAGAAACGCCTGCACGTCTTCCGGCAGGATTTCGATGACTTCTTCCAGCAGATAATCGCGGATCAGCCCTTCACCGCCATGCAGAGCCTGGGGCAGCGCATGCTCGTCGCCGGACTCGCTGGCCGCCAGCTGCCAGAACCGCAATCCGGCAACCCAGCCGTCGCTGCGCTGGATCAGGTTGTCCAAGGCCTGGCCGCGCAGGCCTGTAGGCTGGCGTCCGATAACGGCCAGGGCCTCGTCGGGCGTCAGGCGCAGCTCCTGCTCGTTGATCTCGACCAGTTGCCGCGAGAGCCGCAGCCGCGCCAGGTGCCAGTCTGGCCGCTGGCGGCTGGTGACCAGCAACACCAAGCCGGCCGGCAAGTGGTTGAGAAAAAACTGCAGGCAGCGATCGAGCACTGGCCCCTGGGCCAGGTGATAGTCGTCCAGCACCAGCAGCAGCGGTGTGTCAGCTTGCAGGTACAACGCCAACTCGTCGAGCAAGCTGTCGATCCACTCCTCGAAGGCGAAGGGTTGGTGGCGCTGGCGCATTTTCAGCAGGCCCATGGCCTGGCCGCCCAACGCCGGGCAGTACTGCTGCAGGCCCTCTAGCAAGCGCTCGAGAAAACGGCCCGGGTCGGCATCGCGCTGGCTCAGCCCCAGCCAGAGGCTGCGCCAATGGTCGGGCAGCGCCTCGCAGAACTCCATGGCCAAGGAGCTCTTGCCAAAGCCTGCCGGTGCATTGACCAGCAACAAACGGCCGCCGAGACCAGCCTGCAAGCGCTGGCACAGGCGCGCACGCGGCACGTGGCCGTGCGGCAGCGGCGGCCGGAAGAAACGCCCGTCCAGCAGGCCCACGGCCTGGCTGGCGACTCCATGCGTACGGGACAAATCAGTCATGGCCGGCTCGTTCTGATTGGAAGACTACGGCAGTACGGATTGTTCCGAGACTAGCGGGTAATGCGGAGCATTTGAAGATGATGGGCGCAAATGGCCCGTAAAAGACTACGACAAAAAAAGACGGGGCTGATTGACAGAGGGCTGGCGCAGGGTTTAGCGAGATATTCACCCGCTTTATGACTGCCCCGGCGACTCAATGGAGGGGCCGTAACAGAAACGCCCCGGCAAGCCGGGGCGTTCTGGGAGTATCACAAGGGGTGAAACACTAGCGGGTCAGCGAATACCCGACTGGCGCAGCGCAGCTGGCTGGAAATCTGCCTTGCTGGCACTGAAGCCGAAGTCGTAGGCGCGCTTCTCCTCGTTCTTCATGCCCAAGGCCAGGTAACGGCCCGATTGCAGGTCGTAGATGGCCTCCAGGGTGTACCACGGTACCTGCACATTGTAGTAATCCTGGGCGTGCGCCTCGGAAACCCGCCACAGCTGGCCGCGGCCGTCATACTGGTCGATCACCGCTGCCTGCCAAGTATCCTCGTCGATATAGAAGTCGCGCTTGGCATAGATGTGGCGCTGGCCCGGCTTGAGCGTCGCGACCACATGCCAGACCCGGCGCAGCTCGTAACGGGTCAGGTCCTGATTGATGTGACCGGCCTTGAGGATGTCGGAGTACTTGAGCTTAGGATCGTCGAGCTTGTAAGCGTTGGAGGCGATGTACATCTCCTTCTTGCCTTCAAGCTTCCAGTCGTAGCGGTCTGGCGCACCGTTGTACATGTCCAGGTTGTCCGAGGTACGCAGGCCGTCGGCTGCGGTACCTGGCCCGTCATACGACACCTGCGGTGCCTGGCGCACGCGACGCTGGCCGGCGTTGTAGATCCAGGCCTTGCGTGGCTCTTTCACCTGGTCGAGGGTTTCGTGCACCAGCAGCACGGTACCGGCCAGGCGTGCCGGTGCGGTCACCTCCTGCTTGAAGTAGAACAGGACGTTGCCCGGGTTGTTCGGATCGAAGTCCTTCATCTTGTCGCGAAAGACGAACTGGTCGGCGAAGTACACCAGGCTGTAGGAGCCGTTCTGCTGCGGCGTGGCCTGGGTTACCAAACGGCTGACGCTGCCGCCACGGTAGCGGGTGATGTGGTTCCAGATAACCTCGATGCCAGTCTTGGGAATCGGGAATGGCACGGCGGTCTGGAAGTTGTTCAGGCCGTTGCCGCCTTCGACCAGCGTGGTCGCGGTGGCATTCTTCTTGATGGCGGCGAACACATCGTCAGGTACCGTGGAACCGCGGTGGGTCTTGTACACCGGGATCTTGAAGGTTTCCGGGTAGCGCTTGAACATTGCCACCTGGCCTGGCGACAGCTTGTCCTTGTACTGGTCAACGTTCTGCGCGGTGATGGTGAACAGTGGCTTGTCGCTGGCATAGGGGTCGGAAAGGAAACCCTTGGCATCGACGCTGCCTGCAGTCTTTGACAGCGGCTGCCACGGGCCGATGGAACCGTCGGCGTTTCCGGCTTTTTCCGCGCCCATCGGGGTCAGGGTGCTGCCCAGCTTTGCCGCTTCATCGGCGGAAACCGCAGCCATGACGCTGGTTGCCAGCAGGGACAGGCCCAGTACACCGGCTTGCAGCAGACTTCTGGTCTTGTTCATGTCGTGTCGTCCTGGATCTGTGTGCTTAGAAGTTCACGCCGAAGCTGAGGGCGACGAAGTCGCGATCATCCACGGTGCTGTACTTGCCGTCGAAGAAATTGGTGTACGACAGGCTCGCGGTGTAGGTCTGCTGATACTCGGCGTCCAGCCCAAGGCTGACGGCCTTGCGGCCTTCCTCGAAGTTGCCGCCAGGGCCCGGCGAGTAACCATCGACGTCATGCGACCAGGCCAGGCTGGGGCGCAGGTTCACACCGGCAAAGACGTTGTTGTAGTCCCAGATCGCACGGACGCGATAGCCCCAGGAATCAGACGTGGTATAGCCATCGTTCTCGCAGTAGCGCGATACGTTGTTGGCATCGGCGGTGCCCAGCGTACTGCTGTTGAGCGCCTCGCACTGGCCGTTGGGCAGAGGCCCAGGGCCGAACACCGGGTCACGCCCGTAACGCATCTTGGAGGTGCTTTCCAGGCCACCGACGTGGGTCCAGCCGATTTCGCCGACCATGGTCAGCCGCTCGGCACCCATCACCTGATCGAAGAAGTGGGTGAAGGTGGTCTGCAGCTGGGTGATTTCCTTGCGACGATAGCCAGGCTGATCGGCACCAGGTGTGCCCTGCAACACAGACACATCTGGGTTGAGCGGCGTCAGGCCCGAGTAGAGGATATCGGTGGTATTGAGCTGCACTGGAGCGTTCGGCCGGTAGCTGACCTCCCCGCTCCAGGCGGTACCGGTAGGCAGTGTGGTCGAGAAGCTCAGACCATACAGGCGGATGTCCTCCGGGTACTCCACGTAGTAGCTGGAGTTGCCTGCAACCTGCAATGGCATGAGGCTTGGCAACAGGCTCGCGAGCGCAGCAGCCGGCACCCCCGCACTGACCAGCGCGCCCGCCAGGCCGGCTGGATCGTAGAACTGGGCATCGGCACCGCGACCACTGAAGATCGGCGCACGGCTGTGGTAGTTCATGAAGTAGCCACCGAACTCGGTATTGAGCGGCTCATACATATAGCGCAATGCAACGCCAAACTGGCCACTGTCCCGCGCATCGCGATCCGCGCCACGGCGCACGATCACGCCCTCATCGGGGGAGCCGTAACTCACACCGCGTGCAGCCAGAGTGGCCGCGACAGGCGCAGCCAGCGGCCCAAGCCGGCTGGCCAAGGTGTTTTGCGTGGCCAGCACGGCCAGGTTGTTGTCACAGCCGTCGGCGATCACGTCGGGCTGGGAGAAGAAGGTGCTGCAGTTGTCGACAACGGTCTGGTCCCACTCGATCTGGTAGAAAGCTTCGGCCGACAGGTTGTCGGTGAGGCTCTGCGAGACGTAGAACATGTTGACCGGGATCAGGCCTTCCTTGATTTCAGCCCCTGGCCGGCGGAACGCTGAAACATCGATCGGGTTGACCGCGTTGATGCCGCCGCCGATGAAGGTACTTTCCCCCCAGCTCACCACCTGCTTGCCCAGACGCACCGAGCCGGGCTGATCACCAATGGCGTAGTTGTGATAGACGAACGCGTCGAGCAGTTCGGCGCCAGACGATTTTGCGCCCTCTTTGCGGTTTGAATCGCTGATGTCCTTGAACTCGCGGTTTTCGTCCTTGAGTTCGAAGTCGTACCAGTACTTGCCCCGCACGAAGATCCCGGTGTCCCCGTACTTCAGTTCAAGGTCATGAATGCCTTTGAAGATCTTCGAGAAGGTTTCACCTTTCTTGAAGTTGAGGTGACCATCGTCCGAAGTTTGCGAAAGACCCTTGCCGCCGTTGTTGGCGCCGATCAGGTTGCTGTTCGGGTTGGCGGTCGACCAGCTGGCCCCGACAGAGAGCGACGAGTCGAACTGGCCTTCGATTTCCCCGATGTTGAAACTGACCGCGAAAGCAGGGCTTGCGAGCGTGGAAGCAAGGCTGACGGCCAAAGGCAGCTTGGCCCGACGCCAGAACGGGTATGCAGATGTCATCGACGCTACTCCATGTACTTTTTTGTTATGGCAGTGAGTCCTTTCAAGAACGGCCCGTGCGACCGGTGTTCAGGCTTGCGCCCGTGACGACACGTGTTGCGCGTGTCGCCCTCCCCCATTCCTGAAAATCCCCTGGCCCCGACTATAGCCAGCCGACCAAGGTGCTTGATCCCTCTAAAGTGTGATTTGCATTCCCTTGGCCAATTCGCCCTGGCGTGTAACCAGGTTGCGCACCGGCAGTGCTCAAGCATGGCCGATTTTTACTGAATGGCAAGGTGCCAGCCGCTCTGGCCTGCGGGTCGTGTTGTGGGGCACACGACCCGCCATGCGGTTAAAGGGTGGAAAGGAAGGCGCTGTTACTTGCCTGCCACTGGACGATGTCCTGGCGGATGCGCTTCTTGTCGAGTTTCCCGACACTGGTCTTGGGAATTTCTGTAACAACGGCGATCTGGCAGGGAATCGCCCACTTGTTGATGTGACCTTGTTCCACAAACGGCTTGAGGTGCTCCTTCAACGCCTTGGCATCGACCATCTGGCCGTCACGCACCACCAGCAGGGCGAACGGGCGCTCACCCCACTGCGGGTCGGCGACCCCAACCACTGCAACCTCACGCACATCAGGATGGCGGCTGATCAGGTCCTCGAGGTCCAGAGAGGAAATCCATTCGCCCCCGGTCTTGATAACGTCTTTGATGCGGTCGCGGATGTCTATGTAACCCATGCCGTCGAGCGTGGCGACGTCACCGGTGTGCAGCCAGCCACCCTGCCACAGCTCCTCGCTTTTCTGCGGTTCCTTGAAGTAGCCCATGGTCAACCAAGGGGCACGCAACACCAGCTCGCCTTGAGTCTCGCCATCTGCCGGGAGGAAATTGCCATCGCCATCGACGATCGCTGCCTCCACCAGTGGCACCGGCACACCTGCCTTGATGCGGTAGGTCACGCGTTCGTCTTCGCTGCCGGCCTGCAGCTCATCGTTCAGGTGCGCGGCAGAAATCAGCGGGCAGGTCTCGGACATGCCATAGGCTGCAGTCAGCTGAATACCCCGGGCCAGCGCCGCCTGATAAAGCGAGCGGTTGAGCGCACTGCCACCGATGATGATCTTCCAGCCGCCGAAGTGCTGGCCCTGGGAGCTCGGGCAATTGAGCAACATCTGCAGGATGGTGGGCACGCAGTGCGAGAAGGTGACCTTTTCGTCCCGCCACAGCTTGATCAGCATGTCGGGCTCGTAGCGGCCCGGGTACACCTGCTTCATGCCGAGCATGGTGGCCGCATACGGGATGCCCCAGGCATGCACGTGAAACATGGGGGTGATGGGCATGTACACATCATTGCTGCCAAGCAGGCGGACGCTGTCGATACTGCCGGTCACCGAAGCCTCGGCCAAGGTGTGCAGCACCAACTGGCGATGGGTGAAGTAAACGCCCTTGGGGTTACCTGTGGTGCCGGTGGTGTAGAAAGTGGTGGCGACCGAGTTCTCGTCGAAGTCCGGGAAGTCGTACTGCGCGCTGGCCGCAGCGAGCAACTGCTCGTACTCGCCCACCAGGTTCGGCAACTCGGCGGACTTGTCCGGGCCATCGGTCAGCAGCAGGGTCTTGTCGACCGTAGTCAACTGCCCGGCAATGGACTGGTAAAGGCCGACAAAATCGCTGTTGACCAGCACGAAGCGGTCCTCGGCGTGGTTCATGGTGTAGAGGATCTGCTCAGGCGACAGGCGCACGTTGATGGTGTGCACCACCGCGCCGATCATCGGGATGGCGAACATGCATTCCAGATAACGGTGGCTGTCCCAATCCATCACCGCCACGGTGTCACCGGCCTTGACCCCGGCTTCGGTCAGCACGTTGGCCAGGCGGGCGATACGTTCGTTGAGCTGTGGATAAGTCAGCCGCAACTGGTCGCGATAGACGATTTCGCGGGTCTTTTCATAGCGGCTGCCGGACATCAGCAGGCGTTTGATCAGCAGAGGAAAGCTGTAGGCGCCCTCGGCGGGCTTGATGATGCGGGTCTGCAGCATGGTTATCCCTTCTTGAAAAGCTGGCCGGACAAGTCTGCTACCTACTGTAGTTCGTCAATGTGACGGTCAAATCAGCCGAAGGAATGATTTGGCTGCGCGAGGTATGAGTGGCATTGTGCGGTCGATGGACCAACCCTTGCCCTGCCACTGGAGCCGTACCTATGCCCAGCCCGCGTCGCGCCGTGTTTCTCGACCATAAATCCCTGGACCTTGGTGACCTCGACCTATCACCGCTGCAGAGCCAGTTCGACGCCTTCGAACTGTACGACGCCACCCGCCCGGATCAGGTAGCCGAGCGCCTGCAGGGCGCCGTTGCGGTGGTCAGCAACAAGGTCATGCTCGACGCCAACGCCCTGGCTGCCAACCCACAGCTCAAGCTGATCCTGGTCGCCGCCACCGGCACCAACAACGTCGACCTGGCTGCCGCCCGCGCCCAGGGCATCACGGTCTGCAACTGCCAGGGCTACGGCACACCCTCGGTGGCACAACACACTCTGGCCCTGCTGCTGGCGTTGGCCACGCGCCTGTGCGACTACAACCGGGCGGTGGCCGAGGGGCAATGGGCCAAGGCCAGCCAGTTCTGCCTGCTGGACTTTCCGATCGTGGAACTGGAAGGCAAAACCCTGGGCCTGCTCGGCCATGGTGAACTCGGTGGCGCCGTCGCGCGGCTGGCGCAAGCCTTTGGCATGCGCGTGTTGAGCGGGCAGATCCCCGGGCGCCCGGCGCGCGACGACCGCCTGCCGCTGGATGAATTGCTGCCGCAAGTCGATGCCCTGACCCTGCACTGCCCTCTCAACGAACACACCCGGCATATGATCGGTGAACGTGAGCTGGCCTTGCTCAAGCCCGGCGCGCTGGTGGTCAATACTGCCCGCGGCGGCCTGATCGACGAGCACGCCCTGGCTGAAACCCTGCGTCGCGGCCATCTGGGCGGCGCTGCCACCGATGTACTGAGCGTCGAACCACCGGTCAACGGCAACCCGCTGCTGGCCAGCGACATCCCGCGCCTGCTGATCACACCGCATAGCGCCTGGGGCGCGGTGGAGTCGCGCCAGCGCATCGTCGGCCAGCTCAGCGAGAACACCCAGGCATTCTTTGCCGGCCAACCACGCCGCGTGGTCAGCTGAGCGCAAGGGCAGGCTCTGCTACACTGCGCCACTTTTTTCAGGAGGCGTCGTCCATGGACCCGCGCAGTGAAGTTTTGCTCCGCCAGGCGGACCTGTTCCAGGCTCGGCTGCTGATCGCCGGCGCCCCCGCCGATGACCTGCTCGGCCAGTTGCCGCAGGCTCAGGCCTGGACGTGGCATGCGGGCGATCAGGCCATGCTCGACGCCCGCTTTGCCGGGCGCAGCCATTACGGCGTCGACGTGCCGTCGGTCCCCTTCGAGGCGGCAGTGCTGTACCTGCCCAAGTCGCGCGAACTGGCGGCCTACTTGGTTAACGCACTGGCGTCACGCCTGGGCGGTGGCGAGCTCTATCTGGTGGGCGAAAAACGCGGCGGCATCGAAGGCGCGGCCAAGCTTCTGCAAGCCTTGGGCAAGCCACGCAAGCTCGACAGTGCCCGGCATTGCCAGCTGTGGCAGGTCACCGTGGACAACGCGCCCGAAGCCAAGCCACTGGAAAGCCTGGCCGAACGCTTCACGCTCGAACTGGAAGACGGCCCACTGCACGTGGTCAGCCTGCCTGGGGTGTTCAGCCACGGCCGTCTGGACCGCGGCACGGCGTTGCTGCTCAAACACTTGGATAACCTGCCCGTGGGCCATGTACTGGACTTCGGTTGTGGTGCCGGCGTACTCGGCGCCGCGGTCAAACGCCGTTACCCCCAGAGCCGGGTCACGATGCTGGACGTGGACGCCTTCGCCGTGGCCGCCAGTCGCCTGACACTGGCGGCCAATCAGCTGGAAGGTGAAGTGATCAGTGGCGACGGTATCGATGCTGCGCCCGGCGACTTGAGCCTGATCCTGAGCAACCCGCCGTTCCATACCGGGGTGCATACCAACTACCAGGCTTCGGAAAACCTGCTGAAAAAATCAGGGCAACATCTGCGAAAAGACGGCGAAATTCGCTTGGTTGCCAACAGCTTCCTGCGTTATCAGCCACTGATCGAAGGCGCTCTGGGCAACTGCCGGACCTGCGCCGAGGCAGACGGCTTTCGCATCTATCAGGCAACACGCTGACAAAAACAGGGCTTGCCCAAACCGTTTCGCCTAGGCAGAATCCGCACCGTCCTAGGGGAGTAGTCTCCCGCAAGCAACCTGCTTGCCCGGCACGCGTCAACACACTTGGCCCACAGGCCATGGCGCGTGCGACCCACGATCTGCGCAGACGGATCCGGGGTTTGACAAGACCTATGACACGCACACCTTACCCGGGGCGGGGAGGCTGTACGTGTCATAGCCGTGTCGACCCGCCCCCACAGGAATCCTGATGCTGGAATCTCTTCTCGTACCCACCGCGATCGTCGCGTTAGCCGAAATTGGCGACAAGACGCAGCTGCTCGCGCTCATTCTCGCTGCCCGTTTCCGCAAGCCGTGGCCGATCATCGCCGGCATCATCGCCGCCACCCTGGCCAACCATGCCGCAGCAGGTGCAGTGGGTGCCTGGGTCAGCGGGTTCTTCAGCGAGACAGCGCTGCACTGGATACTGGCTGCGAGCTTCACTGCGACGGCCCTGTGGACCCTGGTGCCGGACAAGATGGATGATGATGAAAACCCTGCGCGACGTTTCGGCCCGTTCCTGACCACGCTGATCGCATTCTTCCTGGCCGAGATCGGTGACAAGACCCAGGTTGCGACGGTGATGCTGGCAGCTCAGTACCCGCACCTGATCATGGTCATCATCGGTACCACGCTGGGCATGCTGATTGCGAATGTACCGGTAGTCCTGGCGGGCAATTTTGCCGCAGAAAAGCTGCCGCTGACGCTGATTCGCCGCCTCGCCGCAACAGCCTTCATCGTGCTGGCAATCGTCGCAGTCTACTCGGCCATGAAAGCCAGCGGCTGGGTGGGGGGTTAAGCTGCAAGCTTTGAGCTGCAAGCTGCAAGCTGTACGAGAGAGGCAGACATACGCGTACTGCTCTTGCTCTTGCTCTTGCTCTTGCTCTTGCTCTTGCTTGCAGCTTGTAGCTTGTAGCTTGTAGCTTGTAGCTTGTAGCTGCTCTTACTTCTTGGCGGCCTGGTACAGAGGCATGACTTTGGGAATCGCTGCCTGCAACGAGGCGATCCGGCTCTCGGACGCCGGGTGGGTGCTCATGAACTCAGGCGGTGCGCCTTCGGACGCCTTGCTCATCTTGTTCCACAAGGTGATCGCGGCATTCGGGTCGTAGCCGGCACGTGCCGACAGCTCCAGGCCGATCAGGTCAGCTTCGTTTTCATTGGCACGGCTGTTGGGCAGGGTCATCGCGTAGTTCACCACCTGGTCTGCCAGCGCAATACTGTTCTGGCCAAGGCCAAACAACGCACCTGCACCCTGGCGGGCCATTTCCACGCCATAAGCCTTGGACATCGCCTCGCGGCTGTGCTCACGCAAGGCATGCGCGATTTCATGGCCAACCACGGCGGCAATCTCGGCATCGGTGAGCTTGAGCTGGTCGATCAGACCGGTGTAGACGATGATCTTGCCGCCAGGGCCGCAGTTGGCGTTGAGCTCATCGCTCTTGATCACATTGACCTCCCACTGCCACTGCGCGGCATCAGGACGGAATTTCGGCGCCTGAGCGATCAGCCGGTCGGCAATCACCTGCACGCGCTTGGCATCGGCGCTGGTCTTGTCCAGCACGCCCTTGCTCGACGCTTCGCCGAGGGTCTGCTGGTACGACTGGGCGTACATCTGGTTGACCTCATCGGTCGAGAGCATGCTGAACATGTACTGCTTGCGCTCAACGCCCACAGCACCCCCGCTGGTGGTATTGACCGCCTGGCAGCCAGCCAGCAGGATGCCAGCACTCAACAGGCTGACGACAAAAGACTTACGCATGAAAACACTCCCTTTTTACATGCGGGATATCCTAGGCCGAGTCGCCCATGGGCTACCAGAGCCGCAGGGAAGATTTTATTTGCCGTGAGGGCCTCATCAGGCCGGCGTCAGGCACTCGGGCGCATCCAGCTTCGGGTCATTGACGAAATTCGCCAACGCACGTTCCCGTAGCGTGGCCGGTGGGCTGGCGAGCAGCTCATGCAAACGCGCCAGCGGCGTGTCAAGGTCCAGCCAAGCAGCCTGCCCCGCCTCATCCAGGATCAGCGGCCGACGCTGGTTCATCGCCGCCTGGGTCACTACTGCACAGCTCAACCACACCTGGTCCTGGACCGGATAAGCCTCCCATATGGCCGCGAACCACAACGACGCGCCCTCCCCCGGCGTCAGCCAGTAAGGGCGCTTGCGTGCCGTGCCACGCCATTCGTAAAAGCCGTTGGCGGGCATCAGGCAGCGCCGCAGACGCAACGCTTCGCGAAACATGGGCTGCTCGGCCAAAGTTTCGGCCCGGGCATGCGCGGGGGTGCGTGAGAGGTCAGTGAGCCAGGCCGGGGTCAGGCCCCAGCGTGCCTTGGCCACTTGCATCTGGCCGTCGACCTGGCGCTGGATGAGCACCGAAGCGCCGGGCGAGATATTCCATTGCGCCGGCTGGCCGGCAGGAAAGCCTGGCAGGCTGGCAAGCGCCTGGGGCCAGCGAAACAGGGCATAGCGTCCACACATGGGCGAATTCAGAACCTAGCAGATCAAGGTACCGGGATAGCTCTCCGGTTCGTCGCCGACAAGCGGCTGGGCACCATTGTACGCATCGATCAGCTGCCGTGCGTACCCGGCCTGCTCATCGGCCACCGCAAGCCCGAGCAAGCCTTGCATCGGCAACTCGCCAACACCGCCCATCAGGTCACGGCCGATCAGGTGCACCTCGATGCCCTCGCTGGCCAGCATGCCAGCGAGCATTTCTGCTTCCAGCAACGTTTCTGGTTCGTAGATCCGCCGCATCAGGCATCGTCCTCGCGTCTGACTTCAAGCATCCATTCGTCGCCGTGCACCTGCAGGATGAAAACCACCGGCTGACAACATACCTGGCAGTCTTCGGTATACATCTGGTCGCCACCGGAGATGTCCACGGTGGTTTCCACGCGCTCGCCGCAATAAGGGCAATCGTAGAAGTCGGTTTCCAGCATCGCGGCCTCCGCAGTGACTTATGCGTATAATTGCCGGTCTGTTTACAGGGCCTGCGTGTGTCCGAGCCGTTTTTCGGGCCCCACCCCTACCTTATTACCCTAGCCGTTTCCAACAAGAGAGCATGATGGGCGAATTCGATGCCATCCGACCGTACGACGATGCTGAGGTCCCTGCCGTGCTGGCACGCCTGCTCAGCGACCCGGCATTCCTCGATATCCTCACCCACTTCCGCTTCCCGCGCGCAGCCGGGGCATTCGGCTGGCTGCTCAAGCCGCTGATCGCCCGCCGCCTGCGCAAGGAGTTCGCCGGGGTCACCTGCGTGTCCACGTTGCAGGACAAGGTCGAATACTACGTCGACCACACCATCGAGCGCGCTACCGACGGGGTCACGTACACAGGCGTCGAGCAACTCAAATCCGGTACCGCCTATCTGTTCCTGGCCAACCACCGTGATATCGTCATGGATCCGGCCTTCGTCAACTACGCGGTGTACCACGCCGGCCTGCCGACGCCACGCATCGCCATTGGCGACAACCTGCTGCAAAAGCCATTCGTCAGCGACATGATGCGCCTGAACAAGAGTTTCATCGTCCACCGCTCGCTCAGCGGCCGCCGTGAAAAGCTCGCGGCCTACCAGCTGCTCTCGGCCTACATCAACCATTCGATCCGCAACGACGGTACCTCGATCTGGATCGCCCAGGCCGAAGGCCGTGCCAAGGATGGTGATGACCGTACCGACTCGGCCATCCTCAAGATGTTCCACATGAGCCGCAAGGACGAGCCTTTCGGTGCAGTGATCCAGGGCCTCAACCTCACCCCGGTGTCCATCAGCTACGAGTACGACCCTTGCGATCAGGCCAAGGCGCGCGAGCTGTATATCCGTGCGACCACCGGTACCTACCAGAAAGCGCCGGGTGAAGACGACAACAGCATTGCCAAAGGCATCACCGGCTACAAGGGCCGTGTCCATATCAACTTCGCCCCGCCGGTAACCGCGTTCTACGAGGACACCAAACAGCTGGCGCAGGAGATCGACCGGCAGATCCTGGGTGGCTACCGGTTGTTCCCGGTGCACTACCTGGCCTATGCAATGTGGGACGAAAAGGATGAGGCACTGCAGGTGCCGAGCGCCGAGAAGGTGTTCCCCGCAGAGGAGCTGGCAAAAGCCAAGGAAGAATGGCAACGCCGCCTGGACGCCTGCCCGCAGGAGCAGCGGCCATACCTGGTGTTGCAATACGCCACCCCGGTGCGCAACCAGTATCAGGTCAGGCAACAGGCACCGGTTGCCTGATCACAGGGGCCGCCTGGCGGCCCCGCAGGGTTCAGATCCAGGTACTGAACCAGGACAGCAGCAAGGCCATCGCCAGGCAGGAAAAGCCGAGAATGTAGTAATAGCGCGGCACCCGCTGGTCGAACGCATCCACCAGGCCTTCGTCCGCTGCCAGGCTCTCGCGGGTGATGGCCTGGCGACGCCGTGCACTGTGCAGCAGCAACCCGCCCGGGCAGGTCATCAACAGTGCCAGCAGATTGATCAGCTTGGTCGGATGGGCGGCCAGAACCCCCCAGAGCACTTGCAAGGACATCACGCAACCTCGGTCAGAACGTCAGCGAAGGCCGGCATTCTACCGAAGGCCGGCCCCGACGCCCGACATTGGCGACAAAGTGTCACTAAATTTCATCTGTCACACGCTCGTCATAAGGGCAGGCCACCCTGTCGGCCTTTTCCCAAGCCGGAGCTTGTTCATGCTGCACGCCGAAAACCAGGATCGCCTCTATCTCGTTGCCCAGAGCGATGAACAGCAGGCGTTGATCGATGGTTTCGCCATCAATGTCCAGGACCGCCAGTGGCTGGTGTATTGCGCGCTGGGCGGGCATGCGCATGAGCATTTGCCAGAGGTGGACCTGCTGACGGGCGTGAGCGTGCTGGACTTTCATTTCGACGCGGCCTGAGGCCTGTGCACGAGCAAAAAAAAACCGCTGCCTGGCAAACAGGCAGCGGTTTTTTCTCGCTACAGCGAAAAGCTTATTCGCCCAGCACCTGACCGATGGTCGGGTCCTTGAACAGGCGGGTCAACGCATCGCTCAGCACGTCACTCACCAGCTTGGTGTTGGTTTCCTGGTTGGGCGCCATGCCGAAGCGCTGGTCCAACGAGGCGCCATAGCGGCCGCTGTAACGGCGGTTGGCGTTCGACACATCGGCGCGGAAGGTGGCGCCGATGGTGGCTTCGGTCACGTACAGGTTGTCCTTGGGCGACTGGTACTTCAACTCGGCCAGGGTCACGGTCAGCTGCGGCGCATTGCCGGCGTTGGCCGTGGGGGTGAAGCCCAACAGGCGTACGGCGGCCTCGGCCTGGGCCTGCACTTTGGGCACGATGTCATTGCCACTGACACTGATAGTGCTGGTCTCGGGGTACATGCCACCACGAGTACCCAGGGACTGCGAAGCCCGGCCGTCCACTACCTTGACCACCACCGGCTGGCCGTGGCCGACCGGGGCGAGCTGGGCGTTGAGCTTGGGTTGCGGGCTGAGTTGTTGCGGGCTGTGGGCACACCCCACCAGGCTCAGGCTGGCCACGGCAAGCAAACCGAACAACAGACGTTGCAACATGCGTGTTTCTCCAGAAAATGCGGCGAAGGCTCACAGTATACCTAGCGGCAAGCTACAAGCGGCAAGCTAGAAGTAAAAGCCCGCGGGCGCCTTGTTGTGGCTCGCCGCTTGATACCAGGCGCGTCTGTCACACGCGGTTCATGGTCCGGCGGTTATCCTCGCCGCAAGCCCTAACACACAGGACTCAACACCATGGCCTCGCTCTGGACCCTACTCTTCCAACGCTCGCGCCACACGACCTATGCCCGCCTCGATGGCGACGGCATCTGCCTGGGGTTCAAGCAATGCAGCCAGCCACCCGGCAACAGCGGCTGGGTGCAGGTCACAGAAATCCAGCTTGCCTGGCTGGGCCGCCCACTGCCCGCCAACGCCCGGGTTTGCGCCCATGCAAGCCGCCATTGGCAGCGGCGCACCCTGCCCGCCTGACAAACGCTGCAATAAAAAGCACGAATAACGACCTTTCTGCCCGCGACATCGTTATAATCTCCCCCCGATTATAAGGACGTCTCCTGATCGGGCCCCGCATTTGCCGTTTGACCCCGGCACCTTCACCGCTTCGCCCACAGAGAGCCTTCCACTCAGGTCTTGCATCGGCTGTCGTGCCTGCTTTTCCGGCCCTTCGCACTGCATGAACCTGTGGGTTGCCATCGCGCAGTCCCCTTTTGAGGTTCACGTCTCCAAAAGAGCGTGAAAAAAACGGTTTTCACAACTTCACGAGAGTGTGGCGAGCAAATGAACAGTCTGGCATGTGCAATAGCGACAGAGGTGTCCCGAACGGCCCTGAACAGGCGGCTGATACGCTCATTTCACATGGGTGTCTGAATCCGTTCCATAACGCACGCACGACACCTTGACCATAAGTCGAATTGCCGCACCTGGGGCAAACGGCGTTCAATAGACGAACCCGAAGACTGATTTGGCGGTGTCCGCGGAAGTTGCAAGAACTGCGAAAAGTCGGACATGGCGATCCTGGCACCCCTGGGGTCCTATGCTGTCAATTAGGTAGCTGTAGATTGTGGAGACGCGTTAAATGGCGCAGAACGAATCGGTTGATGTAGTACTGGTAGGCGCGGGCATCATGAGTGCCACCCTGGCCGTACTGCTCAAGGAGCTCGACCCGACCCTGAAGCTTGAGGTCGTCGAGGCGATGGACTCCGGGGCCGCGGAAAGCTCCAACCCCTGGAACAACGCAGGCACCGGCCATGCCGGCCTGTGCGAGCTGAACTACACGCCCCAGGCCGCCGATGGCAGCATCGACATCAAGAAGGCCGTGCACATCAACACCCAGTTCGAGGTATCGCGCCAGTTCTGGGCTTACCTGAGCAAAAAAGGCAATTTCGGCCCGGCCCGTGCTTTCATCAACCCTGTGCCGCACCTGAGCTACGTCGAAGGTGACAAAGGTGTTGCCTTCCTCAAGAAGCGTTTCGAGCTGCTCAAGCAGCACCACGCCTTCGCCGAGATGGAATACACCGAAGACAAGGCGGTGATGAATGAATGGATGCCGCTGATGATGCCAGGCCGCCCGGCCGACCAGCATATCGCCGCCACCCGCGTGACCAAAGGTACCGACGTCAACTTCGGCGCACTGACCAACAAGCTGCTCAAGCTGCTGGGCGACTCGCAGAACGCGCAGGTCAAGTACAGCAAGAAGGTCGTTGGCCTGCGCCGTAATGGCACTGGCTGGACCGTCAGCATCAAGGACGTCAACAGCGGCGGCAGCCGTGAAGTGGACGCCCGCTTCGTGTTCCTCGGCGCCGGCGGCGCGGCACTGCCGCTACTGCAACTGTCGGGCATCCCGGAAGGCAAAGGCTTCGGCGGCTTCCCGGTGAGCGGCCAGTGGCTGCGTTGCGACAACCCGGAAATCGTCAAGCAGCACCAGGCCAAGGTCTACAGCCAGGCCGCCGTTGGCGCGCCGCCGATGTCGGTGCCGCACCTGGACACCCGCGTGGTGGACGGCAAGACATCGCTGCTGTTCGGCCCCTATGCCGGCTTCACTACCAAGTTCCTCAAGCACGGCTCGTTGATGGACCTGCCGCTGTCGGTGCGCATGGGCAACATTGGCCCGATGCTGGCCGTTGCCCGCGACAACATGGACCTGACCAAGTACCTGGTCAGCGAAGTGATGCAGTCGATGGAACAGCGCCTCGAGTCGCTGCGCCGCTTCTACCCGCAGGCCAAGGCCGAAGACTGGCGCCTGGAAGTGGCTGGCCAGCGCGTGCAGATCATCAAGAAGGATCCGAAAAAAGGCGGCATTCTGCAGTTCGGTACCGAGTTGGTGTCGGCACAGGACGGCAGCCTGGCAGCGCTGCTCGGCGCGTCCCCTGGCGCATCGGTGACGGTGTCGATCATGCTTGAACTGATCGAACGCTGCTTCCCCGAGCAGACCAAGGGCGCCTGGGCCGCCAAGCTCAAGGAGATCTTCCCGGCTCGCGAGAAGACCTTGGCCACCGATGCAGCCCTGTACCACAAGATCAGTGCCGAGAATGATGAGGCGCTGGACCTGGTAGAGAACAGCCCGGCCAAGCATTACGCCTGAACCGGCTGAGACGAAAACGCCCCTTGGGGTTATGCCTGTGAGCTAGGTGATCCAGGGCCGCTATGCGGCCCATCGCCGGCAAGCCGGCTCCCACAGGGATCGCGCCAGCTTTTGAAGTTGAGCAAGACAGTTGTTGCTCAAAAAGTGCGCTGTCCCTGGGGGCATTACGCCTGAACAGGCTGAGACGAAAACGCCCCTTGGGGTTATGCCTGTCAGTTAGGTGATCCAGGGCCGCTTTGCGGCCCATCGCCGGCAAGCCGGCTCCCACAGGGATCGCGCCAGCTTTTGAAGTTGAGCAAGACAGTTGTTGCTCAAAAAGTGCGCTGTCCCTGGG